>NZ_JBEZDM010000004.1:0-526082 GCF_040648335.1 Nonomuraea sp. NPDC049158
CGCGAACAGCGCGGAGAAGAAGCGGGGACCTAAACCGGCCATCAGTGGTGACCTCGAACTGGCCACCTGTGGGGACTTTTACATGGCCACGGACACGGGGAACGGCCTGGCCGCGTTCTACGCTCGCGTGGGCGCGTGGGCCCTGTCTGCCATGTGTGCCGCGTGAGCGCGTGAGCGCGTGAGCGCGTGAGCCACATGGGCCGTGTCTACCCGTGTGCCACATGTGCTGGGTGCGCTGCGTGTCCGGAGGACCCGGCGGGCCCAGCGGGCCCGGAGGCCCAGCGGGCCCGGAGGCCCAGCGGGCCCGGAGGCCCAGCGGTCCAGCGGTCCAGCGGTCCAGCGGTCCAGCGGTCCAGCGGTCCAGCGGTCCAGCGGTCCAGCGGTTGGACGGGTCGGGCGGGTCCAGTGGCTCCGGCGGCTCCAGCGGCTCCAGCGGTCGGACGGAGCGGGCGGACCAGGCGGAGGAGCGGGCGGAGCCGGCGGAGCGGGCGGACCAGATGGGCCGAGTGGACCGAGCAGTCCGGGCGAGAGCATCCGTAGGCAGTTGCCCGCGTGCACTGCGCGCGGTTTATGGGGTCATCCGTGGAAGCCGTTTGTGGATCGTCGCGGAAAGCGAGCGCGGGCTCGGGGAGAAAAGCGGGCGCGGTCCGTACGGATGCTGGAGACGAGCGGTGAGGCCACACGGCTACGGGCAACGAGCGGTAAGGGCTGGTCCGTACGGATTCGGGCAACGAGCAGTAGGGGATGGTCCGTACGGATGCGAAACACAAGAGACCGGGACCAGCCCCCAGCAACGGGCCATCGGTGGACAGCCCGTGGAAACGAACTCAGGAGAGGGCGGATCGCAGGACAGCCGCCGCACTCAAGCCGCACAACGTACATACGGCCATACAAGATCAGCCCTACGACACAACGGGCGAAGGGGTCAGACGGCGGCGCGGTGGGCGATTTCTCGGGCGGCGTCCATGTAGGCCATGGCGCCACTCGAGCCAGGGTCGTACGTCATCACCGACTGCCCATAGCTGGGCGCCTCCGAAAGGCGGACGCTGCGCGGGATGACCGTGCTGAGGACCGTCTCCCCGAAGTGGGCGCGGACCTCGTCGGCGACCTGGGACGCCAACCGGGTGCGGCCGTCGTACATGGTGAGGACGATCGTCGACAGGCTGAGCGTCGGGTTCAGGTGCGCCTTGATGAGGTCGACGTTGCGGAGGAGCTGGCCCAGGCCCTCCAGGGCGTAGTACTCGCACTGGATGGGGATCATGACCTCTTCGGCGGCGACCAGGGCGTTGACGGTCAGGAGGCCGAGCGACGGCGGGCAGTCGATGATGATGTAGTCGAGCTCGATCGCCTCGAAGGCCCCCAGCGCGCGCCGGAGGCGGGCTTCCCGGGCGACGAGGGAGACGAGTTCGATCTCGGCGCCGGCGAGGTCGATGGTGGCGGGGGCGCAGTAGAGGCCCGGCATGTCCGGTACCTCCTTGACGATGTCGGCCATCGGCAAGTCGTCGACGAGCACCTGATAGACATCCGGGACATCGCCCCGGTGTTCGGTGGCCAGGGCCGTGGAGGCGTTGCCCTGGGGGTCGAGGTCGACGACGAGTACGCGCTGGCCGTGCATCGAGAGCGCGGCGGCGATGTTGACCGAAGTCGTGGTCTTTCCGACGCCACCCTTCTGGTTCGCCACCGCGATCACTCGGCACTTGGGCGGCCTCGGCCAGGCGCCGTCGCCTCCCCCAGACGCGTCGCCTGCCTTGGCAGCGGCTGTTTGGGTGGCAGATGTTTCACGTGAAACCACTGAGCTGAGCGCCTCTCGTACCAACGGCGAATCACCGGGGTTTAGGGGGGTCTGGGTCACGTTGGCCATCCTTTCAACCAGTGGCAGGCCGGTGCCAGGAATTCGCTGTCGCGACACGCCCATTTCGGGCCAGCCAACCCCGCTGGGACTCTCGGACAGAGGGCTGTCCGGCCAGCCAAGACCGCTTGACGCGATTGGCACGACCGTCACCTCCTTTGTCGCCGCCTACCGGGCTCCGGCGCGCGACCTGCTACCACCCGAACCAATGTTGCAGGCGGCTCGACCTTACCGCGCCCGACGGTCACAAGCTCGGCTGTCCTCGCCCCGCAGGCCCGCAATTGGGGCTCCGCCTCGGCAAGTTCCTCCGCGGCGCGCTCCCCCTTCATGGCGATCAACTCGCCACCCTCGCGAAGGAGTGGCATGGCCCACTTCAGCAGCCGGTCAAGTGGCGCGACAGCGCGGGCGCTGGCGACGTCGAATTCGCGCTTGCCCGCCAGCTCTTCCGCGCGACCGCGCAACACCTCGACGTTGTCCAGTTTGAGGGCTTCGACGCACTCCTCCAGGAAGACGGTACGGCGAAGGAGCGGCTCCAGCAGGGTCACCGTGATGTCCTGCCGGACGATCGCCAGCACGAGGCCCGGCAACCCGGCGCCCGAGCCGATGTCGACCAGCCGCACCTCCGGCGGCACGGCCTCGGCGACGACGGCGCAGTTGAGCAGATGGCGATCCCAGATCCGCGGGACCTCGCGGGGGCCCAGCAGCCCGCGTACCACCCCAGGGCCGGCGAGGAACTCGGCGAACGCCTGTGCGCGGCCCCACGCCTCGCCGCTGAAGACCTCTCGCGCCACATCGGGTGGAGGCGGCAGCTCACGCGCTTCGTCGGGCGGAGGCGGCAGCTCGTCGGTCACTGGTGGGTGGCCCTTCCTCGGGGGTCATGGGCGGTGGTCTCTACTCAAAGGCTAGGCGTGCGATCACTTGGCAAGGCTAGCGGGCTGCCCTGAATGAGGGCCGCGCGCCACACTCTCTGCACTCCGCACCGAACCCGGAATGCTCCAAACTTCATGAAAGATGCCAAAAGGAGCAATTAGCTATAGAGCCGACAAACTGTACGTACATGAAGGATGCCCTCATGCGAACCGGCCGCCGTCCCCCGAGTGCGGGACGGCGGCCGGTCGGCGAGCGAGCGTACGTACGTGCGGTCAGACCGGGAGCACCACCACGTAGCGGTGCGGCTCTTCCCCCTCGGACTCGCTACGGAGCCCGGCGGCCGCCACCGCGTCGTGGACGATCTTGCGCTCGAAGGGCGTCATGGCGTGCAGTGCCTTGGGCTCGCCCTTCTCCTTCACCTCGTTGGCGATCTCGGTGCCGAGCTTGGTGAGCTCGGCGCGGCGCCGCTCGCGGTAGCCGGCGACGTCGAGCATCAGCCGGGACCGCTCCCCCGTCTGCCGGTGCACGGCCAGGCGGGTCAGCTCCTGGAGCGCCTCCAGAACCTCCCCCTCGGGCCCGACGAGGCCGGTGCCCTTGAGGCCCACGACCGAGACCAGCGCGCGGTCACCTTCGACGTCCATGTCGATGTCGCCGTCGATGTCGGCGATATCCAGGAGACCCTCGACGTAGTCTGCCGCGATCTCGCCTTCCTGCTCGAGCGCGTTGAGATCAGGAGTCTTCTCCTGCTCGGCCTCGGTCATGGCCGGCCTCTCCTTCGTGTTCACGACTTCTTGCTGCCGGTGCGCTTGCTGCGGGGCTGACGACTGGGCTGCTGCCGAATGATCTTAGGCTCCGGCGGCGCGGAAGGCACTTCCTCTTCCGGAGTGGCGCCGCCCTTGCGGATCTTCGAGAGCAGGCTGGTCTTCGGCTCGACCGGGACCACGTTGCCCTTGGCGTCGAACTGCGGCATCGGGTGGCGGGTGTAGAACCAGTGCTGCTGACCGAGCGTCCACAGGTTCGTGGTGACCCAGTACATGATCAGGCCGAGCGGGAAGTTGAGGCTGAAGAAGGCGAACAGCGGAGAGATGTACATCAGGATCTTCTGCTGCTGCGCCATGGGGTTGTCCGGCATCTGGGCCATCGAGCGGGTGACGCTCTGCCGGACGGTGAGGAACGTGGTGAGCGAGCTGATCGCCACGAAGACACCCAGCACGATCTTCGTCGTGACGACGGTGGCCCCGAAACTCTCTACCTGGGCCTGCGACATCCAGAAGTTCGCCGGGAGCGGCGCGCCGAAGATGTGCGCGGATCGGGCGCTGTCGACGAGCTGCTGCGTCATGCCGTAGACCGGGCGGCCGTCGGCCATGGCCCGCAGCACGGTGAACATCGAGATGAAGATGGGGAACTGCGCGACCACGGGCAGACAGCCACCGAGCGGGTTGGCGCCCGCTCCCTGGTAGACCGCCATGACTTCCTGGTTCATGCGCTGCTTGTCGTTCTTGTAGCGCTTGCGGAGCTCGGCCACCTTGGGGGCGAGTTCCTGCATCTTGCGCGACGAGCGCATCTGCTTCAGGAAGAGCGGGAAGATCAGGACCCGCATGAAAACGGTCAGCGTGATGATGGTCAGGGCCCATGTCAGCCCGCTGTCCGGGTTGAGGAATGTGCTGTATCCCTGATGGATCCAGATGATGACATGGGCTACGGCTTCATAGAGCCAGCTCAGCCAGGACAGCTCCACCGAGCTATCTCCCTTGCGTTTCGTGGGACCGAACCGGGCGTGGGGGCACCGGGTCTATACCTCCGGGATGGAATGGGTGGCACCGCCCGATGCGCCGGACAGTCAGCCATGTGCCGCGCAATGCACCGTGTACGGCTATCGCTTCGAGCCCGTAGGCACTGCATGACGGATAGAAACGGCAACGTGGACCGAGCATCGGGCTGATGAAGGCCCGATAGAACCGGATCGGGATGATCAATGCCCGAGCGGGGAGGCTCGGCATCCCTTGCGGCTGCTCCGTCATCTGTGTCCATCCATCGCGGACTCGCGCCGCCTGAACAAACGATCCAACGCGAGGTCGAGCTCGGCGGCAAGGTGCTCGTATCGCGCTGACGCGGCCGGTGGATTGGCGCGTACCACCAGCAGGCTACCTCGCGGGAGCCGGTCGAGACGGTCCCGCATCAGGTGTCGGAGCCGCCGCTTGACCTTGTTACGGACGGCGGCGCCACCCACAGCTCGGCTCACCACGAAACCAACCAGAGGCGTCGAATCCCCAGAAATGCTTAGATGCACTACCAGGGTAGGACGGCCCGCGCGCTTCCCACGCTTGACGGCCGCCTCGAACTCCTCCCCGCGTCGCATGCGGGATTGACGGGAAAGCACCATATACGCCTATCGCCCGCCGGCGGACTTCACCGGCGGGCGGACTATCGGACGCGAGCCGATCAGGCCGACAGCGTTTCGCGGCCCTTACGGCGGCGAGCGGCCAGGATGGCGCGACCGGCCCGGGTGCGCATCCGCAGCCGGAAGCCGTGGGTCTTCGCGCGGCGACGGTTGTTCGGCTGGAAAGTACGCTTGCTCACGGGTGGGCTCCAGGCTTGAAGGTGCGCCGCAGGGGCGCTGATACACACATGGCTGGCTTGCCAAGAGAGCGAGGGCACGCGAAATAGCCGTCGCGTGACAAGCCGACCATGGCACGTTACGGGGCAAGCATGCCCCAGGTCAAACTGGCGGCCCGGCGAAGGAGTTATCCACTAATCCACATGCGGGTTTTCCACCGCCTCGGCCGCGTCCACAGTATGTGCACTCAGGTACCACTAGGCTGTGGACAACGCTTGAACACAGCTGTGCACAGAGCTACTGTCAGCCCTCCCAGAGCCGCTCAGGCCCTGTGCATAACCTGTGGATGGCCTGTGGATGGTGTGGGTGTCCAGCTCGGCCGCCACGCTGTGGACGAAGGCGCCGGCCGCCCTTGCGGGTGGGAGTTCCTGTGGATAACTCGCCGCGGTGGACAGTCAGTGACGACGCATCGACGACTTGTGACATACGTGTGCGAAGCGCCAATAACCAGGCCGTAGCCGGTCAATGCCCGCACTGGGCAAGCGGTAAACGATCAATCGCGGGGGGCCGCGACAGGAAGGAGGGGTACCGCACATGAACCATGTCGACCTCGGCACGGTATGGGCGAACGCCCTGAGCAACTTCCTCAACGAGAACGTCCCCATACAGCAGCGCACCTGGCTCTCCATGGTGCGCCCGATCGCCCAAGCCGACGACACGATCGTCCTGGGCGTCCCCAACGACTTCCTGAAGGACCTCATCGAGGGGAAGTTGCGCCCCCTCGTGGCCCACGCGCTCTCCCAGGAGCTCGGCCGGGCGATGCGCCTGGCCGTGATGATCGACACGACGGCCCCCGCGCAAGCGATGCCGGACCTTCATCCACAGCCTGTGGCTCAAAATTATCCCCAGGGCCTGGACCCCCAGCCACGTTATGCACAGCCCCCATCGGCCCAGCACTACCAGGCTTCCGAGCCTCCGCAGTTCTATTCTCCACAGCCGGACCCGGCCCAGATATCCACCGAATATCCACAGCCCACGTTCTCTTTTGAACAGGCGCAGTCCCCTGTGGAGAAACTGCCGGAGCCGACGCACAACCGCTGGGAAGCGAAGAGCAACAAGCCCAGCGAACCCGCCCGGCTCAACCAGAAGTACACATTCGAGACATTCGTCATCGGGGCCAGCAACCGATTCGCCCACGCGGCCGCGGTGGCCGTAGCCGAATCCCCCGCAAAGGCGTACAACCCCCTCTTTATTTATGGGGACTCGGGCCTGGGGAAGACCCACCTCCTGCACGCGATCGGGCATTACGCCCAGAGCCTGTACGACGGCGCGCGGGTGAGGTACGTGAGCTCGGAGGAGTTCACCAACGACTTCATCAACAGCATCCGCGACCACAAGGCCGACGGCTTCCGTGGCCGCTACCGGGCGATCGACATCCTGCTCGTGGACGACATCCAGTTCCTGGAGGGCAAGGAGCAGACGCAGGAGGAGTTCTTCCACACCTTCAACACCCTCCACAACGCCAACAAGCAGATCGTCATCTCCAGCGACCGGGCGCCGAAGCAGCTGATCACGCTGGAAGACCGGCTGCGCAACCGGTTCGAGTGGGGCCTGATCACCGACGTCCAGCCGCCCGAGCTGGAGACCCGCATCGCGATCCTCAGGAAGAAGGCCATCCAGGAGGGCCTGGCCGCCCCGCCCGAGGTCCTGGAGTACATCGCCAGCCGCATCTCCACCAACATCCGCGAGCTGGAGGGCGCCCTGATCAGGGTCACCGCCTTCGCCAGCCTCAACAGGCAGGGCGTCGACCTCCAGCTGGCCGAGGTGGTGCTGAAGGACCTGATCACCTCCGACGGCGGCCACGAGATCACCATCGCCACGATCATGGCCAAGACCGCCGAATACTTCGGCATCAGCATCGACGACCTCTGCGGCAGCTCGCGCAGCCGGGCTCTGGTCAACGCCCGGCAGATCGCCATGTATCTGGTACGCGAGCTGACCGACCTGTCGCTGCCGAAGATCGGGCAGCAGTTCGGCGGCCGCGATCACACGACCGTCATGCACGCCGAGCGCAAGATCCGCTCGCTCATCGCGGAGCGCAGGTCGATGTACAACCAGGTCAACGAGCTAACAATGCGTATCAAACAGACGTCGCGCGGATCCTGACCGTCATGCACAGCCTGTGGATAACACTGTGGATCAGGGGAAACGTCAGATCGCGGCGGCCGTACGCCCCATCTTCGCCTGAAAAATCCTGCGCGATGCCTGGGGATAAAGTTGGGGACATCCTGAGGACAACCTGGGGACATCCGGTGGATGACTTGTGGACGGCCTGTGCACAGTCGAAAAAGGGTCTCCCGCGAGGCCGTTTATCCCGTGGATAACCTGTGGAAAGCCGGTGGATGACCAGTGGATGAACGCACCATGATCTGGGGACGAGCTGTGGGCAACGAACCTTCATCCCCAGGCGGCGAAGTTTCCCCCAGGCGTAATCCACCGAGCATGTGGGCGACGCCACGCAAGCTGACCAGGGGAAACGCCCGTTGTCCACACTATCCACAGCCCCTAGTGTGAAGACCACCTATCTCTCTTACTAAGAAACTCAAGACCCATAGAGGGGTTCTCCCGGAACTCGAGTGCGGGAGAGGCAACACTTGAATCAACGACGAACTCAGGAGGCTGATGACCGTGATGTTCCGAATCGAGCGAGACGTCCTCGCTGAGGCGGTGGCATGGACGGCACGCAGCCTGCCCGCGCGGCCGTCGGTCCCCGTTCTCGCCGGAATGCGGATGGAGGTCACCGAGGACCAGCAGCTGAAGCTGTCGGGCTTCGACTACGAGGTATCCGCCGAGGTGACGCTCGAACTCCACACCGGTGAGGCCGGCGTGGTCCTGGTCTCCGGCAAGCTGCTCGCCGAGATCACCCGCGCGCTTCCCGCACAGCCTGTGGACTTCGTCGTGGAGGGAGCCAAGGCGGTCGTCACTTGTGGCAGCGCCCGGTTCACCCTGCTGACCATGCCTGTGGAGGACTACCCGTCGCTGCCGGCCATGCCGCCGGCCGCCGGCCGGGTGGGCAGCGACGTCTTCGCCGCCGCCGTCGGCCAGGTCGCCGTCGCGGCGGGCAGGGACGACACGCTGCCCATGCTCACGGGCGTACGGATGGAGATCGAGGGCGACACCGTGACGCTCGCCGCGACCGACCGCTACCGCCTGGCCGTACGCGAGCTGAAATGGCAGCCCGACCAGCCCGACTTCGCGGCGATCGCGATGATCCCCGGCAAGACGCTCGCCGACTCGGCCAAGGCGCTCGGCGCGACCGGCGCCGAGGTGGAGATCGCGCTCAGCTCGGCGGGCGGCACCGGCGAGGGCATGATCGGCTTCTCCAGCGCCGGGCGGCGGACCACGACGCGGCTGCTCGACCCCGAGTTCCCCAAATACCGCTCGCTGCTGCCGACGGAGTTCTCGGCGCGCGCCGACCTGTCCACAAGCTCGTTCGTCGAGGCGGTCAAGCGCGTGGCCCTGGTCGCCGAGCGCAACACTCCTGTACGCCTGGCGTTCAAGAGCGGCGAGGTCGTGCTGGAGGCCGGCAGCGGCGACGAGGCCCAGGCCGTCGAGGTGCTGCCGGTGGACTACGAGGGCGAGGAGATGAACATCGCCTTCAACCACCAGTTCCTGCTGGAGGGGCTGGGCGCGATCGACTCGGACGTCGCCCGGCTGCAGATGACCACCTCCACCAAGCCCGCCATCCTCACCGGTGGAAAGCCTGTGGATGACGGCGGAGTCCCCGACTACCGTTACCTGATCATGCCGATCCGCTTGTCGAGCTGAAAATCCCATCGGGGATTATGGAGGCCTGACTAGGGGAGTTGGTACATCATGCAGATCGGCATGGTTGGACTTGGCAGGATGGGCGGCAACATGGCCGAAAGGCTGCGCCGCGGAGGTCACGAGGTGGTCGGCTATGACCACCATCGGGAGGCCAGCGACGTCGGCAGCTTGAAAGAGCTGGTCGACAGGCTGGAGACGCCGCGCGCGGTCTGGGTGATGGTCCCGGCCGGCAAGCCCACCCAGCAGACGGTCGACGAGCTCGGCAAGCTCCTCTCCGAGGGTGACATCGTCATCGACGGCGGTAATTCACACTATGTGGATGACCAGAAGCACGCCGCCGAGCTCGCCGAGCGCGGCATCCGCTTCGTCGACTGCGGCGTGAGCGGCGGCGTCTGGGGTCTGCAGAACGGCTACGCGCTGATGTGCGGCGGCGACGAGCCCGTGGTCCAGCACCTGATGCCGATCTTCGAGACGCTCAAGCCCGAGGGCGAGGACGGCTTCGTCCACGCGGGCGAGGTCGGCGCGGGACACTTCGCCAAGATGGTCCACAACGGCATCGAGTACGGCATGATGCAGTCCTTCGCCGAGGGCTGGGAGCTCCTGGAGGCCTCCGACGTCGTCAAGGACGTCAAGGGCTGCTTCAGCAGCTGGCGCACCGGCACCGTCATCCGCTCGTGGCTGCTCGACCTGCTGGTGCGGTCGCTCGACAGCGACGAGCACCTCGAGGAGCTGCGCGGTTACGCGCAGGACTCCGGCGAGGGCCGGTGGACGGTTCAGGCCGCGGTGGACCACGCCGTGCCGCTGCCGGTGATCACCGCCGCGCTGTACGCCAGGTTCGCCTCGCGCCAGGAGGACCCGCCCGCGATGAAGGTGGTGGCCGCGCTGCGCAACCAGTTCGGCGGCCACCCGATCGCCTCGGCGGAGGGCTCGACGGGCATGGGCGCCGACTCCCCCGGCGCTGACGTGACCCCGCCGAACGTGCGGTGAACGCCGAACGTACGCCGAGCCGAACCCGCCGAACGTGCGCTGAGCCGATATCGATTTATCCGATGCCGGTTTTCCACAGGTGCACGCCGGTGACCCCAGTGACCTGCGTGGCCCACTAACCTTCTTGGGGTGCACGTCGCCCACCTGTCGCTGACCGACTTCCGGTCCTACGCCTCCGTGGAGCTCGGCCTGGAGCCGGGCGTCACGGCGTTCGTGGGGCCCAACGGCCAGGGCAAGACCAACCTGGTCGAAGCCCTCGGCTACGTCGCGACGCACTCCAGCCACCGGGTGGCGAGCGACGCGCCTCTCGTACGGCAGGGCGCGAGCCGGGCCATCGTGCGCTGCGCCATCCACAGGGACGACCGGCGGGCGCTGGTCGAGCTGGAGATCAACCCGGGACGCGCCAACCGCGCCCGGCTCAACCGCTCCCCCGTGTCCAGGCCGCGCGACGTCATCGGCCTGCTGCGCACGGTGCTGTTCGCCCCCGAGGACCTGTCGATGGTCAAGGGCGACCCCTCCGAGCGGCGGCGCTTCCTCGATGAGCTGCTGGTGAGCCGCACTCCGCGGTTCGCGGGCGTACGCGCCGACTACGACCGCGTGCTGAAGCAGCGAGGAGCGCTCCTGCGTGCCGCCTCCCAGGCCCGCAGAGGGGCCAGGAGCGCCCGAAGGGCCGAGAGTGACACGGGATTCTCGGCGGCGGGCGCCGGAGACGTCCTGAGCACTCTGGAGGTCTGGGACGCGCATCTGGCGAGACACGGCGCGGAGCTCCTCCAAGCGCGGCTCGATCTCATCGACGCGCTGCGCCCGTTGGTCGCCGGAGCCTATGCCGCGCTCGCCCCCACGAGCGCCCCCGCGACCCTGGCCTATCGCAGCAGTTTGTCCACAGGCAGCGACGCGGCTGAGGACGAAGTCCCCGGTGAGACGGGATCTTCCGATACACAGACGTTATCCACAGACTTGGGGAAAACCCTTGAAGAACGACTCCGCGAGCGGCTATTGGAAGTCCGCGCGGCCGAGCTGGAGCGGGGTGTCACGCTCGTCGGCCCGCACCGCGACGACCTGATCCTCGGCATCGGCGAGCTGCCCGCGCGCGGCTACGCCAGCCATGGCGAGTCGTGGTCGTTCGCTCTGGCGCTGCGCCTGGCCGCCTACGACCTGCTCCGGGCCGAGGGCGGTGACCCGGTGCTGATCCTCGACGACGTCTTCGCCGAGCTCGACAGCCAGCGCAGGCGCCGCCTGTCCGAGATCGTCGCCCCCGCCGAGCAGGTGCTCATCACCGCGGCTGTGGCCGACGACGTGCCCGGGGAGTTGATCGGGGCCAGGTTCGACGTCGCCGAAGGGAGCGTGACACGTGTCCGCTGACAGCAACCCCCGCGGGTCCGCTGACGGCACCTCTCGCGGGTCCGCCGACGGCGGACCCCGGGTGCCCGCCGATGACAACCCCACGGCCAGGGGCGCGGCGATGGCCAGGGAGAAGCTGGCCCAGGCCAAGGCCGACGCGGCCAAGCGCGGCCAGCTCCCCCGCCGCGAGCCCAGGCGCAGGGCGGGGGCGCGCAGGGACGCCGGCGATCCGCAGCTTTTCGGACGCGCGATCTCCGACCTGCTGGCCGACCGCGGCTGGGAGCGGTCGGCGGCGGTCGGCGGAGTGTTCGGCCGCTGGTCCGACATCGTCGGCCCCGATCTGGCCGCGCACACCAAACCCGATTCGTTCGACGACGGCGAGGTGCTCATCCTGGCCGACTCCACCGCGTGGGCGACCCAGGTGCGCCTGCTCGCGCGCACCCTCGTACGCCGGCTCAATGAGGAGCTCGGTCACGGCACGGTGACGAAGGTGAAGGTCAGAGGCCCGCAGAACGCGCCGCGCGCGGCCGGGGGCCTGAGGGTGACCGGCAGCAAGGGTCCGGGAGACACCTACGGCTGAGCCGGATCGGTGGGAAACCCAGGGGCCGATCCGCGAGAAAACCCATCAGAGAGCCGCAGACGCGATGACCCCCATTCCTGTGGGGGGATGCTCGAAGAGGGGGAAATCAAGCGACAGGCCGTTACAGGCGCGTTCAATGCCACCTTGGGCCCTCAGAGCCGGTAGAATGAAACTGGATTCCGGACACGTCCGTTTGCGTGTCACCCCCGGCACGGATACAGCGCCGATTCCCCCGGGTGATCAACGCGACGGGGCACTCACGACGGTGACGGGCACGGCAGGGGCAGCTTGACAAGTGTCGCCTCCCCAGCCGCGTGTCCGCGGCAGGAGGATTTGGCACTTGTCCTACGACGCTAGCTCAATCACCGTACTCGAAGGGCTTGAGGCGGTTCGCAAGCGCCCGGGTATGTATATCGGCTCGACCGGTGAGCGCGGTCTGCATCACCTGGTCTACGAAATCGTCGACAACTCGGTGGACGAGGCCCTCGCCGGCCACGCCGACCGCATCGACGTCACCCTGCTCGCCGACAACGGTGTGCGGGTCATCGACAACGGCCGCGGCATCCCGACCGGCATCCACCCGGTCGAGAAGCGTTCCGCCGTCGAGGTCGTGCTGACCACGCTGCACGCGGGCGGCAAGTTCGACGGCAAGTCGTACGCCGTGTCCGGAGGTCTGCACGGCGTCGGCTCGGCCGTCGTCAACGCGCTGTCCACCGCCATGGAGGTGGAGGTCAAGCAGAACGGCCACATCTGGCGGCAGCGCTACGAGCACTCCAAGCCGACCGCGCCGCTGGCCACGGATGGGGAGACCACCGAGACCGGCACCACGATCACGTTCTGGGCCGACGAGGCGATCTTCGAGACCACCACCTGGAACTTCGAGACGCTCTCGCGGCGCTTCCAGGAGATGGCCTTCCTCAACAAGGGCCTGACGATCGTGCTGCGCGACGAGCGGCCCGACCACGTCAACGGCGAGGTCGTCGAGGTCACCTACTGCTACCAGGGCGGTCTGTCCGACTTCGTGATGCACCTCAACTCCAAGAAGGAGCCCGCGCACGCGTCGGTCATCGACTTCGAGGAGCACGGCGACGGCGTCTCCGTAGAGATCGCCATGCAGTGGAACAACTCCTACAGCGAGTCCGTCTACACCTTCGCCAACACCATCAACACGGCTGAGGGCGGCACCCACGAGGAGGGCTTCCGCGCGGCGCTGACGTCGATCGTCAACCGCTACGCGCGCGAGCAGAAGTTCCTCAAGGAGGGCAAGGACGACAACCTCTCCGGCGAGGACGTCCGCGAGGGCCTGACCGCGATCGTCTCGATCAAGCTGGCCGACCCGCAGTTCGAGGGACAGACCAAGACGAAGCTCGGCAACACCGAGGCCAAGTCGTTCGTACAGAAGGCCTGCAACGACCACCTGCGCGCCTGGTTCGAGCGCAACCCCGGCGAGGCCAAGGACATCATCAACAAGTCGCTGCAGGCCGCCAGGGCCCGGCTCGCGGCTCGCCAGGCCCGCGACCTGACGCGGCGCAAGTCGCTGCTGGAGTCGGGCAGCGGCCTGCCGGGCAAGCTGGCCGACTGCCAGTGGAACGACCCCGACAAGTGCGAGCTGTTCATCGTCGAGGGCAACTCGGCCGGCGGCTCGGCCAAGGGCGGCCGCGACTCGCGTTTCCAAGCGATCCTGCCCATTCGCGGCAAGATCCTCAACGTCGAGAAGGCCCGGGTCGACAAGGTCCTGCAGAACACCGAGGTCCAGTCGCTGATCACGGCCATGGGCACCGGCGTGCACGACGAGTTCGACATCAGCAAGCTGCGCTACAACAAGCTGATCCTGATGGCCGACGCCGACGTCGACGGCCAGCACATCACCACGCTGCTGCTGACGCTGCTGTTCAGGTTCATGCGCCCGCTGATCGAGGGCGGCCACGTCTACCTGTCGCAGCCGCCTCTGTACAAGATCAAGTGGGACCGCAAGGGCGACGACGCCTCCTACGCCTACTCCGACCGCGAACGCGACGCGATCATCGAGGACGGCATCGGCCGCGGCAAGCGTGACCCCCGTGCCCACGACGGGGTCCAGCGGTTCAAGGGTCTCGGCGAGATGAACGCCAACCAGCTGTGGGAAACCACCATGAACCCCGACAGCCGCGTCCTGCTCCAGGCCACGCTCGATGACGCGGCCCAGGCCGACGAGATGTTCAGCGTGCTCATGGGTGAGGACGTTGAGGCACGCAGAGCCTTCATCATCCGCAATGCGCGAGATGTCCGTTTCCTAGACGTGTAGCGCACGGCCGTACAGTAGAAAAGGATCTTCACACGTGACGGAAGTGAACACTCCGCCTCCACCGTCTTCGGACCGCATCGAACCGGTCGACATCCAGACCGAGATGCAGCGCAGCTACATGGACTACGCGATGTCGGTCATCGTCTCGCGTGCCCTGCCGGATGTGCGTGACGGTCTCAAGCCGGTGCACCGCCGCGTGCTCTACGCGATGTACGACGGCGGCTACCGCCCCGACCGCGGCTACTTCAAGTGCTCGCGCGTCGTCGGTGACGTCATGGGTTCCTACCACCCCCACGGCGACTCCTCGATCTACGACGCCCTCGTACGTCTGGCGCAGCCGTGGTCGCTGCGCCACCCGCTGGTCGACGGGCAGGGCAACTTCGGCTCTCCGGGCAACGACGCGCCCGCGGCGATGCGCTACACCGAGTGCAAGCTCGCGCCCATCGCCATGGAGATGCTGCGCGACATCGACAAGGACACCGTCGATTTCCAGCCCAACTACGACGGCCGCTCCCAGGAGCCCGTCGTACTCCCGGCGCGCTTCCCCAACCTGCTGGTCAACGGCTCGGGTGGTATCGCGGTCGGCATGGCGACCAACATCCCGCCGCACAACCTGCGCGAGGTGGCCGAGGCCGTCAAGTGGTCGCTGGACAACCCCGAGGCCTCCGAAGAGGAGCTGCTCGAGGCGGCCATCGCGCGGGTCAAGGGCCCCGACTTCCCGACCAAGGGCCTGATCGTCGGCCGCCGGGGCATCGAGGACGCCTACCGCACCGGCCGCGGCTCGATCACCATGCGCGCCGTCGTCGAGGTCGAGGAGGACAACAAGGGCCGGCACGCCCTCGTCGTCACCGAACTCCCCTACCAGGTCAACCCCGACAACCTCTCTTACAAGATCGCTGAGCTGGTCAAGCAGGGCAAGGTCACCGGCATCGCCGACGTCCGCGAGGAGTCGTCGTCGCGGGTCGGCCAGCGGCTGGTCATCGTGCTCAAGCGCGACGCCGTCGCCAAGGTCGTGCTCAACAACCTGTACAAGCACACCCAGCTCCAGGACACCTTCGGCGCCAACATGCTGGCCCTGGTCGACGGGGTGCCGCGTACGCTGCGGCTCGACCAGTTCATCACCTATTACGTGGCGCACCAGATCGAGGTCATCGTCCGCCGGACGCGCTACCTCCTGCGCAAGGCGGAGGAGCGGGCCCACATCCTGCGGGCGCTGCTCAAGGCGCTTGACCGGATGGACGAGGTCATCGCGCTGATCAGGCGCTCGCCGTCGGCCGCGGAGGCCCAGGGCGGCCTGATGACGCTGCTGGAGATCGACGAGATCCAGGCCCAGGCCATCCTCGACATGCAGCTGCGCAAGCTCGCCGCCCTGGAGCGCCAGGCGATCCAGGACGAGTTCGACGCGCTGATGACGGCGATCGCCGACTACCAGGACATCCTGAGCTCGGAGCCCCGGCAGCGGCAGATCGTCGGTGACGAGATGGCCGAGATCGTGGCCCGCTTCGGCAACGACCGGCAGACCGAGATCGTCGCGTACGACGGCGACATGTCGATCGAAGACCTCATCGCCGAGGAAGAGATCGTCGTCACCATCACCCGCGGCGGCTATGCCAAGCGCACCCGTACCGACCTTTACCGGGCGCAGAAGCGCGGTGGCAAGGGCGTCAGGGGCGCGCAGTTGCGCCAGGACGACATCGTCGACCACTTCTTCGTCACGACGACCCATCATTGGTTGCTGTTCTTCACGAACAAAGGCCGCGTTTACCGCGTCAAAGCGTACGAACTCCCCGACGCCGCGCGCGACGCGCGGGGCATGCACCTGGCGAACCTGCTGGCCATGCAGCCCGACGAGACAGTGATGGAGGTCCTCGACCTGCGTGACTACGACGTCGCCCCTTACCTCGTGCTCGCCACCCGCAGCGGCCTGGTGAAGAAGACCCGCCTGTCCGAGTACGACTCCCCCAGGTCCGGTGGTCTGATCGCGATCAACCTGCGGGACGACGACGAGGTCATCGGGGCCCGCCTGGTCTCCGAGGAGGACGATCTGCTGCTCGTCTCCAAGGGCGCGCAGTCCGTCCGCTTCACCGCCTCCGACGAGGCGCTGCGCCCGATGGGGCGGGCGACCAGCGGCGTCATCGGCATGAGATTCCTTGATGGTGACGAACTTCTCGCCATGAATAGAATTGCCGATGGTCAACATGTGCTTATCGCCACGAAGGCTGGGTACGCAAAGCGGACACCCGTCGAGCAGTATCCAGTTCAAGGACGTGGCGGTAGGGGCGTGCTGACTGCGAAAATCGTCAGTTCCCGTGGCAAGCTGGTCGGAGCAGTCATGGTCAACCCAGAGGATGAGGTCTTCGCGATCACGTCCGCCGGCGGGGTGATCCGGACGAGTGCCGGGGAGATCAAGCAGTCCGGCCGCCAGACCATGGGAGTGCGTTTGATGAATCTCGCCGAAGGCGACAGCGTGGTGGCCCTCGCCCGGAACGCCGAGTCCATGGAGACTTCGGTGGAGATTGAGGAAGACGGGGGAGGAGAGTAGGTCATGAGCGCCCAGGGTGGCTCCGCCAGGACTAAGGCGGCCCGGGACAACGGCCAGCAGCCGAAGAAGCCCAATGAAACCGAGATCTTCGACGCAGCGGTCGACGAGGAGAAGGCGACGCCTCCGCAAGGAGTAGTGCCGCCGGTCACGGGTCAGCCAGGGGAGGAGCAGACGACGGAGGGCAACGAGACGGTCCGCCTCCGTCCCTCGCTGACTTCTGAGGCCCCTCCGCTTGTCGAGATGCCCAAGAAGAAGTCCTCCAGCTCCGCGGGGGCCCGTCTCCCCCGCAAGGCCCACCTGGTCCTGCGTCGCGTCGAGCCGTGGTCGGCCATGAAGTTCAGCTTCGTGGTCTCCCTCGTCTGCTTCGTGGTGCTGTTCGTGGCAGTCGCCGTCCTGTACGGCGTGCTGTCCGCCTTGGGCGTGTTCGACTCGCTCGTGGACCTGGTCAACCAGCTCGGCAAGGGTGAGCAGGGACAGAACTCCATCCCGATCGACATCGCCTCTTGGTTCGAGCCGGTCCGCATCCTCGGCTACACCGCCCTCATCGGCGCGGTGAACGTGGTGCTGATCACGGCACTGTCCACGCTGGGGGCGGTCATCTACAACGTCGCCTCCGACCTGGTGGGCGGCGTCGAGGTGACCTTCAGCGAGGCGGAGTAGCTTTCGGTACGTGGTTCTGTGGCTCGTCGTTTTGCGTTTTTTTGGCTCGCGTCGCCGTCGATCTTTCGGGGGCGGCGCGAGCAACTACGGAGAGGCGGTAAGCTTTTCCTCGTCCGAACAACCGGTTCGCCGTCCCTGGTGGGGATGCGATACGGTTTGGCGTACGCGGGGCTATAGCTCAGACGGTTAGAGCGCTTCCCTGATAAGGAAGAGGTCCCAGGTTCAAGTCCTGGTAGCCCCACACAGTTCGAGCAGTTCAGAGGCTGGATCCCGAGATCGTGGATCTGGCCTCTTATTCGTTTGGCCGTCATTGACACGTCGTCGGCGGATCCCCAGCTCGTAGCTCTTAGGACGGCGCCGCCGTCGAAACGCTGGACGGCGCTTCCCCTCCGGCATCCGTGACGCCGCCGAACGCCTTGGCACGCGGGCGCCTGCTGATCGCATGAATCGCCCACAACCGAGCCGCGTTCAGGCTAGGGTGGCCAATTCGCGATCATGGAGGAAGCACTATGAAGCACACCATAGCCCTGCGGATCGGCCGGTCGGCGCTCGTGGCGGCGTTGGCTGGCGGGGTCGTGCTGGCGGGCGTCGCGCCCGCGGCGAACGCCGCTCCCGCCGCCCAGAAGGCGACGTTGGGGCCGTTCGGGTACGGCAGCCTGAAACTTGGGATGACCGAGGCGCAGGCCAAGGCGACCGGGCTGATCGTCCGCAAGACCATCAACGCCCCCACCAAGTGCTCGACCTATGACCTGAAGACGCAGCGCTACGGCGGCGACCGGGCGGGCTTGTTCATCTCGAAGAAGCAGGGCGTGGTCACGATCTCCGGGCCCGGCACCGTCAAGACGCCTCAGGGCATCGGCAGGGGCTCCACCCCCGCGCAGCTGAAGGCCGCCTACCCCAACCTGAAGCAGAACGCGATGTACGGGACTTTTGCCACCGTGCCGGGCAATCCCAAGGCGTCCTACGTCTTCCTCGTGTCGAAGAGAATGGTCGTCGGTGTGGTCCTGCTTCTGACCGCGCAGAACTGCCTCAGGTAGCGGCCCGTCACGCGTCGGTGGGGGTCAAGGCGCCGGTCCGCAGGCCGGCCTACCGGATTACTGGACAGCGCCGGGGAGCCGGTCAGAGGCAGGCCCGGCAGCGTCTGTCCCCGGCGGTATCGGGCGGGGCGGCCACGCGTGAGCGTCCACACGCTCCAGGCGCCGAGCAGTGCCCACAGCCCGGAGCTCCCGTTCAACAGTCGGTCGTTGAGCGCCAATTGAGCGCTTGACGCCGGGTTGAGGCCCAGCATCCCGCCCAGTGCCCAGGACGGCCAAGTACAGCGACATGCTGAACGCCGCGCCATAGCCGCCGAGCCTGCGCGCCCGGCTCCATCGCGCACCTACGGTCGGAACGTCCGCCGAATCCCGTGCCAGCTGCACCCGAACCCCCTCCACCGGCTGATCTCGGCACTACCGAGCCTTCCGGGGGTGTCGGTCGGGCAGCATCCCCTCACGTGGTGATCGTGCTCCCTCGCACGGGGATTACCTGGAGAGGTCCGTTTGGTCCGCTCCTTGATGAGCACCTGCCGAACTATGCCGATTGGGGGGAGCCGATCGGCGGCGATGGCTGGTTCCTCCGGGGCGGGTTTTAACGGTCACGACATCAGGCGAGAGCCGTGAGCAGGCCGATCGTCAGGGCCAGGCGCCTCGGGATGTGCTCGACCAGCAGGTGCTCGTGCCGAGCGTGCGCCCCGTCGCCCACCGCGCCCATGCCGTCCAGCACGGGTCGCCCGAGCGCCGAGATGAAGTTGCCGTCGCTGGCGCCTCCGACCGACACCTCGTCCAGCGGCCACCCGAGCCCGGCCGCCACCTCCTGGGCCTCCTTGAACAGTCGCTGCGAGGCGGGGTTCGGGGTCATGGGCGGCCGGTTCCACTCGCCGGTCACGGAGATCGTCACCCGTGGATCGGCGGCGCTCAGGCCGGCGAACACGTCGTCGATCCGTCCCATCTCGGATGGGTCGGTCACTCGTACGTCGATCCCGCAGCTCGCGTGGCCGGCCGTGACGTTGCGGCCGGTGCCGCCGGTGATCAGGCCGATGTTCACGGTGGTTCCGCGCTCGCGCGAGGCGGAGCCGGCCAGCGTGGTGACGATCTCGGCCAGGGCGTGGATCGCGCTCGCCCCGGCGTACGGGTCGAGCCCGGCGTGCCCTTCCACCCCGGTCACGCTCAGATCGAACAGCCCCACGCCCTTGCGGGCGGTCTTGAGCGCGCCGTCGAGTGACGCCTCGAAGACCAGGCTCGCCAGCGTGTCCGCGCTCGCGGCCTCGATGCGCGCGCGCGAGGCCGGGCTGCCGATCTCCTCGTCCCCGTTGAACAGGAAGCGCACGCTCGGATGCGGCAGCCCCAGTTCGCGCAGCCCGCGCAGCGCCCAGATCGACTGCACCAGGCCCGACTTCATGTCGAACACGCCCGGCCCGGTGGCCTTACCGTCGACCACCGTGAACGGCCACTCGGCCAGTGTCCCTGTGGGCCAGACGGTGTCGTAGTGGCTGAGCATGAGCACGGTCCCGGGCGCGGTGCCCTGGTAGGTCAGCTCGAGGATGTCGCCGTACGGACCGCCGTCGTGCAGGACCTCCGCGTCGGGCGGGCCGAGGAGGTCGATGGCGCGGGCGCGGATGGCGCGCAGCCCCTTGACCAGCATGGCCTTTTCGGAGCTGTGGGTTTCCAGCTCGACCAGGGCCTTGAGGTCGTCGAGCATGGCCGGGAGGGCCTGGCGGGTCCAATCGCTGATCAAGATGGGAATCCTTCCAATGCGCGGATTTCTCAAGGCTGCCGCTGGTGGGGACGTTTCTCATCGTCCGTTCTGCCAGCAGAGCTGTTCCGCGTTCGTGTGCCCGTACGAAATCCGCTGCGTTTGGCGACATTTCCCCATTTATAAGCGACGTGGGATGCTCTGGGCTGTGAACGAGCCTGGCAAGCCCGTACGGCGCATCGACCCTCCGTATGACCCCAACGGTGTCGAGCGCACGCATGCGTACGGCGCGGTGCTTCTCGGGCTGGGTCTTGCGCTCTGCGTGGGCGCGCTCATCGTTGAGCAGGGTCACCCGCCTTGGCAAGTGCTCGGCGTCTTCGCGCTCGTGGCGATCAGCGGCCTGGGGATGCGCATTGAGGCGGCGATACAACGACGTTCGCAGTGACGCCACGCTGTTCGGTGGCGTCGATGAAGGCGTGGAGGACCTGGCGGGAGCGGATGAGCAGGTCGATGTGTTCGTCCAGGTCGTGCATGCGGGCTCGCAGCGTGTCCAGGAGTTCGGGGCAGGGCTCGAGGTCGGGGGCCGCGCCGGTGGCGCAGGGCAGCATGAACCCGATTTCCTGGGTCGACAGTCCGGCTTCGAGCAGTTTCCGGATCTGGGTCACGGTCAGGACGGCATCGCTGGTGTACTCGCGGTAGCCGCTGGCGGCGCGGCGGGGTTCGAGCAGGCCCTGGGCCTCGTAGTAGCGCAGTTGATGCGTACGGACTCCGGTCCGCCGGCTCAGCTCCCCGATCAGCACGCTCGCTTCTCCTTGACCTTCATATCGGTGTGAACGTTGATGATTCTGCCATGAGCACTATGAAGCGGAATCGCGACGTGACGGTCATCGGTCTTGGTCTGATGGGCCAGGCGCTGGCCGGAGCGTTCCTGCGCGCCGGCTACCCCACGACCGTGTGGAACCGCACGGCGGCGAAGGCCGAACACCTTGTCGCCCAGGGGGCGAAGCTCGCCGGCTCGGTCCGCGACGCCGTCGTGGCCAGCCCGCTCGTGGTCGTCTGCGTCTCGGACTACGAGGCCGTGGACGCCCTTCTCAATCCGCTGGGCGAAAACCTCGACGGCCGCGTCCTGGTGAATCTGACCTCCGGTACGTCGCTGGGGGCCCGCGAGACCGCGGAGTGGGTGACGCGGCGGGGCGGCACCTACCTCGACGGCGCGATCATGGCCACCCCCGCGGCCGTCGGGGCGGAGGCCGTCCTCCTCTTCAGCGGGCCGCGGGCGGCCTTCGACCTGCACGAGCCGGCCTTGAGGAGCCTCGGCGCGGGGACGACGTACCTCGGCGACGACCACGGCCTGTCAGCCCTGTACGACGTGGCCGTGCTGAGTCTGATGTGGAACATCCTGAACGGCTTCCTCCAGGGTGCCGCCTTGCTCGGCGCGGCGGGTGTGGACGCCACCGCGTTCGCCCCGATCGCGAGCAAGGGGATCGAAACCGTGAACGGCTGGGTGGCCGCCTACGCGCGGCAGATCGACGACGGCACCTACCCGGCCGTCGATTCCACCATCGACACTCACCTGGCCGCGATGGAGCATCTCATCCACGAGAGTGAGTTCCTCGGGGTGAATGCCGAACTTCCGAGGTTCATCAAGGCCCTGACCGATCGGGCCGTGGCGGATGGGCATGGCGGCAGCGGGTACGCGGCGATGATCGAGCAGTTCCGTTCTGTAGGTGCCGTCGTCAAGCCGTGACACTCCGCTGCCGTCCTTGCCCAGGACGGCCCAGGACGGCAGCGGAGTCCGACCGGCCGCTATAAGTCGCTGATGTGGGGGATGATCTCCGTCAGCACCCAGAGGGCCAGGCCGAGGGCGATGAGGTTGACGCGGCCGCCGCCGACGTTGAAGGCGGCGAGCACGAAGCAGGCCAAGGCGAAGATGAGCAGAATGAGAGTGAGCATGCTGGGCTTCCGTTCCATCCGGTGTTACGGGTGTGGTTGCTCAGCGCTACCCATGATCGCCTGGTTCAGGCGTGGCGATTGATCGCGTGCCCCGAATTGTGACCCAGCCGCCTACCGCGACTCTCGGTAGGGGACGCGGGCATGCGAAAGATCCCGGACGACAAATGTCCCCGGCTATGGCCGCACGCGGCATGCGGGACATGCTCTTGGTCTGCGGGTTCCAGTTGTTGGTGACCTCTCCTGGCCGGAACTAGCCCGGGCCTGTGGAGAAACCCGGTCCTGTGGAAAAACCTGAGGAGGAGCCTGCAGAGGAGCCCAAGGAGGAGTACGCGACGGCCTGCCGGCTCGTCTCCGGCAGGGTGCCCAGCTTGTTGACCTCGTTGGTCAGCCCTTCGAGGACCGCGCGCAACTGGACCTGGGTGACCTCCGCGAAGGTGCGCAGGTAGGCGATGCGGCGTTCCAGTTCCTCGGCTTCGACCGACTGGACCTCTCCGCTCGAGCGATAGACGTTGACCGCCTGGCTGGCGGCCTCCTCTGCCTGCTGCTGCGCCTCCTGGAGGATCTGCTCGTACTGCTGGCGCGCTTGGCCCACCAGCCTGCGGGAGTAGTCCTCCGCTTCGGCTATCTGGGCGTCCGCGGTCTGCTGAGCGCGGGAGAGGAGGTTGACCGCGTCGACGTTGAGCCTGGCCGAGGCGCCCGGGGAGGTGTCGTGACCGTGGTCCTTGAACCAGTTGCGCAGGCGGTCGACCTCCGCGCGCAGGTCGGCCTTCTCCGTGTCGCTGGCCGCTATGTCGTCGGCCATACGGAGGAGGAACGTACGTACCTCATCCGCGTTGTAGCCGCGGCTCCCGAGCTTGGCGCGTGAGAAGTCCTTGTTACGTACCCGATCCGGCGTCAGTGGCTGGCGGTCGTTCGATGGGTTATGTGCCCATGGCGTCTCTCCCGTCACTGCTCCCTACCTCCAGCACTGGTGAATTCGTCGAAGCGGATTTGCTCGGCCGGCACGCCGGCGTCCAGCAGTCGGGCGATCGTGCTCTGGACCATCTCTTCGGAGCCGCATACGAAGACCTCCTGGCCACGCCAGGCCTTCAGGGCGACGTCCACCACATAGCCGCGCTCACCGCGGTAGAGCCCGTCATGGGACACGACAGGCACGACGCTCAACCATGGGTGCTCGGCGTCGAGCTTGGACAGTGCCTCGATGTCGTACAGCTCGCGGGCGGTCCGGGCACCCACGAAGAGGCGGATGTTGCAGCGCGCCCCTTCGTAGGCCACCTGCTCCACGAGCGCCTTGAGGGGAGCCAGGCCCGTGCCGCCGGCGATCAGCAGGAGATCCCTGGGCAGCTTCGTGTCGAGCGTCAACCGGTCGCCCAGCGGTGCGCCGATCTTCAGGGCGTCGCCGCGTTGCGCGCCGTGCACCAGGGCCGTGCTGACCGCGCCACCGTCGACCACCCGTACGTGCAGGTCAATAGTATTGTCGCGACGCGGCGCGTTGGCGAAGGAGTAGAAACGCCACATTCTCGGTCGCAGCCCGACCGAGATCGACGCGAACTGGCCCGCGCGGAAGGGGTACGGGTAGTTCAGGCGGGCCCGGATCACCGCGATGCCGGGGGCGCGCGGCTCGTGCAGGATGATCTCGCCGTCCCACCAGGGCGGTGTCGTGGCCGACGCCTCTTCGGCCGCCTCGGTCATCACCTTCGCGACCAGCCCGTACGCCTGCGTCCAGTCGTTGGCCAGAGCGGGTGTCCAGCGATCGCCGAGGAAGTGCTGCAGGGTGGCCAGGAGGGCCTGCCCGACAGCGGGGTAGTGCTGCGTGACCACGGCGAACTTGCGGTGGTCGCGGCCGAGTTGCTGGAGGAACGGCACCACGTCTTCCACATGGTCGACGTTGCTGACGACGCGCCCCAGCGCGCTGACGAGCCGATCCCGCTGAGTGGCCATGGACACCGGGAACAGGGCCCGCGTCTCGGGGTACATCAGGAACAGGGCTGAGTAAAAGAACAGCGGCACCTGATCACCCGACCGGGCGACCTGGTGCCAGCTGTCCTTTAAGGCTTGCGTGTCCACTTACCCGGCTGCCTCTGCGGGCTTCTCCACGATGGAGCCGCGCACCTGGCCCAGGATCGTCACGACGTTCGCCACGACCTCCTCAGGAGCGCCGAGGTCGCGCAGCACTGTGACGAGGATGTCGCCGACCTGGTCATAGTGCTCATCGGTGATGCCCATGCCACGGTGCGCGTCGGCCAGGTCGTGGCCCTCGTACACCTCGGGGCCGCCGAGGACGGAGCACAGCAGCATGACCATGTGCCGCTTGAGCCGCGCCATGTCGATGCCGTCGAAGTACGGCTTGAGGTCGGGAGTGTCCAACACGACCGTGTAGAAGCGGTCCACCGCTTCACGGACGGTGGGAGCGCCACCGATCTTGTCATAGTCCGAAACCACAGCTACCACAAAACCTCCCAAATCGGACACACATGTACGTGCGGGTACATGGGGTCAATTTCCTTGGTTCTCCGCTTGTTGCGGGCACCCGTCCGGCTGGATGGGCGTCAGTCGGCGGTCTGGGCCTCCCACTCGGTGGAGGTCACGTCTGTCTTCTTCCTGGGGTCATGACCGGCTCCGCGCGCTCAGGACACGGAGGGGGTCGGCGGGCATGTCGGAGGCGGCGGTCTCGGGCCGCGGCGGTGGGACCACGCCGCACTCCATTGCCGCCGGCACCACCACAGCCGAAGCCGTGCGCGGTCTGAGCGCCATTCATGCCCCCATAGAGCGGATCCTGTGCAGGCCGAATGCCTGTACTGGCCCTTAACCCTTCAGGCGTCCGAACACGTGAATATGCTTCAGGCACACTAGGGGGTGACCAAGGTGCTGGCAACTCGTCGCTCACGGAGCGTGTCGCCTTTTACACATAGCCACTCCGCGGTCAATTCCGGTCGTTGCCCTGACTTCTCCATGACTACCTGTGGCACAACCGGGTCTGACTCTATCGGTTCATGGCGATCTAGCTGACAATGTCAAAGGAGAGCGCCTCTTCGCGGTGCGGGTCAGGGGCTGGGCCTGGGGTGCGACCTCGAAGCGGACGTCCTGGTCGATAGCACGCAGCCGACTGCGGCGGGTGATGGGTAAGGGACCGTTCCATTTAGGTGACGCCGTGGTGTCCGCCCTTTCAGGAATGGCTGAGTCAAGTCGCGCTGGGTTACCTCAACCCCGTCCGAAAACGCTAACCAGGCTGTTCATGATTTCCTGCTGACCTGGGGAAACGCGGCTTATTCGCGGCATTGAGACATGCACATTCATCACTGAATGCGATGTGACAAAAAACAGAGCGACGGTCCGCTTGTGGCGGGGCCGTCGCTCTCCTGGACGCTGCTGCCTGCGGTTATTCACACAGGGCGGTGTCGAGGGCGGCTTCGAAGTGTTTGAAGGCGGACAGTTCGGTGGGCAGCGCGGTGACGGCGATGGTGGCGGCCCGGCCGTCATCGGTAATGGCGTTGGCGGTGGCGTAGCCGGGGGCGGAGCCGCCGTGGGACCAGGCGTAGCCGCCGCAGCTGAGTTTGAAGGTGGCCAGGCCGAGCCCGTAGCGGGAGCCGCCGACGGTGTCGAAGCCGGGGGCGTCGACGGTGGTCTTCATCTGCTTGAGCTGTTCGGGCTCGAGCAGCTTGCCGCCCAGGAGCGCGCCCATGAAACGGTTGAGGTCGGTGGGGGTGGAGATCAGCTGTCCGGCCGCCCAGGCCATGGAGGGGTCCATCGTGGTGACGTCGGTGTACGGGTCGCCGGACTTGGCGGCGTAGTAGCCCTTGGCGTGCGGGCCACTGATGGTCTGGTCGCCGAGAGCCGGCCAGTACGTTTTGCGCAGCCCGAGAGGCTTGATGATCCGCTGGGTGATCTGCTCGCTGATCGGCCGGCCGGTGACCTTCTGCGCGATGAGCCCGGCCACCACGTAGTTGGTGTTGCTGTAGCTCCAGCCGTGGGTGGGGGAGTTCTTGCTGGTCAGCCCCGCGTCCACCAGCTCTCGCGGCTCGTAGTGGGTGTGCTGGATGGCCAGGTAGTCCTTGATCAGGACGTCGTCGTAGTCGGCCAGGCCGCTGGTGTGCTGCAGCAACTGCCGGACCGTGATCTTGCGGCCGTCGACGCCCTTGCCGCGCACCACCTTGGGCAGGTACTTCTCGACCTTCTCGTCCAGGTCGATCTTGCCCTCGCCGACGAGCTGCAGGACGACCGTGGCGGTGAACATCTTGGTGTTGCTGGCGATGCGTACCTGCCCGTCGACGGGGACCTTCTCCTTGGTCTCCAGGTCGGCCACCCCGGCGGTGTAGTTGCGAGTCCGCCCGTCACGGCCTCGTACGGCCGCCAGCGCGGCGGGGTACTTGTCGACCTTGACCAGGGCGTCCAGGCTCTTCTGCACGACGTCGGTGTCGGCGTTCGCCGGTGCGGCGGTCAGGCCGAGACCGCTCAGCGCGGCGACGGTCACCGCCGCCAGGGCCAGCCGGCTGCGACGCTTGGTGGAGGGGTACGACATCGGGGGGCTCCCTGCTTGGTGGCTCGTTCGCGATGCCACAAGCCTGTCGGCCGGACCACCTTGTGATCGATCCCACTCGCTGGAGTTCAGAGGTATAGCCAGCGCTACCGGCGTTCGGGCGGGCCGTCACGGCCCGCCACCCGGCATCGCGCTACCAGTCGCCGCCTTCTTCTTCCTCGCCACCCTCGAAGATCTCTTCGGCCACCTCGGCCGCGACGAACCCGCCCACCAAGCCCGCGGCTCCGGCCGCCGCCACCGTTCCCCAACCGGGACCGCCGCCGCGGTGGTGGTCGTCGTCGTGGTGATGTCCGTAGCCGTCGTGATGCTCCATGTGGCCGTGCGAGCCGGGTCCATAACCGCCGTGCGATCCATAACCGCCGTGCTGGGCCAGGCCGGTCAGCCAGCGGTCGAGCTCGCTGGACCAGTCGGTGTGCAGCGCGTCGTCGTGGCTGACGTGGAAGCGGCCGATGGCGTCGCCGGAGTAACGGCCGGCCCGCTTGTCGGCCTCCAAGATGACCTCCAGCCCGGCCGGGCTCGCCACGAAGGTCAGCTCGACCTCGCCCACGACCCCGGCGTGCTGGGCGGGCGGGTAGAACTCGATCTCCTGGTAGAACGGCAGATCCTGGTGCACTCCGTACAGGTGGCCGGCTTCCAGATCGGCGGACTTGAAGTGGAAGCCGAGCCGCAGCAACGCCTGGAGGATGCGGAGCTGGGAGGGCAGGGGTTCGACCGCGATCATGTCCAGGTCGCCCTTGTCCACGGCCTTGGCGATGGCCAGCTCGGTGCGTACGCCCAGAGCCATGCCGTTCAGGTGCTGACCGTCGATCTCGCTGATCGGCGTCTCCCACGGCACCGGGATCTGGAAGTCGAGGGTACGGTTCTCGCCTTCGCGCAGCGTGAACGGGCCCGAGACCTGGACGCGGGAGAACTCGCCGAGCCCGCCGTGCTCCCCGTCGCCGTGCTCGATCTCCACCCGAGCCACGAGGCCGAGGGTGATGTGCTCGATCTCGGCGTCGAAGTCGCCGCCCTTGAGCCGTACCTGCCCGGCCAGCTGCCCACCCGGCTGGATGCGCGGGGTGGAAAGGACGGTGTCCACCGAGGGCGCGCCCACGCCGAAAGCGCCCAGCATCCGTTTGAAGACCACGCTGTTGTCTCCCTGTCGTCGGGATCGGTTGTGTCAGCCGCCCGTCACAACGATCAAGGCGAGGACCGGGTTCCGGAGCGGTCAGGATTCGAGAAGCGCGGGTCACCGAGCCACACCTAGCCTGAGCGATGTCGGTAGGGCAGTCCGCCGGTTCCGGCCCGGGCCGCCCATCAGGTAGACAGGGGGCCGTTGCCGGGGCGACCTGACGGGGAGCGCGACGGCGCCCCCGCCTAATAGATGGAGACACGATGAGCATGGCCACGAGTACGGACACGCAGTCGCCTGAGCCGCATGTCGCCGACAACCACGATCTGATCCGCGTGCACGGCGCTCGCGAGAACAACCTCAAGGACGTCAGCGTCGAGCTCCCGAAGCGCCGGCTGACGGTGTTCACCGGCGTCTCCGGCTCGGGCAAGAGCTCGCTGGTGTTCGACACGATCGCCGCCGAGTCGCAGCGGCTGATCAACGAGACCTACAGCGCCTTCGTCCAGGGGTTCATGCCGACGCTGGCGCGGCCCGAGGTCGACGTGCTCGACGGTCTGACCACGGCGATCATCGTCGACCAGGAGCGGATGGGCGCCAACGTCCGATCCACCGTGGGCACCGTCACCGACGCCAACGCGATGCTGCGCATCCTGTTCAGCCGGCTCGGGCAGCCGCACATCGGCTCGCCCCAGGCGTACTCCTTCAATGTCGCCTCGATCAGCGGAGCGGGTGCGGTCACGCTCGAGCGCGGCGGGAAGACGGTGAAGGAGCGGCGCGAGTTCAGCATCACCGGCGGCATGTGCCCGCGCTGCGAGGGCATGGGCAAGGTGAACGACATCGACCTGACCCAGCTCTTCGACGACTCCAAGTCGATCGCCGAGGGCGCGATCACCATCCCCGGCTACAAGACGGACAGCTGGTGGACGGTGGGGATCTTCGCCCAGTCGGGCTTCATCGACCCGGACAAGCCGATCCGCGACTACACCGAGACCGAGCGGTACGACTTCCTCCACCGCGAGCCGACCAAGGTGAACGTCAACGGCGTCAACCTCACCTACGAGGGGCTGATCCCGAAGATCCAGAAGTCGTTCCTGTCCAAGGACCGGGAGGCGATGCAGCCGCACATCCGGGCGTTCGTGGACCGGGCGGTCACCTTCACCGCCTGCCCCGAGTGCGGTGGCACCCGGCTCAGCGAGGCGGTCCGGGCCTCGAAGATCAAGGGGATCAACATCGGCGACGCCTGCGCGATGCAGATCAGCGACCTGGCCGAATGGGTTCATGGCCTCGACGAGCCGTCGGTGGCGCCGCTGCTCGCCAAGCTGCGGCACACCTTCGACTCGTTCGTGGAGATCGGGCTGGGCTACCTCTCGCTCGATCGGTCGTCGGGCACGCTGTCGGGCGGTGAGGCGCAGCGGGTCAAGATGATCCGCCACCTCGGGTCGTCGCTCACCGACGTCACCTACGTCTTCGACGAGCCGACGATCGGGCTGCACCCGCACGACATCCAGCGGATGAACGGCCTGCTGCTGCGGCTGCGCGACAAGGGCAACACGGTGCTCGTCGTGGAGCACAAGCCGGAGGCGATCGCGATCGCCGACCACGTCGTGGACCTCGGTCCCGGTGCTGGTACGGCGGGCGGCACCGTCTGCTTCGAGGGCACCGTCGAGGGGCTGCGGGCCAGCGGCACCATCACCGGCCGCCATTTCGACGACCGGGCCGCCCTCAAGGAGACGGTACGCAAGCCCACCGGAACGCTGGAGATCCGCGGCGCGACGGCGAACAACCTACGTGACGTCGACGTCGACATCCCGCTCGGCACGCTGGTGGTCCTCACCGGCGTGGCGGGCTCGGGAAAGAGCTCGCTGATCCACGGCTCGGTGTCGGGGCGGGACGGAGTGGTCTCCATCGACCAGGGCGCGATCCGCGGCTCGCGACGGAGCAACCCGGCGACGTACACCGGACTGCTCGAGCCGATCCGCAAGGCGTTCGCGAAGGCCAACGGGGTGAAGCCGGCGCTGTTCAGCGCCAACTCCGAGGGCGCCTGCCCCACCTGCAAGGGCGCCGGCGTCATCTACACCGACCTGGCGATGATGGCCGGGGTCGCCACCACCTGTGAGGAGTGCGAGGGGAAGCGGTTCGAGGCCTCGGTGCTGGAGTACCACCTCGCCGGTCGCGACATCAGCGAGGTGCTCGCGATGTCGGTGACCGAGGCCGAGAAGTTCTTCGGCGCCGGCGAGGCCCGTACGCCGGCCGCGCACGCCATCCTCGACCGGCTCGCCGACGTCGGGCTCGGTTACCTCAGCCTCGGCCAGCCGCTCACCACGCTGTCCGGCGGCGAGCGGCAGCGGCTCAAGCTGGCCACCCACATGGGCGACAAGGGCGGCGTGTACGTCCTCGACGAGCCGACCACCGGCCTGCACCTCGCCGACGTCGAGCAGCTGCTCGGCCTGCTCGACCGGCTGGTCGACGCGGGCAAGTCGGTCATCGTCGTCGAGCACCACCAGGCGGTCATGGCGCACGCCGACTGGATCATCGACCTCGGCCCGGGCGCCGGCCACGACGGCGGCCGGATCGTCTTCGAGGGCACCCCGGCCGACCTCGTCGCCGCCCGCTCCACCCTCACCGGCGAGCACCTCGCGGCCTACGTCGGCACCTGACCATCGCGGATACCGACTCGGCGCCGGATCACCGGCGCCGAGCACCGCCGAACTGCCGGATCACCGTACGCGCCGAACACCGTCTAATCGCCGGGTCACCGTACGGCGCCGAGGACCGCCCAGCGGCCGGACCGCAGTCTGGCCAGCTGGGTGGTCATCCGAATCACCAGGAAGGCCGACAAGCCTGACCAGATCCCCACCAGCCCCCAGCCGAAGCTCAGCGACCCCCAGACCAGCGGCAGGAACCCCAGCACCGCCGCACACAACGTCGCCGTACGCATGTACGCCGCGTCCCCCGCCCCGAGCAGCACCCCGTCCAAGGCGAACACGACGCCACCGATCGGCTGCAGCGCGACGAAGAACCACCACGCGTGGGGCATCTCGGCCAGCACCGTCGCATCGGTGGTGAACGCGTGGGGCAGGATGCCGGCCAGCGCCGCGAACACCACCCCGAGCAGCGCCCCGAAGACCAACCCGCAACCGGTCACCTGCCAGGCCAGCCGGCGCGCCCGTTCCCCGTCTTGAGCGCCCAGCGCGGCCCCGACCAGCGACTGGGCGGCGATGGCCAGCGCGTCGAGCACGAAGGCCAGGAACATCCACAGCTGAAAGACCACCTGATGGGCGCCGACCGCCGCGGTGGAGGTGTGCGCGGCGACCACGGTCGCCGACACCCAGCACGCCTGGAAGACCAGACCGAGCACCATCATGTCGCGCGCCAGGCCGAGCTGGGCGCGCATCGCGGCCGGAACCGGCGCCAGCGGCACGCCCTCCGCCAGCAGCGCCCGCACGAACAGGCTCGCGGAGATCACCTGCGCGACCACGTTGGCGACCGCCGAGCCGTTGAGCCCCCAGCCGAACCCGTGCACGAGCACCGGGCACAGCACCGCCGAGATCCCGTTGCCCACGAGCACGTAGCGGAGCGGGCGCCGCATGTCCTGCACGCCGCGCATCCACCCGTTGCCGGCCAGGGTGATCAGAATCATCGGGGCGCCGAGCAGGGCGATCCGCAGCCAGCTCACCGCGGCGGCGGCGACCCGATCGTCACCGGCGAGCAGGCCGGCGATCGGCGCGGCGAGCAGCTGCCCGGCCACGATCAGCACGACCCCCACGATCGCGCCGAGCCAGGTCGCCTCCACGCCCTCGGCCACGGCCTCGGTACGGCGGCCGGCGCCGTGCAGCCGGGCCGCGCGGGCGGTCGTACCGAAGGACAGGAACCGCATCTGGGTGGCGATCTGCGCCAGCACGATCGCGCCGATCGAGAGCCCGGCGAGTGGCACCGCGCCGAGATGGCCGACCACGGCCGTGTCGACGAGCAGGTAGAGCGGCTCGGCGGCCAGGACGCCGAGCGCGGGCACCGCGAGCTTCAGCAGCTGACGCAGGGGGGACCCGGCCGGGTCGACATGCTCCACCACGCGCTCCTCCGGGTAAGGCGCTCTGCCAGCTTTCGCTCCTGACAGCCGACTTTAACTGTAAGGGGCACCTAGCGGCAATGCCTCTTACTTCGATAGTCGAAGCCAAGGTCGGACGTGTTGTCGGAGGTGATCGAAACGCCCCCGCGCTTCCCCGCGAATGGGGTAAATTACGCGATCACTGATCGGCCGTTCGCACAGGTGCCGCCGCACCGGCTGGCGTCCGCGAGCCGCTGGGCTGGAGGTCGAAAGGCGTGACCGCGGACAGAACCGCGTGGGAGCAACACAGCGTGGCACGGGTGGTCTCGCCCGTCAGACCGCGCAAGCTGGCGAAGGTGCCCTTCGTCGAGATGGCCGACGGGCGGTTGCAGGGAGTCGTGTCGAGCGGCTCGGACATCAGCCGGGTGTACGTCTCGTCGGTCACCGCCGGGACCCATACCTACAACTGCAGCACCAACAACAACCGGCCGTGCGGCGGCCTGTACGGCGACATGTGCAAGCACCTGCGATCACTGGTCGATGAGGCGGTGCTGCAGTACGGCCAGGACCGGGTCGCCGGCTACCTGCGGGTGGAGCTCGCCGAGGGGGAGAGGCTGTCCTACCACCTGAACGGCGGTGTCGAGCGTACGCAGGGGGCCGCGGTGTTCAGCCGGTTCCTGAGCCACCTGGCCTACCTGGAGTTGCCCATGACCACCGAGCCCATCGCCGAGCTGCACTGGTTCCCGTCCACCGGGGCGGTGGGCTGATGCTGAGCGTGCAGCTGGCGGAACTGGCCGACCAGCCCCTGCCGGGCGTCGGCGAGGCGCTCGACCTGGTGACGGGCTTCGACGAGGCCCTGACGAACGGCTTGGCCCGGCTCGGCGAGGAGCGCGCCTCGGCGCTGACCGACCTGGCCGGCGCGGTGGCGGCCACGCCGCTCGGCGACCGGGTGGGGGAGGCGGCGGCCAAGGTCGCCGCGGGTTCGGTCTCGGAGGAGAACGTCACGGCGCTGGCCGGCGGGCGTACCGCGCTGCTGGGCGCGGTGCACGACGCCCTGCTCGGCCGCCTCGACGCGGCGCTGGGCCGGGAGCGGGACTCCTGGGCGGAGCCGCCTGCGGCCGGTACGACCGACAACCTGCTCAGCGGGTGCCGGTCCTGGCTCAACGAGCTGGCCATCACCGGCTGGCGAGGCGTCGACCACGACCTCGTCTCCGCCGTGAGCCAGACGATGGAGGCGCTGCTGTCCGAGCCGCGGCTGCGCCGGCTGGCGGTGCTGATCGACGGCCTGGCGGGGGAGCTGCGCGCGTCGTGCCCGGTCGCGACGATGGAGGTCGTGCCCGCCCGGCGCTGGGCCGACCTGTGGGCGCGGGCGCTGATGCTCACGCAGGCGGGTGGCCTGCCCGCGGGCTCCGGCCAGCCGGTGTCCGGGCGGCTGCTGGTGCTCGGCGTCGACGTGCACGAGCACGCGACCGCCGTGCAGGCGCAGGTCCACGCGATCCTGGAGCCCGCCGACGGCGGTCAGTCCCGCCTGGTGCGTACGAGCGTCGCCGCCACGAAGGTGGACACGATCGTCGGCTCGGCCGTGTGGCGACTGCTGACCGGGGCCCCGGTGCTGCTCAACGCGCTGGCCGAGCATCGCAGCCTGGACATCAAGGACATGCCGCTGCTCGGCGGCGGCGACCTGATCTGGCACGACGACCGGGCCACGGCGGGGAAGCCCGCGGACCCGTTCACCACGGCGAGGGTCCAGCTGGGGAGCGCGCTCGCCCCCGCCGCGCCGCCGCTGGAGCGCCACCCGGTGCGCCTCGCCGAGCCGGTGCTGGTCGAGGGCTACTCCGTGCCCAAGGGCGATGAGATGGTGTTCGACCTCGGCGGCAAGACGATCACGGTGGACACCGGCCGGCTGCCGTCGTGCGGTCCGCTCACGCCCGCGATCGTGCGCGGCTCCGAGTCGTGCATCGGGCTGCTCCGCTGGGACGCCGGCCGGTGGCTGCTCCAGCCGCTCGCCGTCCAGGGGACGGTCAAGAAGCTGCCGGTCACCGCGCACAACGGCGACTGGGCGCAGGGCCCGACGGACCCCAAGATCGCCAAGGCCGAGGCCAGGAACGGCGACGCGGTGGCCGTGCTGCGCGAGCGGGCGGGACGGCTGCTGCGCAAATGACTGCCAACAACGAGAACAGGCGGCAGGTGCTCTACTGGCGCCTGCTTGCCCGGGTGTTCAACACCGAGGAGCAGGCGAGCCTGGAGTCGGCCAGCGTGGCCGTCGTGGACGACCTCGGCCTGCCGGCCGCCCTGCTCGACCCGTCGGTGTCAGTGGACAACCTCGTCCAGCGCTTCCCCGACCTGGCCGCCGAGTTCGACGGCCTGCTCGACCACGCCGAGGACGCCGAGGACTCCGGTGACCAGGTGCGCAGGGCCGCGCTGATCTCCAAGCTCCTGCTCAACGTCTTCGCCATCGGGACGGGCGACGTCTCGGCCTCCCAGCTCGCCGCCTGGCAGAAGGACGCCGGCTGGTTCAAGCAAGCACTCGGGGGAGGCGGCGGCAGCCGCGACGCTCAAGGCGAAGGATCCGGCCAAGGCCGGGGGCTCGGCACCGGCGGTGGCGGTCGTGGCATCGACGACGCCGAGCTGAACAAGGTCCTGGCCAACCTGGAAGGCGACCTGGTCCGCCGCATGCGCCTGCGCGAGGTGCTGTCCAACTCCTCCCTGGCCGCCCAGCTCAATCCCAGCATGTCGCTCATCGAGCAGCTCCTGCGCGACAAGGACAACCTCTCCGGAGTCGCCCTGGCCAACGCCAAGGCGCTGATCCGCAGGTTCGTCGACGAGGTCGCCGAGGTGCTCCGTACGCAGGTCGAGAAGACCAGCGTCGGCAAGATCGACAAGTCGGTGCCGCCGAAGCGGGTGTTCCGCAACCTCGACATCGAGCGGACGATCTGGAAGAACCTCACCAACTGGAGCCCAGAGGACGAGCGGCTGTACGTGGACCGGCTGTTCTACCGGCACACGGCCAGGCGGACCACTCCGGCCCGGCTGATCGTGGTGGTGGACCAGTCGGGCTCGATGGTCGACTCGATGGTCAACTGCACCATCCTGGCGTCGATCTTCGCCGGCCTGCCCAAGGTGGACGTGCACCTGGTCGCCTACGACACCCGCGCGCTCGACCTGACGCCGTGGGTGAAGGACCCGTTCGAGGTGCTGCTGCGCACGACGCTCGGCGGCGGCACCGACGGTACGGTCGCGATGGCCCTGGCCCGGCCGAAGATCGTCGACCCGCGCAACACCGTGATGGTCTGGATCTCCGACTTCTACGACAACCGGTCGCTGATCGACGACTTCACGTCCCTGCATCGTTCGGGGGTCAAGTTCATCCCGGTCGGCTCCGTGAACAGCTCGGGGTACGCCAGCGTGGACCAGTGGTTCCGCGAAAAGCTGAAGGACCTGGGCACCCCCGTGATCTCCGGCCACATCCGCAAACTCGTGCTCGAGCTCAAGAACTTCCTCACCTAGGAGACCCGCGAATGACCGAGATACTGCGTGCCCCCGCCGAGGTCAAGTACGCCGAAGAGCTCGACTGGCTGGAGTCCGTGGACGACGGCCCCAAGCCGTTCTCGTGGCGGCTCAGCCCCCGGATGGTCCGCCTGTTCGTGCTCGGCTCCGAGCGCTCGGACGGGCTCGACCGGGAGATCCCGCAGAAGTGGTTCGGTGACCGCAGCTTCGTCGAGCGCAGCATCGTGACGCTGGCCTCCGACCGCGGCCTGCTGCTCATCGGCGACCCCGGCACCGGCAAGAGCTGGCTCGCCGAGCTGCTCTCGGCGGCGATCAGCCGCAACTCCACCCTGGTCGTCCAGGGCACGGCCGGCACCACGGAAGACCACATCAAGTACTCCTGGAACGTCTCCATGGTGATCGCCAAGGGACAGTCCCGCCAGTCGATGATCCCCTCGCCCATCATGACGGCGATGGAGCGGGGCGTGATCGGCCGCTTCGAGGAGCTGACCAGGTCGACCAGCGACGTCCAGGACGCCCTGATCTCCATCCTGTCCGAGAAGTACGTCTCCATCCCCGAGCTCGACGACGACAACATCGTCTTCGCCCAGCCCGGGTTCTCGATCATCGCCACGGCCAACAGCCGGGACCGGGGCGTCAACGACCTGTCGTCGGCGCTGAAGCGGCGCTTCAACTTCGTCCGCATCCCCGTGGTGACGAGCAAGACCAGCGAGGCGGAGATCGTCCGGTTCCGTACCACGGAGCTGCTGCGCCGGCACCGCATCGAGCTGGACGTGCCGCCCACGCTGCTCGACATCCTGCTGCAGAGCTTCGCCGACCTGCGGAGCGCGGCGGCCTCGGCCAAGAGCGACGACGACAAGCTCGAGTCGGCCCTGTCCACGGCCGAGCAGATCGGCGTGCTCGAGGACGCCATCCTGCACAGCCAGTTCTTCGGCGACCGCCAGTTGCGGGCGGAGACGCTCGGCGGCTCACTGGTGGGCTCGCTGGCCCGCCGCCAACCGGAGGACCTGGCCATCCTGAACAAGTACTGGCACGGCATCGTCGAACCCCGCAGCAAGAAGGACGGCGGGCCGTGGACGGACTTCCTCGAAGGTGGCCGCCAGGCCATCAAGACGCTCTCATGAGCCCGTTCGGCGCACTCCGCGAGCAACTGCTGGAGGCCGCCGCCGCGTTCGCCGGCGAGCCGGACACCCTGGCCGGGATCCTGTCGGGACTGGTCGACGACGTCGACCGGGCACTGAGCGAGGAGCTCGAGATCTTCCCGGTGTGTCACCACTCGCCGGCCTCGGCGCTGGCCATGGTGCGTCGCCTGCGCGAGAAGCAGCCCAAGGTCATCTACCTGGAGCTGTGCGAGGACCTGCGGCCGCTGCTCGACGAGCTGCGCAACTGCCGCCTGCCGGTGGCGTTGCAGGCGTTCGCCTCCGACGTCGACGGCTTCCCGGCCAGCTGGGAGCCGCTCAGCGTGGTGGCGCCCATCACGGAGGTGTCGGCCGAGTACCAGGCCATCTCGTACGCGCTCGGCACGCCGGGCGTCGAGCTGGTGCTGGTCGACCGCTCGACGGACCACGTCTTCCAGTGGCTGCCCCGTGACCCGGACGAACCGGCCGAGCCCAAGCAGGGCGGGGACGACGACGCGGGCCTGCACGGCGACGCCGTGGGCGTCGAGATCGGCGACCTGCGGCCGGGCTTCGCCGAGCTGGAAGAGCACCTGCTGCACCACGGCAAGGTCCGACACTGGTCGGAGTGGTGGGACCAGTACGTCGAGCAGCCGCTGACCGGCGCGGACTACGAGTCGTACCGGCAGGTCATGGTCCTGATCGGCAGCCTGTTCCGCCGCCTGCGCCCCGTGGGCGACCGGCGGATGGACCGCGACGAGGACCGCGAGCGCTACATGTGGACGCGGATGCGCGAGCACCTCGCCGAGACGGGCGCCGACCCGGCCGAATGCCTGTACGTCTGCGGCGCCTTCCACGCGGCCAGCCGGGTGGAGCAGTTCGGGCTGGCATCGGAGGCGCCCTTCGAGATCGGCCCCCGTACGGCCACCCGCTGGCTGTACGGGCTCATTCCGTCGAGCCACTCCGCCATCGAGGCCCAGTTCGGCCTGGCCTCCGGCTCGGTCTCGATCGCCGCGGCCACCTGGGAGAAGGCGCTGCGGCGCGACGGCGTCAAGCCGTACCAGCTGGCGGGCCAGAAGAAGCCGGGCAAGAAGCCGCCGAAGCCGGTGGCGCCGGCCGCGCCGGAGCCGGTCACCGACCGGCTGTCCGGCTTCCTGGCCAAGCCGCCGGTCCTGGACGGCCTGGACGAGGCCGAGCTGCTCGGCTGGTCCGTCGACATCGTCCGGCTGGCCCGGCGCAACGGCTACCAGTCCAGCACCGCCGACGCGATCGCCGTGTTCGAGACGTCGATCCTGCTCGCCGGGCTGCGTGGCCGGGGACGTCCCACGCCGTACGACTTCCAGGACGCCGCCGTCACCTGCATCGAGAAGGACACGGTGCCGGGACGCCGGGACGTGCGCCGCCTGTGCGAGATCCTGCTCGGCGGCGACCGGATCGGCCAGGTGGGCTACCACGCCATGCCGCCGCTGGCCCAGGACGTGTTCGACCGGCTGCAGCCGCTGGGGCTGGACCTGAGCAAGCGCACGGTACAGCGGGCGCTCATGGACCTCAAGGCGGATCCGCATCTGGTGCCCTGCTCCGACCTGCTGTGGATCCTGCGTCACCTGCTGCCCGACGACGCCGTACGGCCCATCATGGGCGCGCGGCGACTGGGCGAGCGGGCGATCCAGGAGAGCTGGGACCTGACGATCGGCAAGCACCAGCGCTCGATCATCGAGCTGGGCTACGAGGGCATCACCGTCGAGCAGGTGCTGGAGCAGCGGCTGCGGCGCAAGGTGTGGGATCCCAAGGCGACCGCGGCCGTGGCGCTGGCGGCCGTCGAGGACTCGATCCTCTACCTGCGCAGCCGGCGGTTCACCGACGAGCTCGGGGCGCGGGCCGTGGAGCTGCTGGCCGCCGAGCGGTCCGTGGACGACGCGCCGGAGGTGCTGCGCCGGATCAGGCGGCTGCTGGCCCACTACCGCGCGACCGAGCCGGAGCTGCCGGCCTGGTGCGAGGCGTTCGTCACGGCGGGGTTCGCGCATTACTGCACGCTGCTGCCGACCGCCTTCGTGGACGAGTACACCGGTGTCCGGCAGGTGTCGGCCATGCTCGGCTTCCTGTTCACGATGGAGAGCCTGGCGCTGGCGCTGGGCTGCGAGCGGGCCCAGCTGGAGATCGCGGTGCGGCAGTCGCATCCGGAGGCGCCCGCCAAGGTGGCCCTCCTGTGGTCGGCCCAGTACCTGCTCGGCACGTTGCCGCTGGCCGAGCTGCGGGCCCGCTGCGACGAGCTGCTGGCCAACCCGCTCGTCATCCCGGCCTTCCCGGAGTACATGAGCGGGTTCGCGCAGGCGATGGAGCCGGCTCCCGCGTTGGCGTCGTTCGTGGTCGAGCTGATGTCGAAGGCCTTCGGCCGGTTGCCCGACTCCGTGCTCCTGCCGTGGCTGCCCGGCCTGATCACCACCCTGCGCGAGCAGGCCGGCGAGCTGGTGCCCGTACTGGTGCGCGAGGCGGGCCGTACGTTCCCCGGGGGCCTGGCCGCGCTCGACCAGTGGACACCACCCTGGTCGGCGAAGCCCGCGAAGAAGGCGGCGGGTGCGGCGGCGCCCGCGCAGGCGGGCCCGGTGACCGACCTGCTGGCGGGACATCCGGGCGCGACCGACGCCGTGGCCGCGCTGCTCGGCTGCGAGGGCGGCTGGCAGCAGGCCGCAGACGGATCGTCCGGCGGCTCGTTCAGCGGCTCGTTCAGCGGGGAGGCGGGCGCGCTGCTGGCCCGTCACCCCGAGACCGCCGACGCCGTGGCGGCGGTGCTCGTCAGCGTGTGAGCCGGGGACCGGCGCCTACCGATTCACCGGTAGGCGCCGGTCTGCGGGGTTCGGCGACCCAGCCCTGCTCCCAGGGGTCCCGGTCGCGGCGGGGTCACATGGGAGGTGGCGGCACCGGGCCGAGCTCGGGGCGTTTGGCGACGCGCCCGTCCCCCGAGGACCGGCCGCGCAGGCGCCGGTAGATCCAGGGCCCGGCGAAGCTCGCGACCCAGCGCACCTCGGCCCCGGCCACCCGCCAGCGCGCGGCCGGGGGGAGCGGGGTGAGCGGGACCGACCAGGTGTCGTCGCTGCCGGGCAGCCCGATGGCGTGGGCGATGGCGGCGGCGATCCTGGCGTGGCCCAGCGGGCTGGCGTGCAGCCGGTCGCTGCTCCACATCCTGGCGTCGGTGCTGAAGGAGTGCGGGAAGGTGTCGACGACGATGACACCGTGGCGGGCGGCGGCGGCCTGGATCCGGGCGTTGATGTCGATCACGCGGGGGACCAGCCGCCGGGCCAGCGGCGCTATCTTGCCGATGTCGGGGAAGGTCACGGTCACCACGCACGCGCCGGACGCGGTGAGCTGGGCGAACATGTCTTCCAACGCCGAGGCGACCGCGGCGGCGTCGAAGCCGGGCCGGACGAGGTCGTTCATCCCGGCCATCACCGTGGCCAGGTCCGGCCGCAGCCGCAGCGCCGGGCCGAGCTGCTCGTCGCGGATCTGCCCGGCCAGGCGCCCGCGGACGCCCAGATTGGCGTACTGGACGTCGGGGTTCGCGGCGGCCAGCTGCTCGGCGAGCCGGTCGGCCCAGCCGCGGTGGCCCCGGATGTCGTCGCCGTCACCGAGGCCCTCCGTCTGGCTGTCACCGAGGGCGACATATCGGGCGTAGGTCATCCAGAGAGTAGAGCCCACAAGACCGCCGGGGTCAACGGCGTTCCCGTCACGCGGTCGGCGATCTCCGGCAGCGCGGCGGCGACCGCGTTGCCGATGGCCGCCGGCGGGCCGATCGTCCCCGACTCCCCGGCGCCCTTCATGCCGCCCGGCGTGCGCGGCGAGGGCACCTCCAGCGTCGCGAGCCGGATGTCGGGGATCTCCCGGGTGGTCGGCAGCAGGTACTCGGCGATCGGCTGCCCCTCCTCGGTGTAGACGATCTCCTCCGTCAGCGCCATGCCGATCCCCTGCGCGATCCCGCCGAGGACCTGGCCCTCCACGATCGCCGGGTTGACCAGCACGCCGGAGTCGTTGACGGCCCAGTAGCCCTCGACCTCGACCGCTCCGGTCTCCGGGTCGACCGCGACCGCCGCCGCGTGCGCCCCGTAGGCGTATGTCATGTCGGCCGGATCGTAGGAGACCCGCTCCTCCAGCCCGGGTGCGGCCCCCTCGGGCAGGTCCCAGCCCCGCCACGCCGACGTGGCGATCTCCCGCAGCGTCAGCGACGCCTGCGGATCCCCCTTGACGCGTACGACGGAGTCGACGATCTCCAGATCGGCCGGCGCCGCCTCCAGTCGATGGGCGGCGATGGCCACGATCTTCTCCCGCAGCCGGTCCCCGGCCAGGGCCAGCGCGCCACCGCCCACCGCGAGCGAGCGGCTGGCGATCGACCCGATCGAGGAGTACGGCGTGGCCGAGGTGTCGCCCAGCACCACCCGCACCCGGTCGAGCGGCACCCCCACCCGGTCCGCCGCGATCTGGGACAGCGCCGTCTCGATGCCCTGCCCGACCCCCGACACACCCGACGCGACGACGACCGAGGCGTCCTGCTCCATGCGCAGGACCGCGGTCTCGAAGCCCCCGGCCAACATGCCCATGGCCTTCATACCCATGGACGAGCCGAGCCCGGTGCCCTCCACGTGGCAGGAGTAGCCGACGCCGCGCCTGCGTCCGTCGTCACGGGACGGGGGAGTGACCAGGTCGCGCAGGGTACGCAGGGCTAGGGGATAGTCGCCCGAGTCGTACGCCTGCCCGGTCCGGGACGTACAGGGGAGCTCGTCGGGGCCGAGCATGTTGCGCAGTCGCAGCTCCACCGGGTCGGCGCCGAGCCGCCTGGCCGCTTCGTCGATCAGCCGCTCCCTGGTCCAGGTGGCCTCCGGCTGGCCGAATCCGCGATAGGAGCCGGTCGGGGTGGTCGTCGTGACGACGGCGCGCAGCCGTACCCCCACCCGGTCGAAGCGGTAGGGGCCGGGCAGCAGCGTGGCGGTCACCGCGAACGGCGAGATGCCGACGTTCGACGGGTGGCCGCCGAGGTCGCCGACGACGTCGGCGTGCAGCGCGACGAAGCGCCCGTCCGCGTCGAGCGCCAGGCGGGCCCGGTGTACGGCGGCCCGCGAGGGCAGGGTCGAGGCGAGGCGGTCGGTGGGCGACTCCGTCCAGCTCACCGGGCGGCCCAGGCGCATGGCGGCCAGGCAGATGAGCACCTCATCCGGATACAGGTGCTCCTTCCCCCCGAAACCGCCGCCCGCGTCGCCGGTCACGACGCGCACCCGGTCGTGCGTGAGCCCGAGCGCGTCCGCGGCCTGCTCGCGTACGTGGTGCGGGGCCTGCGTCGAGGTCCGCACGGTGAGCTCGCCGTCGGTGAAGTCGGCGACGATGCCGCGCGGCTCCAGCGGGTACGGCGTGGCCCGGCCGAACGTGCACGTCATCTCCACCACGTGCGCGGCCCCCGCGATGACCGCGTCGCAGTCCTGGTCGCCGAGCGTGAAGTCGGTCAGCACGTTGCCGCCCCAATCCGGGTACAGCAGCGGGGCATCACCGGCCAGCGCCCGCTCGATCCCGATCACCGGAGGCAGCGTCTCGTAGCCGAGGTCGAGCAGGTCGGCCGCGTCCCTGGCGGCCTCCGGCGTCCGCGCGACCACCACGGCGAGCGGCTGGCCCACGTAGCGGATCGCCTCGTCGAGCGCCAGGTAGGAGGTGACGGGCTGGCCGGGGCTCAGAGTGACGCAGGGCAGGCGGACCGCGGCCGCGTCGGCCGGCGTGATGACGTCGAGCATCCCCTCGATCGTCCACGCCTGCTTGGCGTCGCAGCTCACCAGCCGCCCGTGGGCGATGGGGCTGCGGACGACGACCGCGTACGCCATGGCGGGCAGCCGGACATTCGCGACGTAGCGGGCGCGTCCGGTCAGCAGCCGGGCATCCTCGCGGCGGGGCGTCCTGGCACCCACATAACCTTCAGGCATAGCCCGATTGTGAGCGTGCGCGGACGGCCGGTCCATCGACACACGGGTGTCACTCGGCTACCTCTTGTGTCACCCGGCCGCCTCTTGTGTCATCCGGCTGCCGCCCGGCACGGGTGTTACCCGGCCGCCTCCCACACGGCCTCGAAGGCGGCCCCGGTGATCTCGGTCAGCTCCCAGATCTCCACGGCCTGCTCGGTGAGGAAGCCGTGCTCGTCCTGCAGATGGCGCCACCAGTAGCGGTGCGCGGCGCGATCGGGTCCGATCTCGACCTGCCTGACCGCCCAGTGCTCGCCCTCGCCCTCGACGGTCTCGAACAGCCATAGGCCGCCGCGCTCGTCGTCGCCGCGCCAGTGGTGGCGCGGCAGGTCCGACTCGGTGAGCTGCTTGATCAGGTCGGGAAGCACGGCTCCACTCTAGGTTGATCGCGAGCCGCCATGGGTAGCCGGTGGGCATGAGGCGACCACGGGGCAGCTGTGCAGACGTTCCTGCCTTATCCCGATTTCGCGCGCACCGCTGCGGTCCTCGATCCGCTGCGGCTGGGTAAGCAGCGGGTCGAGGCCCTGCAGATCCTGCGTGCCCTGACGATCCCCGGCTACGGCTGGCGGCACCACCCGGCGGTGCGCATGTGGGCGAGCTACGAGGAGGCCCTGGTGCGCTCCGCCCTGCTGCGCAAGGAGCCCGGCTTCTACCGGCCGCTGTTCGGCGACGAGCCCGACGACCTGGACTACGTCTGGCCCGCCTCGGGCCGCCCGCCCTCCTGCCTGCCTGGTTCGCAGGTCACTTGAGCAGGCCGTCTCCGATCCAGCCCTCGGGTGCGCAGCCCGGTGGGATGGCGAAGACGGCCGAGCCGACGGGTGTGATCCACTCGTTCAGCAGGTCGCCCTTGGCCAGGTTGCGCTGGATGGGAACGAACTGCCGGTCGATGTCCGCCTGGTAGGAGGCGAACAGCAGCCCGGAGTCCGATTTTCCGTCCGGCGTGAGCCCTTCGTCGTAGTTGTAGGGACGGCGCAGGATGCGCAGCCCCGGGTCCGTGACGTGGGCCCGCCTGACGTGGGCGTACTCGGAGATGATCGGGAAGCCGAGCTTGTTCACCTGGCTGTAGTCCGCCTCGTCGCGTTCCGCCCGGCCGGTCAGCGGGGCGCCCGTGTCGAGCCGGCGGCCGATCGTGAACTCCCTGGCCACCCGGTCGGCGGCGTCCCAGGACTCCAGGCTCATGCGGATGCGCCGCAGCACCAGGGTGGTGCCGCCGCGCAGCCACGCGGGCCCTTGGGAGATCCACACCGCCCGGTCCAGGTCGGCGGGCTGGACCGTACCGTCGACCTGGCCCATCAGGTTGCGCCGCGTCGCGCTCTGGAAGCCGCGCTGAACCCAGCGGACCTTGGCGAACGCGCGGGCGTCCTTGACGATCATCCGCAGCGCGTGGGCGACGGTGACCCCGTCGTCCGCGCAGATCTGTACCAGCAGGTCGCCGCCGCTCCACCGCTTGTCCAGCTTGTCGATCGTGAACGACGGCAGCGGAGCCACCGGCGACTCCGCCTTCACCGCCGCGAACAGCCCCGGACCGAAGCCGAACGTGATCGTCAGCCGGGCGGCCGTCGCGGCCAGCTCGGGCTCGGTGTCGGCCAGCGCGGGCCGCCCCTGGGTGAGGCGGCGCGCGTCGTCGGTCAGCAGCTGGAGGAGTCGTACGACGGCCTCCTTGTCGCTGTCCGGCGACAGATCGAGGCCGACGAAGACGGCGTGCGCCTGCGGAGGCGTCGCGATCCCGGCCTGGTGGGGCCCATGGAAGGGCTCGACAGTGGCTTGTGCGGGGGCTGCGGTCAGGGCGCCGACGGCCGTCAGAGCGCCGCCGGCGATGAGACCCCGGCGGCTGATCACTTGTGGCCCATGCCGGGCTGGTAGTCCTCCTTGCCACCGGCGAAGTCCTTGCCGATCGCGGTGAACTCCAGCGGCTCGCCGCCCTTGACGGTGAGCGTGAACGGGATCCGGGCGCCCGGCAGCACCTCCTGCGCGACGCCCATCAGCATGATGTGGTCGCCGCCGGGCCGCAGCTCGTGCGTGCCGTGCGCGGGGATGACGAAGCCGCCCGCCTTGGGCCGCATGATCATCTTGCCGCCGGACTCCACGACCTCGTGCAGCTCGATCTTCGGGGACAGCGGAGAGGCGCCGGAGACGATCGTCACCTCGGCGTCGGTGTTGTTGACCAGCGTGCCGAAGGCGGCGCTCATCCCCTTCTTCGCGGTCTTCACCCAGGGGTCGGTGATCGTGAGGGCCGCGGCGGTGGGGGACTGCTGGGCAGCGGCGGGGGACTGCTTGGCCGGTGCGGCGGCGACCTGCGCGGAGCCGCAGCCCGTGAGCGCGATGGCGGCGGCGGCGAGCAGCAGGGCATGGCGAGAGAACATGAGGGAATGCCTTTCTCCACCCGGTACGGCACGCCGAAGCGCGCCCTGCCGGGCGTGGTCATCGAAACGAGGTCATCGAAACGAGGTCATCGAAACGAGGTCATCGAAACGAGGTCATCGAAAAGGGGTCAGCGGGTTTCGACGACCATCGGCGGACCCCGCCCGGAGACCACATGCCGCAGCACGGCGGAGCGGAAGACCGGTGGCTCCGCCGTACACGGAGCCGGGAACGGCGTCCGGATGACGGGCAGCAGCACGACCAGCAGCCGTATGGCCAGACGGCGCAGCAGCCCCCAGAGCAGGGCCTCGCCGCGCGCCAGCCACAGGGCGGTCAGCCCGATCGCCCAGCCGTGCGCGACCAGCATGCCGAGACCCGGCACCAGACCCGAATGCGCGTGACCTGTCGCCGCGATCGGCGAGGCGGCATGAGCCAGCGAGAACAGCAGGTGCATGACCACCTGGAGACCGCCGAGCAGCGGCAGGATCGCGCCTACGGTCCGCTCGCGCCCCGACAGCGGGAAGGCCGCCGCGAACGACAGACCCAGCGCGGCGCCCATGGCCGGCGCTCCGACCGTGCCGCCGCCGAACACGTGCGCCGCCACGCCCAGCCCAAGGCACACCGCGGCGAAGGCCGAGGTGCGGGCGAGGCGGAAGGGGAGGCCGGCGGTCACAGTGCCGTCATCATGCCACGGCCATGGATCGCCTTGCGATCAAGCATCGGAGTGAATACTCACTCCACTCTTGACGGAGTGAGTATTCACTCCGTACCGTGGTTCGCATGAGTGAGAACCCAGTCCGGCGCAGGGCGCCGGGAATGAGCCCGGAGGAGCGCCGCGCGATGATCATCGCCGCCGCCCTCCCCCTGGTGGCCGAGTACGGCACCGCCGTCACCACCAGCAAGATCGCAAGGGCGGCGGGCATCGGCGAGGCCACCGTCTTCCGCGTGTTCGCCGACAAGGACGAGCTGCTCGACGCCTGCATGGCCGAGGCGATGCGGCCCGACCACGTGGTCACGGAGCTCGCCTCCATCCCGCTCGACCAGCCGGTGGCCGACCGGCTCGCCGAGGCGGCCGACGCGCTCGGCGCCCACCTGGCGCGCATGGGCACCGTGGCCGGCGCCCTGCATTCCAGCGGCCACCGGAGCGGTGAGCGGGGCGCCCGCCCGCAGCCGGGCAGCCGCGAGGCGTCCATGGACCTGATCGGGGACGCGATCGCCGACCTGCTCGAACCGGACGAGGCGGCACTGCGGCTGCCCGCCGCGCAGGTGAGCAAGGTCTTCCTGAGCCTGCTGTTCACCCGGTCGACCGTCCTGCCCACGAGCCAGCTCGTCGAGGTGTTCCTGCACGGAGCCATCAAGGAGAAGGAGCCGGCGTGAGCGTGTCCCTCAACCACACGATCGTCCCCGCGGCCGACAACAACCGGGAGGCCGACTTCTTCGCCGACATCATGGGGCTCGAGCGCCTGCCGCCTATGGGGGCCCGCGGGCACTTCGCCCCCGTGCGGGTCGACGAGCGGCTCACGCTCGACTACATGACCGTCGACAATCCTGAGGGGCACCACTTCGGGTTCGACGTCGATCCCGCCACGTTCGACGCGATCCTGGCCCGCATCCAGGAGCGCGGCGTGCCGTACGGGAACCACCCCGCGACCCCAGACAACGGACGGATCGACCACCCGCTCTGCCCGCGCGGACTGTTCTTCACCGACGCGGTCCGCAACCTCTACGAGATCATGTCGCCCGAGTAAGCGCCCAACACGACTGCTTCTCGCCCGGCATAATGGCGCTCAATGCCGAAATTACAAGACCTGGCGGATTATGCGGCGACCATGGGTCCCGTCATCGGCGCGGTCCACGTGAACGTGCACGCCTCGGCTCGCGCGCAGGACGCGGGGCTGCTGCCCGGCTTCCTGATCGACCTGCGCTTCACGCTCCCCCTCCGCCCGCTGAGCCGCCGCTCGCTCGCCACGATCTACCGGTACGGCGACGCGGCCGAGCTCGACGCCGAGATCCAGGACCACCTGGACCTGGGCATGCTGGAGGAGGACGGCGGCGGCGCGCTGCGGGCGACGGCCAAGGCGCTGGCGTTCATCGACGGCCTCTACGCCGTGCACGCCGCCACCACCGAGCGGATCTGGGCGGGCCGCGACCTCAAGACGCTCGCCGACCTGGCCGGACGGGTGATCGGCGCGGCCCAAGCGGATCCCGGTGGCGCCTTCGCCGCGATGGCGCCGCCGTACGAACCGGTGGGTACGCCGGCGGGTGTGCTGCTGTTCAACCGGCTCGCCGCGCTGCGCTACCACCGCGCCGACTCGCACGCCGCCGCCTGGCGGGCTGCCGGCCTCACCGCCGCCGAGATCGTCGTGCTCGGGCCGGGGCCGCTGCGCGACCGGATCGAGCATGAGACCAACCGGCGGGCCGCCGAGCCGTACGGCGTGATCACCGAGCGCGAGCGCGCGCTGTTCCACGACGGCCTGCTGGCACTGGTCTAACCAGGCCCGGCCCGCTCAGAGCGAGCCGGGCAACCCCCGCTCAGAGGGAGGCGAGTAACCGGCCCACCTCCGCACGGTCGTTGACGCCGAGCTTCTCGTACACGGCCTGCAGGTGGTTCGCGGCCGTCCGGGTGGAGACCGTGAGCCGGGCGGCGATCTGCCGGTTCGTCAGGCCGGCCGCCGCGAGCTGGACGATCTCCCGCTGGCGCGGCGTCAGCTCGGGCGTGGCCAGCTCGACCAGCGCGGGCGTGGACACCCCCGGGCAGCGCCTGGCCAGTGCCCACGCCCTGGTCTGCGCCCCCTTGGCCAGGGCGCCCCGGCCCAGCGCGCGGTAGGCGGCGGACTCCTGGGCGGTGGCCTCGGCGGCGTACAGGATCATCCCGAGCCGCTCGAACCCGGCCGCCACCGCACGCAGTTCGTCGGGGTCGCCGGTGGCCCGCGCGTGCCGGGCCAGGAGCCTGGCGAGGGATCCGTCCATACGTTCGGCCAGCGCGGAGAGGCGGTCGGCGGCCAGCGCGGGAACCCCCAGTCGCACCAGGTCGTGCAGCGCGAACATCAGGTGCCCGGACTGCTCGTGCTTCTCCGCGGCATCGGCCGCCGACAGGCACAGGCGTACCGCCTCGTCCAGGTCCCCGCTGCTCGCCGCCACCCACACCCCGGCCTGCAGCGTCGGATAGCGGGTGAACACCCATCGGGAGGCGAGCTCCTCGGCCTCGGCCTGCAGGCCGCGCGCCTCCGCCGTCCTGCCCAGCAGCGCCAGAGCGTGCGCCTGCTCGGCCAGGCACCGCCCCCGGTACGGGGAGCGGTCGTACAGTCCGGCGGCGTCGTCGCGGCTCCAGCGCACGGCGCCCTCGGCGTCGCCCCGCAGCCTGCTGACCAGCGCGCGGAACGCCCCGAACCCGGAGACCGACAGCTCGGCGGCGGCCAGCTCCATGCCGTAGTCGGCGGTGCGTTCCGCCGCGTCCAGCCGCCCGGCGAACGTCTCGGCCGCGCAGCGCGCGTCGAGCATCGTCGGCAGCGCGTGTGGCGTCTCGTCCCCCCAGCCGTCCACCCCGGCCAGGGCCTGCTCGACGACCGCGATGGTGTGCTCGGTCCGTCCCGAGTAGGCGCTGGTCCACGAGTCGAGCGCGGCCATGTGCGCCGCGCCGCGCACGGTGATCGGCGAGCACGCGCGGGCGCGCTCGAGCGACTCGACGGCTCGGGTGGTGCGGCCCGCCCAGAACTCGGCCACGCCGAGGTAGATGTGCGCCTCCTGCTGCCAGGCCGAGTCGGTGAGCGTACGCGCCGCCTCGCCGAGCACTCGGCACGCCTCGGTGAGCGAGCCCGCCCAGGCGTGGTTGAGTCCCAGGCTGATGGCGTGCTGGGCGCGCTCGCTCTCGGTGACCACCGCCGGTGCCGTCTGCCGCAGCGCCGTCAGCGCGGCGTCGGCGTCACCGAGCACCATGAGCGCCTCGCCGAGCAGCGCGACCGCGGCCACGCTCGGCCCCGCGTTCATCGCCGCCCTGGCCAGCCGCGCGGCCAGGCGGGGATCCTGCCTGGCCCAGGCCAGCCGCGCGGCGACGAGCAGCATGTCCGGGTCGGTGGTCGAGCCGCTGTCGAGCCGCCACACGGCCGCGCGCAGCACGTCCTCGCGCCGCCGCAGCCCGCTCGCCTCGAGCGCCTCGGCGAGCATCCGCAGTCGCCGCCGTGTGCGCAGCGTGCCGCAGCCGCCGCGTACCACCTCGCCATAGAGCGGGTGGCCGAGCCGCAGGTGCTCGCGCTGCACGTCACGTACGGCCACGATCAGCCCGCGGTCCTCCACCCGCTCCACCGCGATCGGCGAGGTGAGCGAGACGAGCAGGTCGGTGCCGAGCGGCTCGCCGAACGCCACCAGCTCCAGCACCTCCCGCTCGTCCTGGTCGAGGTGCCCGATCCTGGCGTCGACCAGCTCGCGCAGCCGGGTGGTCATCGACAGCTCGCCCTGCCAGCGCCACTGCCCGTCGGTCTCGGTCAGGCATCCCGAGGTACGGCCGGCGTGCACCACCTCGCGCAGGTAGAGCACGTTCCCCTCGCTGACCCTGGCCAGGTGCCTGACGGTCTGCCCGGCCACCTCCCCGCCGAGTGCTCCCGCCAGCACCTCGCCGACCTCGGCCACGGTCAGGGGCGGCAGCTCGACCCGGCGGAGCAGCTCGTCCTTCCACAGCGCGGCGACCGGCGCGGGCAGCGGCTCACCGCTGCGTACCGTGACCAGCAATCTCGCGGCGCCGCTCTCCGCCAGGTGGTGCACCAGCGCCGCCGAGGCCGCGTCGAGCCGGTGCGCGTCGTCCACGCTCACCAGCAGCTCGTCCCGCCCCGCGCTGATCCGCAGGTGCCGCGCGGCCCAGCGCAGCAGGTTCTCCCCGCTGCTGGGCGGTTCGGTCAGCGCGTGGGCGAAGGCGCCGAACGGGATCGCCGCCGCCGTCTCCGTACCCAGCGCTCGAACCACCCCGTACCCCTCCAGGCCGGACAGCGCCTGCGCCGCCAGCCTGCTCTTGCCCACCCCCGCGTCTCCGGCGATCATCACGCCCGCCCGCGACCGCAGTGCCTCCCGTACGGTCGCCAGCTGGCCCCCTCGCCCGACGAACGGCCATGTGCTCCCCAGCTGCTCGCTCATCGTGCCTCCTCTCACCCTCGATGATGGTGAACGAGGTTCGCGGGAGGTTCAGGGCTGATCTCGGGTCAAACCGGCGGCGGAGAGCAGCAGGTCGACGATCGCCTCGCTCCCGCTGAACGGCACCGGCTCGCCACCGACTTCTTCGAGCAGCCCGCGGAGCTGGCCGCCGGACTGCTCAGGCTCGACCAGCCGTACGATGACCGTCCTCATTTCGGCACCATCTCCCCGACCGGTTCAGGCCAGGTTCAGGTGAGCCGGAGACGGGCTGCTCAGGTGGGTTCGAGGCGGGCTGCTCAGGTGGGGTAGGGCGCGGGCTCGACCTCCAGCTCGCGCATCCGCTCGGCGTACAGGGCGTAGCGCCGCCGCGCGTCGCCGCGCCGGCCCGCCGAGTCCAGCACCCGGACCAGGCCGAGGTGGGCGCGCTCGTCGTAGCGGTCGCGTTCGAGCAGGCGCAGCCAGTAGCGAGCCGCCTCGTCGTGCCGCCCCTCGCCCGCTCGTGCCGTCGCGAGCCTGGCCGCCGCCCGCACGTACGCTAGCCGCGCCTCCTCCCGCAGGCCCACGGCCCAGTCGGCGTACGGATCCTCCTCGCAGAAGTCGCCTCCGTAGGCGGCCTCGGCCTCGGCCCACCGCGCCAGCGCCTCCGCCGCCCGCCCCGCCTGATCCAGTTGCCCGGCCGAGCCCACCAGGTCGAGGAAGTCCTCCACATCGACGTCCACGTTGGCCAGATCGAGCCGCAGCGCCCCCTCGTCGGAGACGACGAACTCGTCCGCCGGACGTACATGAACCGGATCGAGCACCGCCCGCAGCGTGGACACCATCACGTTCAGCCGCTTCAGCCCGACCGCGTCGCCCTGCTGCTCCGGCCAGAGGATCTCCACCAGCCGCTCCCTGCTGACCGCCGAGCCCCGGCGGCTGACCAGGATCTTCAGCAGGTCGCGGGCCTTGCGCGACTGCCATGCGGTACGCGCGACGGGCACCGCGCCGCGCAGGACTCGGAACGTTCCCATGGTCTCGACCCGCACGCGCGCCTCCGCCACCGGCGTGAACCGGCCGACCAGCGCGTCGATCCTGGCGTCGAGCGCCCGGCAGCCGATCGCGTGCATGCGGCTCCTGACCTGATCCGCGACCTCCCTGCCGGGCACCGCGTCGCCCAGCGCGGCCCTGACCAGCTCGGCCCTCGCCCGGCCGATCGGATCGCCGAGCGCCGACCACCGGCGCACTGCGTCGTCGGCCAGCCGGGAGTCGCCGTCGAGCTCGGCCCGTAGCTCCACCATCGCGGCCTGCGCCGCGTGGTCCCTGCGCCGTACGGCGACGGCCTCGGCCTCGGACAGCAGCGCCCTGGCCTCGTCGTACCGCCCGGCCGCCAGCGCGACCCGGGCCGCGACCAGCCTGGCGTCCACCCCGGCGATGCCCTCCGCGTGCTTCAGCGCCCGCGCGGCCACGCGCGCCGCCTCGTCGGGATCGTCGTCCGTGAGCAGGACGGCCAGCTTGTTCAGGGCGTTGGACAGCTCCTGGACCTCGCCGGACGCGCCGGCGTCCGCGATGATCCGCCGGTAGATGGCCATCGCCGATCTGCGGTCGCCGCGCAGCACCTGGACGTCGGCCAGCCGGATCAGCCCATAACCGACGAACCGCGACCCCATCGCCTCCCATCTGGCCGCCGCGTCCGCGGCGTCGATCGCCGCCTCTTCCAGCCGGCCGAGCCCGATCAGCGCCTTGGCCCGGTTGGCGATGTTCAGCGCGGCGTACGGGGCGAACGACACCAGATCCGACAGCCTGGCCGCGATCTCGACCTCCGCCAGCGCCCTGGTGTAGGCGGCCTCGTCGAGGTGACAGGAGGCGCGATTGGCCCGGATGCGGATGAGCTGGACGACGTCCCCGGCCCGCTCGGCGTACTCCAGCGCCCGCAGGTAATAGGCGTCGTTGGCCCGCCGGTCGCCGTCGAGCGAGGCGAGCATGGCCTGCACGGTGTTGGCCGCGGCCAGGGCGCCCGGATCGCCCAGCGCGCTGGCCAGCTCCAGCGCCCGGTCCGCCAGCTCGGCGCAGCCCGCCCGATCCCCCTTCAGCCAGAGCACCGACGCGGTGGAGGCCGCGCACATCGCCGCGTCGGCCGGCGGCAGGCCGTACTCGAAGCCCTTGGTGTAGATGGCGATGGCCGAGTCGAGGTCGCCGCGCAGATGGTCGATGAGGCCGAGCCGCCGGGCCAGGAACGCGTCGAACGCCGAGGTCGCCGCCGCTCGGGCGAGCAGGTCGCGCGCCCGGGTCCAGTCGCCGCGGTTCTGCTCGGCGATGCCCGCGAGTCGTTGCATCGCCGGCGCCTGCCTGATCGGCTCGGGCAGCAGGGCGAGCGCCGCCACCACGTCGTCGCCGCGCTCGGCCAGGCGCAGGCCGTGCGTGCCGAGCAGCGAGGTGACGAGCGTGCTGTGCCGGGTGGCGACCGCGGCGCGCAGGGCCAGCTCGGGCTGGTCGTGCTCGACGTACCAGCGGGCGGCGACGGCGGCCGTGTCGTGGGCCTCGTGCCGGTCCAGCGGCGCGTGCGCGGCCAGGACGTGGGCGCTGGTGGCGGTCAGCCGGTATCCGCTGGGCGGGGTCGGCCGGTGCGCGCCGGCCGTGGGGTGGTTGCCTGTCCCGTTCGGCTGGTGTTCGTTGGCCGCGCGGTGGGTGCCCGTCGAGGCGGTCCCGGCCCGGTGTCCGTCGTGGCCGGCTTCCAGGAACAGGCCCCGGCTGGTCAGCGAGGCCAGCGTGTCGGGCGGGGCGCCGAGCGCGGCGGCGAGGTCGTCGGTGAGCACGGGCAGCACGGTCGCCGCCCGCAGCAGCTCGCGCATCGTCGCGGGCAGGTCGTCGAACGCCGACAGCGTGAGCCGCTCCAGCGTGGCGGAGGTGGCGGCCAGGCCGGCGGCCGTACCCGGCCAGGCGGCCGGATCGGTGCGGGCGAGCGCGTCGAGCGCGGCCCGCACGGCGGCGGGCCAGCCGCCGCAGGCGTCGTGCAGCGTGGCGGCGATCGCCGCCCCCGGCTCGCCCAGCCGCTCGCGCGCCCAGGCCGTGGTCTCGCCGATCGTGAGCGCGAGGTCGGTCGCGTCGAGGTCGAGCACCTCGTGATCCTGGCGGAGGCGGGCGGTGGGGAACGGCAGCGGCGCCCGTGAGGCGGTGACCACGTGCAGGTGGCGCGGGGCCGCCCGGACCAGCGTCTCGACATAGCGTACGGAGCCGGCCGCGCCGATGATCGTCTCGATGCCGTCGAAGACCAGGGCGAGTCCCCGGCGCAGCCGCCCCGCCAGCGCCTCGGCCAGCGCGCCCGCCAGCGCCGCCGCCCGGGACAGCTCGTCGGCGTCCGGCCCGAGCGGGGATTCGGCGGCGGCCGCTAGCTCGGCGGGCAGGTCAGGAACCACCTCCGCGAGGGCCGAGACCAGCGCGCCGGCCAGCGTGGTGAGGTCGCGATCGGCGGGCCCCAGCCGGTGGAGCACCGCGCCGACCGCCTCACTCCAACTCGTCAGCGCGATCGACTTGCCGTAGCCCGTGGTGGCCACCAAAGTGGTCAGCCTGTGCGTCAGCGCCCCGTCGAGCCGCCGGTCGAGGGCGGGACGGGGTCGCACCCACCCACGTTCCACCCACGCATGCTACGCCGGGGATCGCGAACGACTCCAGAGTTCGCAAAGTGCCACCTCCCGGTAACCGGCACTGAGGCGCACTATGGTCGAGTACCTCTTCGAGGAGGGTCGCGGTGGATCAGGACCTGCCCGGCGGAGCGAGGCTGATCGTGGGAGTGGACGAGTCCCCGGCCGCGCGCTGGGCGCTGGCGTGGGCCATCGGGGCCGCGCGGCTGCATCGGATGGCGCTGATCGCCGTCCACGTCAGCCGGGCCCCGGTACATCCCTTCCCCGAGGCGCTGCCCGTGCAGCACGCCATGAAGGCAGGGGAGGAGGCGCGGTGCAACGAGGTGATCGCGGGCGTGTTCGACGACGTGGCCGGCGGGCTGCCCCCCGACCTCACCACGGCGGTGGTCGGCCGGGTCGGTGACCCCGGCTATCACCTCGTCGACCTGGCCCGTGAGGGTGACCTGCTGGTGCTGGGGCGGGGCAAGCGGGGGATGTTCAGCCGGTTGTTCCTGCCTTCGACGAGCATGTACTGCGCTCGGCACGCCAAGACGACGGTCGTGATCGTCCGGCAGCCGACACCGCCGGACGAGCCGCATCTGCCGGGGGAGCGCACGCGACGGTTCTGGAGCCGCAAGCACATCTAGCGGGGTCGGGTGTCCGTTCTTCCTCTCCCGGACTCTCCGACTCCCGGGGTCCCCGGATCCTCCGACCCCCCCGGATCCCCCGGGTCCTCGCCCCCCGAATCCCCGGCCCTCCGGGTCCCCCGATCCCTCAGGACCCGGATCCCCCGAAGGGGGTATCTCCCAATAAGGACCCCAGCCACCACAGACCGTCACAGGGATCGAGACGGTCGTTAGCCCAGGGCTTCCTTCAGGATGTTCAGGCCCTCCGGGATCTCGGCTTGCTGGATCGCGCCGTACCCCAGAACCAGGCCCTGCTGGGCGGGGCTCTCACCGCAGTAGGCGTCGAGCCGTTCCAGCGCAAGCCGGGGCTCCGGGCGTACGGACACCCCGGGGGAGAAGCGGGCGCACAGGTGAAGCCCCGCGACCGAGGGAACCAGACGCAGGCGGTCGTCGCCGGCGAGAGTGTCGACGACGAGGGCGTGCCGGGCGGCGTACTCGCGGGTGGCCTTCCTGATGTGCCTGGCCAGCAGCCCCTCGTCGATGAAGCGAGCCAGCGCGGCCTGCGTGGTCAGCTCGCCGTGGCTGTCGCTCAGTTGCCTGGCGGCGCGCAGCGCGGGCATGAGCGAAGCGGGGGCCACCAGGAAGCCGAGGCGCAACATGGGCAGCAGCGTCTTGGAGAACGAGCCGACATAGATGACCCGCCCCGCCCGGTCCAGGCTCTGGAGCGGCTCCAGCGGCCGGTCGCCGAAGCGGAACTCGCTGTCGTAGTCGTCCTCGACGATCACTCCGCGCCGCCGTTCCGCCCAGGCCAGCAGCGCGGCGCGGCGAGCCAGCGACATCGGGGTGCCGAGCGGGAACTGGTGGGACGGGGTGACGTACACCAGCCGAGCGGCGTTCGGGATGGCGGTCACGTCGATGCCTTCGCCGTCCACCGGAACCCCGGCCACGCGGGCGCCCAGCGAGCGGAACAGCCGGCGCGCGGGCGGGTAGCCCGGCTCTTCGACCGCCACGCAGGCGCCGGGGTCGATGAGCACCCGGCCGATGAGGTCGAGCGCCTGCTGGGCGCCGTTGGTGATCAGGACGTCGTCGGCGCCGGCTCGTACGGACCGGCTGATACCTATATGTCGTGCTATCGCATCCCTGAGGGCTTCGTGGCCGGCGGGGTCGGCATATCCGGCGAGGCCGGTGCGCAGCTCACGGGCCACCAGCCTGCGCCACGTCTCCATCGGGAACAGCCGGGGATCGGGCACGCCCACGCGGAAGTCGTACTCGTGGCCGGCGGTTGGTGCGTCGACAGCCATGGACCGCCAGATGGTGCGGGGCCGTACGACGCCCTGGGGTGCCGATCTGGCGCGTACCCGGTCCGCGGAGACGAACGTGCCCGCGCCCGCCCGGCCGACGAGGAAGCCGTCGGCCACCAGCCGGTCGTAGGCGACCGCGACCGTGTTCCTGGAGATCTCCAGCCGCCGGGCCAGCTCGCGGGTCGGCGGCAGGCGTTCGCCCGATCTGAGCCGTCCGTCGAGGATCGCGTTCAGCAGCTGCCGGTAGACCTGTGCGGCCAGGTCACCCCGGCCGTGAAGACTGATATGGACGTCCATCTTGGCCCACTCATTTACCCGAAAATTGGATCTTATATCAGGACAAGGTGGGTCTTAAGTTGGAGCCATGACACAGCGCATGAATCTCGGCGAACTCGCCGGAGAAGCCTACAAAGCCATGGCCGGCCTCGACCGTTACGTCAAGCACAGCACCCTGCCCGCACCCCTGCTGGAGCTGGTACGCCTGCGCGCCAGCCAGATCAACGGCTGCGTCTACTGCGTGGACATGCACAGCGGCGACGCCAAGCAGGCGGGCGAGAGCGACGTCAGGCTGCACGCCGTGGCCGTGTGGCAGGAGGCCCCCTTCTTCACCGACCAGGAACGCGCCGCCTTGGCCTTCACCGAGGCCGCCACCAGGCTCTCGACCGACGACATCACCGACGAGATCTGGCAGCGGGCCGCCGAACACTTCGACGACCAGGAACTCGCCGCCCTGGTGGTGGCCGTCGCCACGATCAACGCCTGGAACCGGATGGGCGTGGCCACCCGCATGACCCCCGAGTCGTACAAGGGCTGACCACCGGTGCCACTCGCTACCACGACAGGACCCGCACAATGACGACGACGGGACCCACTCCGGGACCCACGACGGCGAGCGGGCGATCGAGCAGGCGGCTCCTCGTACAGGCGCAGCTGGCGAACTCGATCGGCGACGGCGCCTACCTGGTCACCTCGGCGCTCTATTTCGCCAGGATCGTCGGCTTGTCGGCGACGGAGATCGGCTTAGGGCTCACGCTGGGCTGGGCCGTCGGCACTGTCGCGGGCGTCCCCTTCGGCCACCTGGCCGACCGCCGCGGGCCGCGCGGAGTGGCCGCCCTCCTGGCCCTGACAACGGCCGTCGCGGTCATGTCGTTCCTGTTCGTGCGGTCGTTCGCGCTGTTCGTACTGGCCGCCTGCCTGTACGGCACCGCGCAGACCGGCCTGTCCGCGGCCCGCCAGGCGCTGCTCGCCGGACTGATCGAGCCGGCCAAACGCACCGAGGTCCGAGCCGTACTCCAGTCCACGATCAACGGCGGCCTCGCGGTGGGCGCCGCTCTGGGCGGGTTCGCGCTGCATGTGGACACCCGGGAGGCGTACCTGACGGTGTTCGCGGTGGACGCCGTCAGCTTCCTGGTCGCCGCCCTCCTGCTGCTGCGGCTGCCCGCCGTCGCGCCGATCTCCGCCGCCGCCGGGCCGAAGCTGGCCGTGCTCAGGGACCGGCCGTACGCGCTGGTCACGCTGATCAACGCGGTCATGCTCTTCTACATGCCGCTGCTCAGCCTGATCGTCCCGCTCTGGATCGTCCAGCGCACCACGGCACCGACCTGGCTGGTCTCGGCCCTGCTCCTGGTGAACACGGTGAGCGTGCTGCTCTTCCAGGTACGGATCGCCCGGCGGGTCAGGGGTTTGGCCGACGCCTCCCGATCAGTGCGGTACGCGGGCCTGGTCATGCTGGCGGCCTGCGTGGTGTTCGCGATGTCGGCCATCGGCTCGTCGGCCTGGCTCGCCGGGCTGATCCTGCTCGCCGCGGCCGGGCTCCAGGCATACGGCGAGATGCTGCTCGGGGCGGGCTCCTGGGAGATCGGCTTCGCCCTGGCTCCGGCTGACAAGCAGGGCCAGTACCAGGGGTTCTTCGGGACCGGGATGGCGGTGGCCAGGATGCTCGGCCCGGTCGTCCTCACCACGCTCGTCCTCGGCGGGGGGACGCTGGGGTGGCTGCTGGTCGGTGGCCTGTTCGTGGCGGCCGGCGCCGCGATGGGCCCGGCTGTGAGCTGGGCCGCCCGCACCCGCTACGGTTTGACATGATCTACCTGGTGTCCGAGATGGGACGGCATAACCGGTCCCACCTGGGGTTGTTCATTCGTTCTTTGCACATCCGGTACATCTGGTTCGTGCACAACACAAGGACCGCAGCCATCCCTTGCTAGGCTGCATGTCAACCGTTGGGTCTCACCCCGGCAGGTGAGGCCGTCGAAGAAGTGGGGTCACACCGTGAAGAAGCTTGTCGTTCTGGCGCTGATCGCCCTTGGGGGGCTGCTGGTCTGGCGCAAGGTGCAGGCTGACCGCGCCGAGCTCGATCTCTGGACCGAGGCCACCGGCAGCGAGAACTAACCGACCTGGCGAGGCGATGAATGACGTCGTCCAGATAAAGCTGGCGTGCCTGGACCTGGCCGGCACAACAGTCGGAGACATCGCCATGGTCGAGCGGGCTTTCGCCGAGGCGATAGCCACTCAGGGCATCGTCCCCGGGACCGGCGCGTACGCGCGTGCCATGGTGCACGTGCACCGGTCCCGGGGCTGTCCCAAGATCGATGTCTTCCGAGGGATCTTCCCCGGCAACGAGGCCCAGGCTCAGGCGGCGAACCTGACGTTCGAGCGCTCATACGAGGGTGCGCTCGACCGAGCAGGTCTCGTCCCCATGCCCGGAGTCATCGAGGTCCTCGACAAGCTCCGCGGCTCCGGCCTGAAACTGGCCCTGATCACCGGCTTCAGCCGCGTCACCCTGAGCCGCGTCCTCAGCGTCCTCGGCTGGCACGACAAGATCGACCTCGCCATCTGCCCCGAAGACGCCGGCGGCCGCGGCCGCCCCTGGCCCGACATGGTCCTGCACGCCATACTCCGCCTCGGCATCGAGGACGTACGACAGGTGGCGGTCATCGGCGACTCGGAAAGCGACATGCTCTGCGGCCGCCGAGCCGGCGCCTCGGTCGTGGCCGGCGTGATGACCGGCGTCCACAGCCGGGAGCGACTCCTCAAGGGAGGCGCCACGCACATCCTGGACTCGATCGCCGACTTCCCTGGCTTGATCTTGAGCGAAGACCCGAGTAGGCAGCAGATGGGTGTCGAGGGCCGGTAAGCTATCTTCGTCGAGGGGCCTTAGCTCAGTTGGCAGAGCGCCTGCTTTGCAAGCAGGAAGTCAGGAGTTCGAATCTCCTAGGCTCCACTCTCTTCGTTGTAGGTGGGCTTGTTGCCACCCACCCCTTGCCCATCTGGGTGGTTAACCGTGGAAGCCCGCCCCGAGCGGTCCTCGCTGTCGCTCGGGCTGTTCTTCCTGGGGCGCCTTCGGCGCACAACGGTCTTCTCGATGGGGCGCTTCGCGCTGAGGGGCTCAGGCGCTTCTTCCAGTCGGGCCGAAGCCCCGACCCCTGGAGGACTTCGCTCCGCTCAGACACCTTATTTTCTTGACACGCAGGCTTCGCCTGCGCGTTCAACGTGGTCGTTTATATGGAGTGAACTGGAAGGTGCCTCCTGGCGCTGCGGTCCCAGTTCTAGGAAAGCCAAACTTGGTAGGTCAAGTGACTAGATGACAGTGGTCTAAGGCTGACTGACAGACGCTGCCACTCGTCATCATTTGCCACAATCACGCGTCAATCTATCCAGGTAACGCGAACGATCAGCGCAAGGCGCAGATGCTCCGCGACGATGAAGTGGAGGAACCCGCGGCCGCCGAACAGATCGAGCGTTCGAAGACCTCCCCCATGCAACGGGCCTCTACCGGCGCGGACCGCATCCCTCCCAAGAACTGCGAGTTGGTCAGCAAGCCGCTCAACCTCAAGGACGACTGTCGGCGGGAGCCCGGCAATGACATGCTCGGCGTCGGGGTTGTACTCCCAGGTCCAGGCGTCACTCACCGACGACCTCTCGGCGCGCGGATGCCGTGATCTCATTGATTTCGGCCAAGGCCGAGTCCAACTTGACTCTGTCGGTCGCGGTGGCGACCTCTGTCTCCAACGCGTGCAGGCGGGCCGCTCGGGCGGGATAGCGCTGAATCGCCACGAACTCACCCCATTGCTGCAAGAAGTTCTGCAGAGGTGCCACCGTGCTCTGTCGCGCCGCCTGCTCTGTCGCCTGGTCGAGGTGGTCGACAAACTGGCTGAGGTAGGCCGGAGCGATCTGGGCAACTGCTGCCCTGAGGGCGGCTGTGGTCAGTGGCGGCTGAGGGATCAGCGACTCGCTGTCTTGATGCGGGGTGGACATCGTTGGCCTCCAAGCTGTTACACCTCCACGCTACCGATACAACTGAACCCTTATCGACCTTGGAACCGCAGGTTAAAGGCCCTGTGTCGGGCGTCCGGCGTCCTCGTGTCGCTGGCGGCGTATTCCGGAGCGCGTAATCGTCAGGATAGACCTCTGCTGGATGTCGAGTCCGGTCTTCGGCTCAGGCGACACCACCGTGCCGCCGGACGATCGGCGCCCGGAAGTCATGACTTGTAGGTGACGCCGTGGGCGCGGTGGTAGGTGGCCGGCAGCCGGTCCGGCTCGCCCTGCGCTGCCCAGCCCGTCCCGGCGGTGGGACGAATGCCGAGCGGGCCGAACTCGTCGAAGGCGAAGGTGCGCTCGGGCGCACTGCCGAGGATGCGGTACGCCACGGAGAACTACAGGTTCTGGAGAATGTCCATCGATCCCCTTGGAGGCGATCATGCCATACGGGTCGCACGGCCGCCCTTGAGGGACAGCGGCAGCTGGGCCCAGCGCTTGAGGATCGCAAACTCCTTCCAGGGGCTGCTGCTGACCGTCTCCTTGTAGAAGACCGCCCACTTGCCCTTGAGGTAGAACCGGGCGGGCGTGTCGTCGGCGTGGGTGAACTGGATGACGGCGTCGCGGCGGCCCAGAGACACGGGCTGGTGCACGTAGCGGAAGCGGAACGGCCTGGGCTCCTTGCCCCGCACCTCACGCGCGAGCGAGGCGGCGGCGTGGGTGCCGGTCGGGATGCCGCTCTGGCACGTCCCATGGATCATGCCGTATTTCTGGCGGATCGCCGCGGCGTCGCCGATCGCGTAGATCTCGGGGTGGGAGACCGAACGCAACGCGGCGTCGACCACGATCCGGCCCCGCCCGTCGACCTCGAGCCCGGCCTCGGCGGGCAGCGGCGACACCTTCACACCGGTTGTCCACAGGACCGCGTCAGCGGCGACGAGTTCGCCGCCGTCCAGCTCCACCGCTTCCGGCATCACCTCGGTCACGGACACGCCGGTCCGCACCTCGACGCCGAGCCGGTCGAGCCCGGCCAGCAGGTAGGTACGCGCCTTCGCGCCCATCATCGCTCCGAGCTCGCCTCGGCTGAGCAGGACGACCCGCACGGACGGGTGCTGCTCGGCGATCTCGGCCGCGGCCTCGATCCCGGTCAGGCCGCCCCCGCCGACGACGACGGTCGCGCCCGCCACCAGGCGGGAGGTGAGACGGGCGGCCTGGTCCGCGCTGTTCAGCGTGACCGCGTGTTCGGCCACGCCCGGCACCATGCCGGTGTCGGCGAGGCTGCCGAGCGCGCAGACGAGCTTGTCGTACTCCAGCGAGCGGCCGTCGGCGAGAGTCACCCGGCGGGCGCCGGCGTCGATCGCGGTCACCCGGCCTTGGACGAACTCGACGCCCGTGCCTTTGAGCATCTCCGGGATTCGCAGATCGGCAAGCTCCTGCCCGGTGGCGACCTGGTGCAGCCGCAGCCGCTCGGTGAAGCGGGTGCTCGGGTTCACCAGGGTCACGCGGACGTTCTCGCCGCGGGTGCGGCGCGCGACGGCGGCCACGGCGGTCATTCCGGCGTATCCCGCTCCGAGAATCAGGATGTTCATGGCTGATGTCCTTGTCAGTTGTAGCGGGTCCGCCGGTGCGGCGGACCCGCTGGTTGGTAGCCGTCCGGCGGGTGAGCACTTGTGTGTCCTGGACTTCGAGTCCCGATGAAAGACAGTGCCCCTGCTGGTTGGCCGGGAGAGTTGATCGCTTCGGGGATGTCGTGGCCCGCCGACGGTGTTGGCGTGACCAGCACCCGGTCGACGAAGACCAGAGTCAGATCAGGCTTCTCAGCCGACCCGACCATGCGCCTCCACCGAAAGGTCCTGCCAGTCGTCCCAGGTCTTGAGCCGGTCGGCATAGGCCTGCTGGATCATCGGATAGAAGCCCTGACCGAAGAGCACCCGCAGGGGCGGCTTGTCGGCGTCGACAATCTTGAGGAGTGCTTGGGGTGCGGCGGCCGGGTCGCCGGCGGGCAGCTTGCCCGCGACCCCAGCGAGTGCCCGGAGCAGACCGTCGTAGAGCGGGTTGGGCTTGGTCTTGTAGCCGTTGTTGAGCGGATTCGGGTTCTTGCCGGACCTGGTGGCGAAGCCGCCGGGCTCGACCATGGTCACCTTGATGCCGAAGCCGGCAACAGCTCCTCGATCGCACCGAACTGGGCGTAGCCGGCGTTGTTCACGATGACGTCGAGCCGGCCGAAGTGCTCCTTGGCCCGCTTCATGCTCGCGAAGACGGCGACCTTGTCCGTGACGGCCATCTCGAGTGGGAGGACCGCGTCGCCGTAGGTGGCGACCAGGTCGTCGAAGCCTGCGGTGTACTCATGATGTCTTTCCATTGCTGAAGGCGTATGCGTTGTCGCGTGCCCAGTCGGCGAAGGTGAGTGCGGGTCGGCCCAACAGCTCTTCCACGGTGGCGGTGGTGGGGCCCGGCTGGACGGCGTAGTCGGCCAGGGAGCCGAGCAGGCGGGCCGGGACCTCTTCGGGCAACCCTTGCGCGAGCATGCCCTGCCGTACCTGATCGGGCGGGAGCTCCTGGAACGACAGCGACCGCCCGATGGCGGCGCCGATGAGGCGCACCTTCTCGAACTGGTCGAGTGACTGCGGCCCGGTCAGCGTGTAGACCTTTCCCGCGTGGGCGCTGGTACGGAGCGCTTGTACGGCGACGGCCGCGATGTCGATTTCGTGGATCGGTGAGCTGGCGGCTCGGCCGTACGCGCCTCGCGCCACATCACTGGCCTTCAGCTGGGGCGCCCAGGCCAGGGCGTTGGCGGCGAAGTCGGACAGGCGCAACACCGTCCAGTGCAGGCCAGAGCTCATGACGAGGTCCTCGGCGAGCTTGAACTGGGCGGCGAAGCGGGCTTCCCCGGCTGGATACTCCACGGTGGTGGCCGACAGCAGCACCGCACGCCGCACGCCCTGCTTGACGGCCAGCTTCAGCAGGTCGCCCAGGCCGGGGCCGGTGGCACGCGGGCTGATCTGGATGGCTTCCACTCCTTCCAGCGCCGGCTCGAGCCACTGGGGATGGAACAGGTCTCCGCTGACGGATCGCACGCCATCAGGAAGCTTGGCCTCGGCGGGACCGCGGGTGACCGCGGTGACGGTGGTGTCGTCGTGGAGCAGCTGGTTCATCACCTGGCGTCCCACGACGCCGTTGGCTCCGGTGATCAGGATCATGGCGGTTGTCTCTTTCAGTCGATAGGTGGACACAGCGTCAGGCCGGCGCCGGGCCGAAGTCCTGCGCGCGGGAGGCGACCCACTGGGCGTAGGTGAAGGCCGGCCGTCCGGTGATCTCCTCGATCGTCGCCAGGACCGGTGCGGTCTTGCCGTCCCAGGCGGCGAGTCCGGTGATCATGTCGTCGATCACGGGGGCGGGCATGCCGTGGTGGAGCATCTGTTCCCGGAACAGCAGGTGAGGCAGTTCCTCGAAGCGCAGCGGTCGCCCGATCGTCTCGGCGATGATCCGTACACGGTCGATCCCTGTCAGCGACTGTGGCCCGGTGAGCAGGAAGGACTCGCCCACGCGCTCATCGAGGAGTGCCCGCACGGACACGGCGGCGATGTCGCGCGGGTCGACCGGGGCCACGGCGGCGTTGCCGTACACGCCGCGGACGACGTCGCCGGCCTTGATCTGCGGTGCCCAGGCCAGGTCATTGGTCGTGAAGAAGCCAGGGCGGACGAATGTCCACGCCAGCCCGGAGGCGGCGACGGCCTGTTCCAGGCTCAGGTGCTGTTCGCCGATCCACGAAGGTGTGGTGTACGTGATCGCCGCGGAGGACAGCAGGACGACGTGCTGCAGGTCGGACAGCCGGGCCGCGTCGAGGAAGGCGTCGAGCCCGGTGAAGACGGGGAACAGGAATGCCCGCTCCACGCTGTCCAGCGCCTCCGACAGGGTGTCCGGCTGGGTGAGGTCGCCGGGCACGACCTCGACTTGCTCGGGGAAGGAATGGCCGCCGGGGTTGCGGGTGATGACGCGGACCTTCTCGCCGGCGTCGAGCAACTGGATGACGACGTGGGATCCGACGTTTCCGGTGGCGCCGGTTACCAGGATCATGGTTGCGATCTCCTCTATTCGGTGAGTCGACCCGTCGGGTCGAGGTCGGGGGTGAGCGCGGCCAGGCGGGCGAGCTCGGGGGCGGGTTCGGGCAAGGCGCGGCTGCCGACCAGGAGTTCGCGCTCGTCCATCGAGACTTCGAGGGTCTTGGTCAGCGTTTCGTCCAGCTCCGGGTAGTCGCTGCGGTTGTGGCAGCCCCTGGTCTCTCTGCGAGCGATGGCCCCCAGAACGGTCGCCTTGGCCACGAGCAGCGACGCCTGCAGGTCGAGCAGGTGGGCGAGGTCCTCGTGGCCTTCGGCGGTGGGGGACACGTCCACCTGCTGTGCCTGTTCGGTCAGCGCCTCGATGCCGGTGAGCGCCTGCTTGAGCCCGTCCTCGTCGCGGACCACGCCACAGCGCTCCCACATGAGGTCGCGCAGGTCGCGCTGGAGCGGACGGGCGAACTCGGCGCCGCGCCTGATCAGCGAGGCAAGCCGTTCGTCGGCGGCGGCCATGACGGTGGCGGGACGGCGGATGGTGGTCCTGTCCCTGGCCCAGGCGGCGGCTGCTTGGCCGGCGCGGCGGCCGAAGACGATGGTTTCGGCCAGGGAGTTGCCGCCGAGGCGGTTCGCGCCGTGGACTCCGGCGGTGACCTCGCCGGCGGCGTACAGGCCGGTCAGGTCGGTGGCGGTGGTCTCTGCGTCGACGACCACGCCGCCCATGGAGTAGTGGGCGGTGGGGGCGACTTCCATGGGGGTGGTGGAGATGTCGAGCAGCTGGTGGTCCAGGAACTGGCGGTACATGCGTGGCAGCCGTTCCAGGATCAGGGCCTTGTCCTGATGGGAGATGTCCAGGAAGATCCCGCCGTGCGGTCCGCCCCTGCCTTCGGTGATCTCGGTGTAGCAGGCCAGGGCGACCCGGTCGCGAGTGGAGAGTTCCAGGCGTTCGGGGTCGTAGGCGGCCATGAAGCGTTCGCCGTTGGCGTTGTAGAGCCGTCCGCCCTCGCCGCGCACCGCCTCGGTGACCAGGGTGCCGGCGATCTCTTCTGGATGGGTCATGCCGGAGGGGTGGAACTGCACCAGCTCCAGGTCGGCCAGTCGGCAGCCGGCGCGCAGGGCCAGGCTCATGCCGTCGCCGGTGTTCTCGTCGCGGCGTGAGGAACTGCGCCGCCACATCCGGGTGTGCCCGCCCGCGGCCAGCACCACGGCGTCGGCGTAGATCGCGGTCCTGGTCCCGGTGTCCAGGTCGAAGCCGAAGGCGCCGAAGCATTCGCCGTCGGCGTGCAGCAGCTCCGTGACGTAGAAGCGTTCCCGCATGGGGATGCCTTCGCTCTTGCGCGCGAGGGTCTGGAGTACGGCACGGCCGGTCCAGTCGCCGGCGAAGCAGGTGCGCCGATAGGTGTGCGCGCCGAAGAACCGCTGGTCCAGGCGGCCGTCGGGGAGCCGGGAGAAGGGGGCGCCCCAGTCGGTGAGCTCGCCAACCGCATCCGGTGCCTCGCGGACCAGGATCTCGATCATCGCGGGGTCGCCGAGGCCGTAGCCTTCCTTGAAGGTGTCGGCGAAGTGCTGTTGCCAGCTGTCCTGCGGATCCCTGGTGCCCAGCACGGCGTTGATGCCCCCGGCGGCGAGCACGGTGTGGGCGTCCGTTCGGGCGCGCTTGCCCACGACGAGCACCTCGCAACCGGCGTCGGCAGCGGCGATCGCCGCCCGTAATCCGGCCGCGCCGGAGCCGATGACCAGGACGTTCACGGCGTGGATCTGGATGTCAGTGGTGATGGGCATAGAAGTCTCCAGCGATGGAAAGGGGGGTGGCCGCTTCGGCGTGCTCACCCTGTGACGAGCGGGTCGGGTACAGCCGCCGGGGGAGCTCAGGGTCGGGGTTGTCCAGCGGTACGGCGTCCCCTCTGACCAGGCCCAGTTGCACGACCTGGCGCGGCAGCACCGCGTCCAGCAGCCAGTCGGCGGCGACCCTGATCCGGTTGCCCGGCATGACGTACAGGTGGTAGCCCCGGGTGACCAGCTTCGCGGCCACTCCGGAAAGCGGCACGCCCAGCGGGTCCGCCGCGGCTTGCCAGCCGCCGAGGTCGACGAGGAAGCCCAGTAGCCGATGCCGGTACGGCTTGGCGCCCCGGCCCAGTCCGAGCGAGGCAGCGACGTTGCGGGCCACGGCCGCGCCGTGCCGTTCGGCGTGCTGCCCTGTCATCGGGGTGACCTCGCCCGGACCGGCCAGGTCGGGCACTGCGGCCGCGTCGCCGGCCGCGTAGATCTCCGGGTGGCCGCTCACCGCCATGAACTCGTCTGTCTGGATCCTGCCGTCCACCGTGGGCAGGCCGAACGAGTCGATGACCGGATCGGGACGGACGCCCGTCGTCCAGACGATGGTCCTGGCCGAGACGAACTCGCCATCGCTGAGCAGCACTCCGTCCGGCGCGGCCTTGCGCACTGTGGTGCCCAGCCGCACCTCGGCTCCGCGCCTGCGCAGGACCCGCTCGGCGGTTCTGCCCAGGGAAGGGCGCAGTTCGGGCAGGACGCGGTCGTCGTACTGCACGACGATCCAGCGCACCGGCACGCCGGCCAAGCTCCGGTACTTGCGCTGCAGAGACCGGGTGAACAACTGCCCGACAGCGGCCGTCTCGGTGCCTGTATAGCCCGCTCCGACCACGACGAAGGTCAGCCGGGCCCGCCGCTCCTCCGGGTCTTCGGCGACGGCGGCCAGCTCGACCTGCCGGATGATGTGGTCGCGCAGGTAGAGGGCTTCGGGCAGACCCTTCAGGCCGTGGCTGTAGGTCTGGCTGCCCTGGATCGGCAGGACCTTGTTCACCGCGCCCACGCTGACGATCAGCCGGTCGTAGCCGACCTGCCCCGATCGGCCCTCGGAGTCGACGTAGCGGACCTCTCGCTGATCGGCGTCCAGGCCGGTGACGGTGCCGGGCAGCAACCGGGTGTGCGGCAGCGCAGCGGCGAGGGACACCGCGACATGGCGCGGGTGCACGATCCCGGCCACCACATCCGGCAGCAAGGGCTGGTAGAGCATGAAACCGGTCGGGTTCACCAGGGTGACGTCGATCTCTCGCCGGTGCTTGCGGTTCAGAACCCGTGCGGCGTTGTAACCGGCGAACCCGCCGCCGATGATCACGACTCGTGATCGGTGCGTCATGGAGTCTCTCCTCAGTCCGCTTGATGACGGCTCTCCAAATGGTGGATTTTTGGGCGATCCGGATCAACGACGCAGTTCGCTATGCTCCGGTAAGCGCGACTTACCAATAGAGGGCGGACGTGGAACTTCGTGACATTGAGATCTTCCTGACGCTCGCCGAAGAGCTGCACTTCGGGCGAACCGCCGAGCGCTTACGCATCACCCACGCGCGGGTCAGTCAGGTGATCAAGCAACAGGAGCGGAAGATCGGCGCCGAGCTGTTCTACCGGACCAGCCGCAGCGTACGACTGACGCCGATCGGCGAGCAGCTCAGAGATGATCTCCGGCCGGTCTACCGGGAGCTGCACGAGAGCGTCAGACGAGCCAGCCTGGCCGCCGAGGGCAAGACCGGCGTGCTGCGCATCGGCATGATCCCCAGCTTCGCCTACGACCTGCGACCGTTCTGGGACGCTTTCCGCGCCCTGCATCCCCAGTGGGGCCTGCAGATCCGGCACAACCTCTTCATCGAGCCGTTCAAACCACTCCGCAGCGGCTCGATCGACGCCCTGATCAGCTGGTTTCCCGTCGAGGAGCCGGACCTCGTTGCCGGCCCCGTCATCTGGACCGAACCCCGGGCCCTGATGGTGGCCGCCGACCACGAACTGGTCGAGCGTGGATCGGCCAGCCTCGAAGCACTTGCCCATTACGGAGTCTGCGGGCCCTCGATCACCCTGCCCGACTACTGGGAAGACGTCGCGGTGCCCTTCAGCACCCCCAAGGGCCGCACCGTCACGCGCACCGCGCCGATCACCACCTGGGACGAAATGGCCACGCTGATCGCCGACGGCCAAGTCGTTCAGCCCGTTCACTGGCACGCCATCCGCTACAACGCCCGCCCCGACATCGCCTACCTGCCCCTCCGGGACGCCCGCCCCATCAGCTGGGGCCTGGTCTGGCGGTCGGACGCGGAGACCCCTGCCATCCGCGCTCTCGCCCAGGTTTTCCGAGACCTGGGCGCGCTCACTTACGACTGAGCTGGGCACCCAAGGGTGTGATCCCTTTGGGTGCATCCCTGCAGCGAACCCCAAGTGCCGATGGTGGCGCTCTGGCCGGGCGCGGGCGGTCTCTCTCGATGGCTCGCTGACCACGGCGTGTTCGGGTTGTCGAGCACGTTGCCCGATTACTGGGAGGAGTCAGCGGTCCCCTACCTCGCCATGCACACCTTCACGTAGCAGGATCCTGTTCCGGCGGTAAGCCAGGCTTACCAGTGCATGGCGTGATCCGTCGTTGATCCTCATGGCCCCCAAAACCCACGATGGGCGGTATGCGATCAACGATGGAAACCCTTCGCCGTGACTTCGGCGGTGACCCGATCCGCCGGCTGGGCACAGTGATCGACGACGACCTCGCGCTGCGCCCCTACGCCAACACGCTCGTGGAGGGCCTGGCACCGCCACCCGGCATCCGGTTGGTCACGCGGAGCGCCTTGGTCGACAGGGAATCGTCCAGCGCGGTCTTTCGGATCCTTGCCGAAGTGGGCGCATTGGAGCGGTCGCCGTACATCGCCGTGCGCAGCGCCGGCGGCGCGGTGTCGCGCATCGCCGGGCCGAGGTGATGGTCGTGACGACCGTCGCGGGTCCGCAGCCGATCGTCGAAGCCGCCTTCCCTGCCCCGCAACCGCCGGTCCACGCATGAAGGGCCCGCGGGCCCGGCCGGTGCGGCCGGGCGGCCGGACGGACCACTGGTCGTTCCTGTTCGGCCAGATCGCGATCCACAGCCTGATCGTGCTCATCATCACCGGAGTCTTCCTGGCCTTCCTGTACGACCCCGACACAACCCAAGTGATCTACCGGGGCGCCTACATCCCGCTGCGCGGAGTGCCGGTCAGCCGCGCCTTCGACTCCACGATGGAGACCAGCCTGGAGGTACGCGGAGGCCTGCTGCTGCGGCAGATCCACCACTGGGCCACGCTGATCCTCGTCGCCGCCATCTGCCTGCACCTGCTGCGGCTGTTCTTCACCGGCGCCTTCCGCCGCCCCCGCGGCCTGAACTGGCTGATCTGGGTCGGCCTGTTCCTCCTGGCGATCGCCGCGGGCGTGACCGGTGGCATCCTGCCCGACGACATGCTCTCCGGCGGCAGCCTCGCGCTGATCCAGGGCGTGACCCAGTCCATCCCCCTCATCGGCACCTACCTGACCGGTCTGCTGTTCGGCGGCGCCGTCCCCGGCGATCAGGTCATCGGACTGTTCTACTGGCTGCACGTGCTGATCATCCCGGTGCTCATGTACGAGCTGCTGGTGGTCAGACGCTGGCTGCTGCACAGACACGGTCGTACCCACTATCCGGCCGCCACCGCGCTGCCGCAGCTCAGCTCGCTGGCGTTGTTCTTCGTCACCTGCGCCATGCTCACACTGCTGGGCACCGTCGTGCAGATCAACCCCATATGGCTATACGGCCCGGCCAACCCGGGCATCACCAGCGCGGGCGCCGTACCCGACTGGTACATGGGCTTCCTGGACGGCGCCCTGCGCATCATGCCCGCCTGGGAACCCGTCGCCTTCGGCCACCCACTCTCCCTGTCGATCCTCATCCCCGCTCTCATGGTGCCGGGCACCTTTTTCACCGTCCTGGCGGCTTATCCGCTCATCGAACGCAGGCTCACCGGTGACCGTACGCTCCACCACGTCCTGGACCGGCCCCGCGAGGCGGCTGTCCGGACCGCGCTCGGCGCGGCGGGCATGACCTTCTTCGGCCTGCTGTGGGCGGCGGCGGCCAACGACCAGATTGCCCGCGAGTTCGACTTGTCACTTTTCGCCGTGACCTGGTTCTTCCGCATCGCGGTCCTCGCCGGTCCCGTCGTGGCCTTCGAGGTCACCCGGCGTCTGTGCCTGGCCCTGCAGGCACAGGAGCGGGAAGAACGCGCGCACGGCATCGAGACCGGCATCATCCGCCGCTCGCCCCGTGGCGGATACACCGAGACGATCACCGCGCCCCCTGCGCAGGGACGAATCCCTGCAAGCCAACCCTGAGGAGACGACTGAGTGTCACCAAAGATGGGCTTGATCCGGTTCGACGGACATCTGAGGTCAGGGGTTCGTCCCGTAGCTGAGCTTTTATCGACAATGGATCAGTGCGAGGACCGTGGGTGCACGCTGGCCGACTCTGGACGACTGGCCCGCGAGCTGACCAAGATCGCCGACAAGCCCCTCACCGAGCTGCCGGAGACGCCGTCCGCTCACATGGTGACGAGCCAGGCACCGTGTCGGTCGCTGAGTTCTTGACCCGTGAGGTCGATGCGTCCGAGGTCGCGGTAGTTCGGCACCCAGTCCACCACGTTGCCGTGGGAGCGCTGGAGGGCGAACAGGTCCCAAAGCTCCCGATGCGGTACGCGTACCCCGGCGGCGTCCTCGTAGGCGAGGAGGAAAGCGTCGGCGACGTGCGCGCCGTAGAGCAACACCAGGTCCAGGCGGCACCAGCCGACATCGAATCCGCGGGGTGCGAGCGAGGCCCCCGACCAGTCGACGACCCCCGTGAGTTCGCCGTCCTCCCACAGCACGTTGCCCGACCAATAGTCGAAATGCGTGAGCACCCTCGGCTCGACGGCGAGGTCGGCCCATCGCTCCCGCACAGGACCGTCGGCCCGGCTCGCGATGCGGGGGATGTCGTCGATGACATCGCGGAATCCCGCCATTCTCGCAAGAGGTGCGGCGTGGATGCGGGCGAGCGCGCGTCCCAGCCGCTCGGCCCACGGGAGCGAATCGGCAGGCATGATGTCCGCTCGCCCCGGCAGCCGCGAGATCAGGACGGCAGGCTCGCCGAACCGCTCGCCCGACGGATCGGCGTCGAGCAGACGTGGCGCGAGGCCGCCCAGTCCGTCGAGCGCGGTCAGCACGTGTGCCTCGCGGTTCGCCGCGTCATCCCCGTCGGCGTACCGTCTCATGACCAGCTCGAAGTCGGGGTCAGCCATCCGGATCAGATGCGTGCCGGCATGAGTACCGCCGGCGAGTGCGCGTACCTCTCGCACGGTCGCGTTGGTTCCGGCTATGCGCGCGGCCCAGGCGAGCGCGGCTGCGGATGGCTGAATGTCGGGCATCGCGCCAGCCTGACCGATTCGGAGAGGGGCAGCAAGGCATTTCGGTCGTACGGGGTTGAGCCACCGCCCATCCGAAACCCGACTTCTTCGAGTTCGTTGCCGAGGAGGGCGTGGAGCCGTGGTGGGAGGGCTCATGAAAGACATCCCAGGAGTTTGACGGTGAAGCCGTAGCACGCGGCCTTGAGTACAGGACGTGGAGATACTCGCGGTCACGCCGCTCACGTCTGACTCGTCCGTAAGCTGAGGGTGTGTCCCCCGCTCTGGTCCTGCTCGACGGCGTCCGCTGGCAGGGTGTGCCGGTAATCGGCGATCGTGCGCAGACCCTGCTGTCCATGCTCGCCATGCACGGGCGTGCAGGGGTCAGTGACGAGCGCCTGGTCGAGGAGCTGTGGCCCGACGAGGTGCCGGCAAATCCGACGAAGGCGCTGCAGGTGGTCGTCTCGCGGACCAGGGCGGCGACCCGTGCCGATGTCGTGGTGCGGATGTCGCGTGGTTACCGGCTTGGGCTGGCCGCCGATCAGGTGGACGCGCTGTTGGTCGGCGCGCTGGTGAAGGAGGCGCGGGCCGCACTGGGCGAGGACGACGTGGCGCTCGCGCGTCGCCGCGCCGAAGAGGCCATGGCTCTCGTGGCCGGCGGCTCGGATGGTGCCACGGGCGCGCTCGCTGAGCTGAGGGGCTCGGATGGTGACACGGGCGCGCTTGCTGAGCTGAGGGGCGTGGCAGCGAAGTGGGTGGCCGAGGCCCGGCGCGTGGCGGCGATCGCGCGGGGCCGGAGCGGCGCTCACGAGGCCGCGCTGCCGCTGCTGGAGGAGGCCGCGGCCGATTGGCCGCACGACGAGGAGTTGCTGGTCCGCCTGCTACGGAGCGAGGCCGCCGTACGAGGTGCCGCCGCCGCTCTGGAGCGTTACGAGCGGTATCGCGCGGGCCTGGCGGCGCGGCTCGGCACCGGACCAGGGCCTGAGCTCGCCCGCGTGTACGCCGAACTCCTCGTCGCCGATCGGCCGGTACGTGAGGGCATCTTGTTCGACGGTTCCTCGTTGCTCGGCCGCGACGGCGACATCCGTGCGGTGCACGCCCTGTTACCGACCAACCGGGTGGTATCCATCATCGGCCCTGGTGGGCTGGGCAAGACGCGGCTGGCTCATGTCGTCGGCAGAGACGTCGCGCAGCCCGTCGCTCACTTCGTCGAGCTCGTCGGCGTCTCCTCGCCGGAGGGCGTGGTGGCCGAGGTGGGCTCGGCGCTCGGAGTTCGGGACTCGGTCAGCGGGCGTCGTGTCCTGACCGCCGAGCAGCGCTCCGACGTTCGCGCCCGGATCGCCCAACATCTCGACCAGGCCCCGGCGCTGCTGATCCTGGACAACTGCGAGCACGTGATCGAGGCCGTCGCCGATCTGGTGGCTTTCCTGACCGTGACGACCCGCGACCTGCGGGTGCTCATCACCTCGCGCGCCCCCTTGTCGATCCCCGCCGAACGCGTCTACCTGCTCGGCGAGCTGCCCACGGGCGACGCGGTGGAGTTGTTCCGCCAGCGCGCCACGGCCGCCCGACCGGGTGTGCGGATCGACGAGGGAGCGGTCGAGGAGGTCGTCGCCCGCCTCGACGGGCTGCCGCTCGCGATCGAGCTGGCCGCGGCCAAAGTGCGGGTGATGTCGGTGGAGGAGATCGCGCGGCGCCTGGCGGACCGGTTCGCTCTGCTGCGCGGGGGGAACCGTACGGCCCCCGACCGGCACCAGACGCTGCTCGCGGTCATCGACTGGTCGTGGAATCTGCTGGAGGAGCCAGAACGACGGGCGTTGCGGTGGCTGTCGCTGTTCGGCGATGGTTTCACGCTGGCGACGGCCGAGCACGTACTCGGCCCGGACGCCCTGCGCGCCGTGGACGCGCTGACCGAGCAGTCGATGCTGAGCGTCCGCGAGACGACGTACGGCCTCCGTTACCGGATGCTGGAGACCGTCAGGGAGTTCGGGCGGATGCGGCTGAAGGAGACCGGCGAGGAGGCGCCCGCCCGGGCGGCGCAGCGGGCCTGGGCGACGGCGTACGCCCTCGAACATGCCTTCGCGCTGTTCAGCCCGGCGCAGTTCGCGGCGGCCGACGCGTTGCACGCCGAGGAGGGCAACCTCGCCGAACTGCTCCGGCAGGCTCTCAGCGAGCCCGATCCCGTCACGATGGTCCAGCTGCTGGTCGGCGTCGGCGGGCTGTGGTCGCTCCGTGGTGACCACTCCCGGGTGTTCGTTCACCGGGACGCGATCGCCCAGGTGATCACCGGCTGGGTGCCGCCGCCGTACCTCGTCGAGGTGGCCAGGGGCGCCATACTGATCACGCTCGCGAACATCATGATCGTCACCGACCGTAGCGGCGATCCGCTGCGCGATCTCCTCCGTACGCTGCCCACCAGTGACACGACGGATCCGCGTCTGGCGGCGATGGCCACGGTGGTGCTCGCGTGCGACGCGCCCGATGGCGCCGACGTACGCCGCCGGCTGGCGGAGTTGTGCCGGAGCGTCGACCGTGACGTGGCCTTGGCGGCGATGCAGACGAACGTCCACGTCTTGGAGAACGCGGGAGACGTGACCGGGGCGATCGAGGCCGCCGAGCGAACCCTGACGATGCTCCGCGAGGACGAGGGGCCGTGGTACGCCGCGATCATGCACGCCCTGCTGGCCCACCTGGTCATGCAGCTCGGCGATCGCCGGCGGGCGGTCGGACACGCGCGGATGGCCATCCCGGTGCTGAGCCGGCTCGGCGCCACGGACGATGAAAGCCAGCTCCGCTCGCTGCTGCTGATCTCCGCGCTCGCCGAGGGCGACCTCGACACCGCGGCGGCCGAGCTCGCCGAGCTCACCCGGATCAACGACAACGAGGCAGTGCTCGGCGGGGCGGAGATCGTCTCGTTGTGCGCGGCCGAGCTCGCCCTCGCCCGCGGCGAGACGACCGCCGCGCTCGCGGAATACCGCCTGGCCGTCCAGCGGGCGCGCGCCCTGCGCCTGCCCGGTGTGCCGCACAGCGAATTCATGCCGTGGACGATGATGGCGGAGTCGGTCACCCTGACGGCGTACGCGTACCACGCCTCGCCGGAGGACGTTCAGTACGGCGAGGACCTGTTCTCCACCGCCCGGGGCTACGACCTGCTGACCGCGGAAAACCCCATCCTCGACTACCCGATGTGCGGCTCGATGCTCTTCGGGCTCGGCGCCTGGGGGCTGCTGCGGGGAGCCATGGCCCCCCGCGACGCGATCAGGTTGCTGGTGCTGGCCGAGCGGTTCGCGTACAGCGGCAACATGCCCAGCATGACCTTTGAGCGGATCGAACCGTACGCGGAGCGGGCCGAGCCCGGACTGCTCGCAGCCGTGCGGGCCGAGTACGGCGATCGACGCGGCCCCGACCTGCTCGAAGAGGCGCGCGGTCTCTTGGAGCAGGTCTCCGGCCGTGACGGGCGCAGGTCACATGTGCCGCTTGTAGCTGCGTACCGACAGCGGCGCGAAGATCGCGATGACGATCAGGCACGCCAGGAGCGTCCAAGCCACCTCCGCGCTGACGATGGCGCTGTTGGCGAGGTCGCGGGCGGCCGTGACCAGATGTGAGACCGGGTTGATCCGTACGAACGCGGCCAGCCAGCCGGGCAGGGTCTCGACGGGGACGAACGCGTTCGACAGGAAGGTCAGCGGGAACAAGATCATCATAGAGATGCTCTGGACGGCCTGGGCGCTCCGGGCGATCGTGCCGACCCAGGTGAAGACCCAGGCCAGAGACCAGCCCGTGATGATCGCCAGCAGGATCGCGGCGAGCACGCCGCCCGCTCCGCCGCCCGGGCGGTAGCCCATCACCAGGCCCATGCCGAAGGTCAGAGTGGCCGCGATCATGTAGCGCAGCAGGTCGGCCACCATGGGGCCGGCGAGCGGCGCGATCCGGGCGATCGGCAGCGACTTGAACCGGTCGAACACGCCCTTCTCCATGTCCTCGCGGAGCTGCGTGCCCGTGGCCATGCACGTCGTCAGTACGGTCTGGGCGAGGATGCCGGGGATCATCAGGGGGAGGTAGCTCTCCACGTCGCCGGCGATGGCGCCACCGAAGATGAAGGCGAACATCGCGGTGAACAGGATGGGCTGCAGCGCCACGTCGAAGAACTGCTCCGGGTTGCGGCGCATCTTCTTGAGCGCCCGCCACGCCATCGTCAGGGTCTGGACGATCGTCTCCCCCATGGAGACGCGCCGCCGGGCGGCCGCCACGCGGTCGGCGGCCCGGACCGCCTCGCGGGTGGGTGCGGTCATGGTGCTCATCGGTTCTCCTTTGTGCCGGTCTCGTCCGTTCCTGTCTGGTCCGTCCCTGTCCGGTCGTCCCTGTCCGTCTCGTGGCCGGTGAGGGCGAGGAACACCTCGTCCAGGCTGGGCTTGGCCACGCTCACCGAGGAGATCGACACCCCGGCGGTACGCAGTGCGATCAGTACGTCCGCGGCCAGGTCGGCCTGGTCCAGGGCGACGTTGAGGTGGCCCCGCTCCGGGCTGAGTACCGGATCGGAGCCGAGGACGCGCCGTACGACCTCCACAGCGGCGGGTACCTCGCCCGGCTCGGCCAGCAGCAACTGGAGTGTGGAGTTGCCGACCGCGGTCTTCAGCTCGTCGGGCGTGCCCTCGGCGACTTTGCGGCCATGGTCGATGACGGCGACACGATCGGCGAGCTGATCGGCCTCGTCCAGATATTGCGTGGTCAGCAGTACTGTGCAGCCCTCAGCGACCAGACCGCGGATGGTGTCCCACATCTGACCACGAGTGCGCGGATCGAGACCGGTGGTCGGCTCGTCGAGGAAGATCAGCGGCGGCCTGGTGATCAGGCTGGCCGCCAGGTCGAGGCGCCGGCGCATGCCACCGGAGAACTGCGCGATCGGTCGGTCAGCGGCCTCCTCCAGGCCGAACTGGCCCAGCAATTCGACGGCGATGCGCCGGGCGCGCGACGCGGCGATGCCCTGCAGACGGCTGAAGAGCCAGAGGTTCTCGCGGGCGGTCAGGTTCTCGTCGACCGACGCGTACTGTCCGGTGACGCCGACCAGCTGGCGGATCATGTGCGGGTTGCCGGCCACGTCGACCCCGAAGATCTCGGCACGGCCCGCGTCGATCTTCAACAGGGTGGCCAGCATCCGCAGCATGGTGGTCTTGCCGGCGCCGTTCGGGCCGAGGACGCCGAAGATCTCACCGGGGCGTACGTCCAGGTCGATCCCGTCGACGGCACGGTGCCCGCCGAACGTCTTGGCAAGCCCTTCCGCACGTACGGCCAGATCGATTCCTCCGCCGGAGGCCGGACCGCCCCCGGTACGTCCGAGTTCTGTGATGCTCATGGCTTCACTCTCGGCGGCGCCGGTTTCACGGCGCCCTCGGCCGGTTTCACCGGTTGCCGTACAGCAGCCCGGTAAATGGGGCGCTTAGCGCTGAGCGGCTCAGGCGCCTTCTTCCAGTCGGGCCGCAGCCCCGCCCCTGGAGGCATTCGCTTCGCTCAGCCGCCTTATCTTCTTAGCCGCAGGCTTCGCCTGCGCCTTCTATCTGATGACGGTTAGCTGGAAAGTGCCTCCCAGGCCGGTCACATGCTCATGCGTTCCGGTCTCTATGGCCGATCAGTTCCCGGCCGCCGTCTCCAGCACGAAGACGGGGATCAGCCGATCGGTCTTCTCCTGGTATTCGGCGTACGGCGGATACGCGGCGACCCCGCGCTCCCACCACTCGGCCTTCTCATCCCCGGTGATCTCACGAGCCGTCATGGCCTGGCGTACGGACCCGTCCTGGAGTTCCACGTGCGGGTCGGCCTTCATGTTGAAGTACCAGACCGGGTGACTCGGGAAACCGCCCTTCGAGGCCACGGCCGCGTACCGTCCCTCGTGCTCCACACGCATCAGCGGGATCTTGCGGATGTTGCCGCTCTTCGCGCCGCGCATCGTGAGAATGACGACGGGCAGTCCCGTGTCCCGGAGCGTCGTTCCCTGCGTGCCGTCCGAGCTCTCATACAGCTCGACCTGTTCGCGCACCCACTGCGCCGGGTTCGGCTCGTACTCGCCCTCGAGAGGCATTGTGTCCACCCCATCATCGGCTACGGATGAGTTTCAACGTCACGGTCGGCCCAGCCGTCTGACTCATGCCGATCTTCCCAGCTCAGTCGATCATGGGCAAGGTCCGCTGCCGCCTGACCTGCAGAGATCAAGAGTTTCTGGTCGGAGAGGTATACCGCGGTGCGTGGTTGACGAGTGGGACGTCTACATCGTCGACGAGGTGCGCGAATGGATCGAGCAACGCGACGACGCGACACGTAAGCGTGTCGTGCAAGCGATCGACCTGCTTGTCGACGGAGGGCCAGGTCTGAGGCGACCGTCTTACGCGATCACACGCCATCAGTCGTCAGCTGCTGTGCGAGCAGAGCAACCACAGGCGGTGACTGTCCTCGGGTTCCGAGCGGGAAGCCGGGAGTTCGAACCTCCTAGGCCCCACTACACGCCAAAGGCGTCTCGTGCGGCAGGCATCCCCTCCTCATCACCGCCATTGTCGCCGAGCTGTCCCACATGGTGGCTTTACGGCCAGTTGTTACGTGTGGTGTAGGTGGGATGCAAGTGACGATCAAGAGCCGGTCCATATGTTCCTCTCGTTAGGAAATGAAAAGGAAGGTCCCATGCCCCGCTCCTACGGCGAGTCCAAGCTCGTCGTCCGCTACCGAGCCGGTCTACGGCTGCGGCGTTCGGGCTCTCTGCCCGCGCGAGTGGTGAGTGTCATCGGACTTCTCTCCTCAAAGTGACATTTGGCAATCAGTTGCGACGCATTCGGAGGATCGCTGTGAAGAGCATCAAGAGAATCGCCCTCGTCTCCGCTATCTCCGCCTCCCTGGTCGCAGTCATGGGCGGTGCCGCCAACGCCTCGATGTCCGCGGACACCGGCTCGACGTACGTGGCCTACGAAGGGCCGGGCTTCACCGGCCAGACACAGGTCATCGACAAGTGCGGCACGACCAACCTCCGCTACCGCGGGTCGTACAAGTGGTACGGCTCCGGCCAGTCCGGCCGAATGCACAACCAGATCAACAACAGAGGGCCGGTGCACTTCGTGCTGCCCAGCAACGGCAACGCGAAGCAGGGGACGGGCGTCGGCTGGAAGAGCATCTTCGTGGTGTGCTGACGCCCACTTCTTGACGCGGCGGCCTCCGTTGATGCCCTGCGGTACATGGGAACGTGCCGGGTGTGACCAGAGATCAGGACGTTCAGGATCAGGACGTTCGGGATCAGGACGTTCGGGATCAGGACGTTCGGGATCAGGACGTTCAGGATCAGGACAAGGTGTCCTTGACCGCGATCTGGCCATCCTCGACGACGAACTTCTGGTTGGTGTTGTTGGGGTCGCACTGCCACAGGTACACCTGGATGCCGTTGCCGCGTCCGTTGGTGGCGTCCAGGCATAGGCGGTTGCCTGAGTTGAGGGTGGACTTGAGGATGATCTGGCCGCCCTGGATGACCCAGAGCTGGTTAGCGTTACTTAGGCACTGCCACTGGTAGACCCGGGTGCCGTTGGTTCGGCCGTTGGAGGAGTCCAGGCACATCATCTGGCTCGTGCCGACGGTGTCTTCCACCTTGATGAGGCCGTCCTCGACGACGAACTTCTGGTTGGTGTTGTTGGAGTCGCACTGCCACTGGTACATCAAGGTGCCGTTGCCACGGTAGTTGCTGACGTCGACGCACATGGCGGTCCCGACCGGGATGGTGCGGCTGGCGGACTCTTGACCAGCGGCCACCGCGGGCAGAGCGGTGACCGCGCTCATGGTGGCGGAGATGACGGCGGCGGTCAGCAGATGGCGAGCAAGCATGGGTGCCTCCAGAAGAGTTGATCAAGACTCGAGCACCATGTCACAACTGAAAGTAGTTGATCAATCACCGTCCGCACAAAGCTCCGTGCGTCGCGATGTGATGCCCGCCAGAGGCTCGACGGTTTCCACGGACGCGCCCTCTACGAGCTGAACTGGTCTTCCCGAGCAGGTCCGCGGCTGGAGCGTCTTCTTGAACTCCTCCGCTATCCGTGGGATGCGGTCGCGGAACGTCCCGGCCAGTCCGCGGTGAGGCACGCCTTCTTCGGAGACGACGGCCAAGGGATGGCGGATGCCGTTCGGGTCGGAACAGTCAGAGCTCAAGCATCATCAGGATTTCGTCGCGATCGTCGCCGCGCGCGAGCCGCAGCGGCCTAGGCCCGCTGGCGCGCGGTCAAGGCACCCCACCTCGTCGCCCTCGTCCGCACCCGGGGCGCGGTTCCAAACTGATCGAGCGGGAACCCATCGAGGGGCGTCAAGGTGGCCTGAGGCAAGGCCCAGCCGCCGCGGCAGACAAGAAAAGGTCAGGTGGAGCGCATGATCGCGCGGATGTGGCGGGGATGGGCCTCAACAGCGACAGCCGACGACTACCAGCACCACTACGAATCCGAGGTAGCCGAGCACCTTCAGCACATCGCCGGCTTCTGCGGTGCCCGCCTGCTACGTCGCCACGACGGCGACGAAGTGATGTTCACCTCGATCACCTTCTTCACCAGCATGGACGACGTGCGCGTCTTCGCCGGACAGGACCCTGAGCAGGCCGTCGTCGAAGACACGGCCCGCCGCGCTCTGACCCGGTGGGACGAACGCGTTACTCACCACGAGGTCACAGTGGATCTCCGACCGTGAGCGACGCAATCTGACCCAATCTTGCGTAAGTACTTAGGCCCAAAACTGGATCTTGTATAGCTCGATCCGGGCGATTGCGTGGGGGAAGCCGGGCTCCTGTTCGGTCCGAAGGACCTTGGTGGATAACCGTGTGGACCAGGTGGTATCGCCTCGCCCCAGATCGAACTCCATATGGTGTGAATGGCCATCCGTCCAAGCTCCGACACCGATCAGTTCGGATTTCAGCGAGAGCTGGCCAGTCCACAGCTCTTCCCAATCATCCACAGGTGGCGGTCCGTCCCACCGCTCGAACCGGTTGTGGACCGTATGTAAGTCGTCATCGAAATAAGCCGTTTGGATGATGAGCCCGTCGTGCCCCGCTGCGATCCTGCCGTCCGGTGGTTCCATCTCCCCGTCGACCGCCGAGCCGACTAATTGGCCGTCGATAACGCTGGCGATGGCGAAGAGACGGTATTCGGGTTTCACCTCGTCCGTGAGTGAGCGAAGAAGGCTGCTCATAGTCACTCTCTTTCCCAGTCCATGCCATCAGAGCCAAGCCGATCCCACCGCCCAAGGCCGCTACCCATGATCGGGAAGCGGCCTTTTCAATCTTGTACAGCTGCAAAGTCCATGTCCGCATCACATGACAACTCAACCGTTGCGTGAATGGCTCAGTGACAGCGCCTTGCCGGGACCACGTCACACCCGGACGGAGGCCGCCGTCGAGGGAGGTGTCCCTAGCTCTTCGACGGGTACGTCGATGGCACGCTGAGCGGTGAGGCTCGCGCGTTCGATCCGATCGAGGCGGAACCATCGGATGGCCTCGCGGCGGTGGCAGTGCGCCACGAGGAACCAGTGCCCGGCCGTGAACGCGAGCAGTTGAGGGTCAACCCGGCGCGTTGTCGGCGTACCGTGACGATCGCGGTAGTGCAGCGAGAGGACCTTGCGCTCCCGAAGGGCCTGTTCGATCGCGTCGCGTTGGCGCGGATCAGCTGCCTCGGTAGTGCTGTGGTCGATCCAGATGCGCTCGGTCAAATCGTCCGCGTGCCGCCGCGCCTGTGGGTCCATCACTGCCAGCACTTTCACCAGGGCAGCCCGGGCCTGCTGGTCGAATGGTTGTCCACGGTGTGCTGCGATCGCCGCGGCGAGCGCGCAGGCTTCGGTGGCGGTGAAGTTCACCGGCGGCAGGGTGGCGGCACGATCGACGACGTATCCGCCAATCCTGCCCGTACGTGCCCAGACGGGGAACCCGCCCTGCTGCAGAGCGGAGATGTCGCGCTTGACGGTGCGGACACTGATCTCGAATGCGGTGGCGAGCTGTTCGGCGGTGCGGCCTCGGGGACCCGCACGGCGGAGCTCTTCGCGGATCGCATAGAGCCGGTCAGTGCGGTTCATGCATAAATGGTGCCATAACGGTGACATCATGCGCCTCCAGAATCGGAGCATGACACTGTCGCGAGAACCCATCCTGTTGTTGAGCGGTGCCGGTCTTCCCGTCTGGATCTGGGATCAGGTGCGCGAAGAACTGGCCGCATCGCACCAGACGGTGGTCGCTGAGCGACCGCGTCATGATCGCGCTTCGCTCACGGAGTACGCCGCCGCGGCCCTGGATTCGGCACCGTGGGAGCGGTTCGCGGTCGTCGCGCACTCCAGTGGCGGGACTGTCGCAGCGGAAATCGCCACCCTCGCGCCTGACCGGGTGGGCGCGTTCCTGGCGGTCACGGCCGTCGTGCCGAAGCCGGGACGCAGCTTCGTCGCGTCGATGCCGATGCCGAACCGGCTCGTGCTGAGCCTGGCGATGCGGCTGGCCGGCACCCGACCGCCCGATGCCGCTATCCGGCGGGGCGTGGCCAGCCGCGTGGACACGAAGACGGCCGATCGCATCGTGGCGGAGTTCCACCCCGAGTCCGCGCGTCTCTACCGGGACACGCCGCAAAGCGGCGGCTTTCCCGAACGTCGCGGCTACCTCTCCACCAGCCAGGACGCTGAGCTCCCGATCGGACTGCAACAGCGATTCGCGCGCAATCTCGACACGAGCTGGAATGAATCCCTCGACAGCGGACACCTGCCCATGCTCGAAGCGCCCGACGCACTCGCTCGGCGAATCACGAACTTCCTCGCCAACTGACCCAGCTGACCGAGAGCCCGGACGACGCTAGGCCGCTGGTTCTGGACCGGCGCCGCTCGGGCGGGAACGATGTACGCGGGTCGCCCGCCGACGTCGGTTCCGTCTTGGCGCAGGTTAGAAGGGGCCCCTCTCCGGATAGCCGGCCTTGATGACGGCCTGGCGGGTCTTCGTGTTGAGTCTCTTCTCGCTGATGACCTTGCTGGCCGCCGGTGCGGCGATCTTCACCTTGGCGCCCCAGCCCGAATACTTGGTATCGGTGTGGAAGACCATCTGGTCATAGGCCGTGCTGTCGCTGTCCGGGTAGACCGTCGTGTCGACGACCGTTCGGGTGAGCAGGTTGCGTGTGTCGAAGTACAGGTGGAACTCGACGTCGCCTTCCCCAGCGGACTTGTCGTGCCGGAAGTCAGCGAGTTTGGCGGTGCCCTGATATTCGCCGGTCGTGACTTCTGACGCGTTCTTCACCATGAACTGCAGTTCCGCTGAAGTGACGCCCGCGCCGAGGATGGTGTTTCCGTTCCCACTGGCCTTCGACTGGATCCAGGAACGACCGGAAGGCAGCGCCTTGGCGATGCCGGCGTTGGTCACGTAGGCGTTTCTGCCTTCAGCGATGACCCGGTAGGGAGGGTTGGCTCCTTTCTGGCGTGAGGACATGCGGACATGGAGGTCGGCAGCCGCTACATTGCCTTTGCCGAAAGCCAGGGTGCCGGCCGTGCGGGTGTTCACCCGTACCTGCATAGCTTGGTCGTCGGTGGTGAAATCCACGGTAATGCCGCTTGATTCGGTGATTTTTACGCCTTTGCCCGAGACCAGCTGGGCCTTCAGGGCTTTCACGGGGTCCACTGGAGCGGCCTGCACAGATGCGGCGGATTCCGCCTGAGCGGGTACGGCCACCGTACACGCGACCGCGGCCGTTGCCACGAGGCCTGCGAAGAAGAGCTTCATCAGCGTCCTTGCTTGGGGGGATATAGCAGGAAAAGAGTAAGAGGGTGGAGTTGGCGAGATAAGGGATATTCCGTAACGATCCTGTGTAGACCAGTGATCCGCAAGTTGCGGTGATAGCCCCTAGATAAAGGCGGGTAGTCCTTGCGTCCGCTCTCGCATTTGGGAGTCAGGGCTGTAAGAGGTGGCCATCTCCAGGAAGGAAAACCCTGTCCGGCACGCTGTGGCGAGACACCCAGGGCACTGGTGAGGCCCCACGATGGTCGGCGAGACAGATAGGAGCGCATCAGCGCTCGGCAGCGGCCGGATCCTACGTCGCTGGAGCTTCCCTGCGGATCAGAAGACCTGCGGGTGATCGCTGAGGTAGTGACGACCGCTTACTTCGCCGCCCGCCGTACGCGCGTCTGTGTGGCTGCCCGTTGGGACCTGGGCCCGAGCGGGTCCTCGCCCCGCTCGGGCCTGTCTCCGGTGCGCGCCCTTCGGCGCGAAAAGGGTCTTCCCGTGGGCGCTTCGCGGCACGGTGGCTCAGCCGTTCTTCCAGTCGAACCCGGCCTTGACCTCTGCGGGCCTTCGCTCCGCCGGTTATCACCCTGCGCGGACGGGGGCGTACGCGGTGTGCTCGCAGCTTTTCGGACGGCTCAGTTGTAGGGGTTGTCGTAGGTCACGGATTTGGTGCGACTGTTGTAAGTGTTGCCGGGATAGAACCAGCCGCCCGTCACATACAGAGTGACATTCGTGAGGGTAGTGGAGTGGGTGTATTCACCGTCGTAGAGGAATAGGGACACCTGGCATCCGGGGGGCGCGGCTGCCGTGCCCGTCTGACTCGGATAGAAGATGGTGCTGCCATTGACGGAGACGTAGAAGTTCGGCATGGGGTAGGACCCGCTCCCCCAGCACAGCCGGAGCGCGTACCTGAACTTCGTGTTCCCGTCGTCGAACGCCAATGTGCCGGTCAGCTGGGCGAGCATGATCGACGGGCCGGCGTTCGAGGTCACCGTGAGGGACACGGCCTGGTCGGGACCATAGGCGGCGTGCGCGGGAGTGACGGGCACCAGGATTGCCGCGAGTGTTGCGATGACGATGGCGACGGAGTTGGCCGCACGACGTACCTTGGAACGTGTCAATTCCAACCTCATCTCTTGCATGATGTCGGCGGAGTGCGCACGGAGACTATTTTCGAGGCCTCCAGGTGTCCAGAGAGACGATCGAGAGCCATTGATTCGGCCGGTATTAACTGGCGCCATAGCGGCTCTCGCGAGGGTGACCCAGGCGTGCCACCAGGTCGGGGATCAGCCTGCGGAGCCGTAATACCGACATGACGGGTGAAAGTTTCATTCCACCGGGGCGCGGGCCTGTGACGGCGGATTGGTCCGGCGAGGCCGATGGGTGCCGGCGTTACTGCTCGCTCGCCGGTCGGGCGAGCCAGTGGCGGGTGAGGTCGTGTACGACCGCCAACCAGCGTTGTGGCTGCTCTCCGGCGGCGATCGCGTCTGCGGCGCTGTGGAGGACGGTGAACAGGATCGTGGCCGCGATATGCGGGTCTATCGGGCGGAATGCGCCCTCGTCCATGCCTCGGTGCAACGCCTTGGCGATGGCGGCGATGGTGACCTGCTGCCCTTCGTCCATGAGTCCGGGCGCGGAGTTGGAGTGGAAGACAGTGCACCGGACCTCGCCTGCGGCTTCAATGGTTCGGGAAGCTACGAGACCGTTGTCACCGCGTACGACGCGGACTCGAATTATCTCGAGTCAAAAGTTTCGAACAGGATTTTCGCCTGTTAAGGTCCACGTATTGTCGGCGCACGCGATGAACCAGGCTCCGCGCCGTCAAGAACCTCCTGGAGCTCGGCGAGTGTCCGCCTCCGCGTCGGCCTGGTCGGTCGGGTGCGCCGACACGGCGGCCTCCCCGCCGTCCTGCTTGTACGAGCCATCCTGCTTGTACGAGGCCGGCACCACGATCTCTTCGGTGTCCTTGTTACGAGTCACCCAGAGATAGACCAGCGCGCCGAGGAACAGCACGATTGAGGTCCACTGGTTGATCCGCAGCCCCAGGAACGTCACCGCGTGGTCCACCCCGCCAACCGGGTCGATCCGCAGCCCTTCGATCCAGAACCGCCCCAACGTGTAACCGGCGACGTAGAGGGCGAACAGCCGACCGTGGCGGAGTGTGAACCGCCTGCCGACCAGGATCAGCCCGAAGCCGAGCGCCACGTCCCACAGGGATTCGTACAGGAACGTCGGATGGTAGAGCACGCCCGCCTGGCCGCCGTGCACCTGGTCGATCTCCAGGCCCCACGGCAACGTGGTCGGACTGCCGTACAGCTCCTGGTTGAACCAGTTGCCCCAGCGGGCGATCGCCTGCCCGAACGCGATGCCAGGCGCGATCGTGTCGCCCACGGCGCCGAGAGACAGCCCCCGGCGGCGGCAGGCCAGCCACACGCCCACGCCTCCCAGAGCGACCGCGCCCCAGATGCCCAGCCCGCCTTCCCAGATGAACAGCGCCTGGTAGGGCTCCTTGATAGCGCGCGGGCCGAAGTAGATCTGCCAGTCGACGATTACGTGGTAAAGGCGGCCGCCGATCAGACCGAAGATCACCGCAGGAACCGCGATGTCGTTGATCGTGCCCTTCTCACCGCCCCGGGCGCGCCAGCGGCGCTCGCTCAGCCAGACGCCGAAGCCGATTCCGAGAATGAAGCACAATGCGTAGGCCCGGATCGGAATGAATCCAAGATGCCAGACCCCTTGGGAAGGGCTGGGAATCAAGGCGAGAGGCATGTCGGTGACGCTAGCGGATTCGAGCGCACTTGGCCGCGCACGTGACCTGATTGTGCAATTTCCACGGCTTGCCGCGCCGTAGACGCCCGCCCTTGTTAAAAGGGCCTACCTTTAGCGGGGACGAGAGCGTTGCACGGCATCTTCCACACTCTGACCAAGGCTCCTCAGAATCGGCAGTGGAGGGCCGTCGCATCGTCGAAGGTCTTGCCCCGTGGCCAGCGGGCGCCATTTGGGTCGGGCTGCTCTGCCCTGCGAACCTCGCGGATGAGGTCAGCAGGTCCCCGCTGGTCGAGGACATCTACGGCTTGCCGCAAGGTGGCCGGATTGAAACGGTCGACAAGTCGGGTCGCGCCGTCATTGAGAAGAGCTGCCGCCCGGATGCGACTTGTGGGAGTGGTTCCGATCAGGGCCTGTTCAGCCGCTAGTGGATCGGTCGCCGCGACCCAGAACCCGCCGTCGCGAGGCGCCGTTGGCATTACTAGGACCGTTCGAGCGTGAGCAGCGGCTCAGAGAACACCGGCGCCGGCGCGTCGGGATCCGCGGCGACAGCCTCCTCCAGGCGGCGGAAACCGGCCTCCAGCTCATCGGGACTGAGCTGAGCGAAAAACGAAAGGGTACGCAGGCGCAGCCGTTGGAGCATGTCGCCGCGGGAGCCGACGGACGGCTCGGTAACCGTGCCGAACCCGGTAACGCGCCAGCCGTCCGACGTGAACATCGCGATGACCTCGTGCAGCGGCTGAAACAGCGCGGCGTCCGTCTCAAAGCCGCGGTGGAAGTGCTCCAGCCACCACGGCCTGGGATGGTGGTCGCTGAAATTCGCGCGCAGCAGCAGCCGCCCGGCGGGCCTGAGCACCCTGGCCAACTCCCGAACCGCCTGCGGCTTGTCCGGGACGTGGTGCCAGGACAAGAACATGAGAGCGTAGTCGGCGCTGGCGGACGGCACGGGCATGTCCTCGGCGGAGCCCGCCAGATACCGCACATCGGGATGCGGGGACTGCGCCTGCGCTATCTCGCGCATGCGGACCGACGGCTCGACGCCAGTGACCGGCCCGAACGCTCGCGCCAACGCGGGGGTGAACCGGCCGGTCCCTGAGCCGACGTCCAGCCCCACCAGCGGACGCCGCTCGGGCAGCACCGCTCCGAAGGCACTGATCCATACCTGCTGCTGCCGCTCGCTCAGCGCACGGCCACGCGCGTAGTCCTGGTACTGCTCCGTGTCGTAGTCGATCCGCCTCATCGCAGCTCCCGCGTCAGCCAGGCTGCGGCAAACCTTCAGCCCGATATATCGACTGGATACATCGGCACGATATGCCGTGTCACGTCGTGCCACAAGTGGGGCATGACGGTCAGGCATGCGGCCGCCAAGCTCGGGTGCCGGTGGTTGCCCTTACGCTGACCACCCGATACCGGTCATGTGCACACGTGGGTCAGCTCCGCAGGAGGGCCGCTGATCGCCGTCCCCACGTCCGAGCTGAACAACTGGGCGGGCGGTGCGGAAGGCTCTACACTCGCTCGCCATGACCCGATTAACTGATCGTCTCGGTCCTGTCTCCCTGCTCATCGCGCTGCTCGCCATCTTCCTCGGCATCCGGCTGACGCAGGGCTGGGTGCGGCCGGGGCTCGGGGTCATCGCGGCGGCGCTGGCGTGGCCTGGGCTGCGGAAGCAAGCCACGATCGCGACGGTGTACAACCGCAGTACATCAGTGGCGGGGATGTCGGTGGCGGCGGTGGCCATCGGTCTTGGCGCGGCGCAGTTGGCGTCCACCGCTCTCTTTGGCGCTTGATGCGCTCATCCCCAAGAGATTCGCCGCAGTGAATGAATCCGACTGGCGTTACGAGCTGCCTGGGAGAGCGTCGATATGCAGGACTGGTGGGGGAACCTGTTACAGGGCGCGCTCTCTGCCGTCATAGGCGGCATCGTTGCGGCGGTCACCGCCTGGGCTGTGGTGCTGGCTTCCAGACGGTACGAGCGGCGGGCCGCACTTGAGGTCGAAGCCCGAACATGCGCGATCGAGTTCTTTCTCCTCCTGGCCGACATAGATACGCAGCTGACTCACGCCATCGACGATGGAACGGTGCTGGCGTCCATAACAGGCAGCAAGCCGTGGATCAGCGGCGCGTTGAAGGCCGAGATCGCCATGTTCTCGGTGGACCGGAATCTAGGGAACTGCTTCTCTCAGCTGATCGGCGATCTGCGGCGTTCCCTGGAGCTGGCAGAGGGCGAGGATCCGCCCAAGGAGGAGCTGGTGGCGTCCGCGATGGCGGCGCTCCAACGGCTTAGCGACCACCTCGCCGACTGGCTTATGCAGGGCCGCCACCGGCCAGAAGCACCAAGGTAGCTAGCTCGCCCTCGCGTCGGAGAGACGGCGTGATCCCTCATTGGGCTCCGGGCGTGCGGTAGGCGGCGAGGAAGACCCGGACGGCGGCATCGGCGTAGTGATCGAGCTCGGATGGGGGGGAAGCGGACGTCGTCGCCGCAGAGCATGACCTTGTTGACCGGGATCGAGGAGACGAGCCAGGTGAAGTGGTTGGCCGCGAGGCGCCCAAGGTCGCTAGGAAACGCCGGCAATGTGTACGCCACGGCGAATAACATGTGGGCCGTCTCCGGATGCAGGTATCAGACTGGCCTCATGCCCTCAGCCGACCTCAGCGAGCTGGAGTACCTCCGTCACATCGCACTGCTCGCCCGCGATGTCGTGCACGCCGCAGATGACGAAGGGTGGCTGACGTACGGCCACGACGCGCAAAACGCCACACCGCTCCAGCGAGTCGTGAACGAACTGGCACGCCAAATCAGGAACACCTGGGCCAATAATCGACAACCCATCTCCGTCATTCTGACCGACACCGCGGGGACCGAGGGCATGCTTATGAATTGGGCGCGCGGCATCACACGGCCTTCATATTGGACACCCGATGCCTCCGGCGAGGGTGCGTGACTATCTGAGACCGCCAGGCGGGGCGAAGCATGGCCCCCGGAACTGCGGATGAAGCGCGCCCAGCCCTTTAAAGTGGTCGATCGTGACAATGAATCCATGGGCGTTGGGCGGCGACCTGAGCGTCGCGAGGATCGGCTACGGAGCGATGAAGCTGACCGGCTGGCCGCAAGGCGATCCGCCCAGCCGGGAGACGGCCCTGGCGATTCTGCGCCGGGCGGTAGAACTCGGGGTGAATCACATCGACACCTCGCACTACTACGCGCGTGACGGCGTGGCGGCCAATGAGCTGATCCGGGAGGCGCTGTCTCCCTACCCGGCGGACCTGGTGATCGTGACCAAGGTGGGCGCGCTGGTCGAGGGCTCCGATGTCGCCTTGCCGGCGGCGGACATGACCGGTCTGACGCCGGACGGCCTGCGCCGCGGCGTGGAGGCGAACCTGCGCTCGCTCGGGGTCGACCGCCTGGACGTGGTGAATCTGCGGATGGGTGACCGATCCCGCTCCCAGACGCCCCTGGCCGGGCCTCTGACGACACTGCTCGCGCTGCGGGAGGAGGGCTTGATCCGCCACCTGGGCGTATCGAACGTCACCGCTGACGAGTTCGCCCAGGCCCGCGCGATCGCCCCCATCGTCTGCGTCCAGAACCTCTACAACCTGGCCAAGCGCGATGACGACCCGCTGGTCGACGCCTGCGCGGACGCGGGCATCGCCTATGTCCCCTACTTCCCTGTCGGCGGCTTCCAGCCGATCAAGGCCGGGCACCTGGACGCCATCGCCGCCCGCCACGGTGCGACGGTGCCGCAGGTGGCCCTGGCCTGGCTGCTGGCCCGATCCCCCAACATCCTGGCGATCCCCGGCACCGGCTCGCTGGCGCACCTGGAGGAGAACATCGCCGCCGGCACGCTGAAGTTGAGCGAAGAAGACCTCGCTCATCTGGGGTAGGCGCACACGGTAGCTACCCCGTCTGGATGTCAGAGCCGCCAGTAGACGGCGGTGGCGTCGTCGTGTGCCTTGCCGCGTGGCCAGCGGGCGCCGTGGGGGTCGGTGTGCTCGGCCGTACGGACCTGGTTGATGAGTTCGGCGGGACCGTCGTCTTCCAGGATGTTCAGGAGGCGTCGCCAGCTGGCCAGCTCGAAGCAGTCGACCAGGCGCGATGCCCCGTCGCTGAGCAGCGCCGCAGCTCGTACCGTGTCAGGAGGAACGCTGCCGGTAAGGGAGTGTTCGGCGGCCAGGGGGTCAGTGGAGGCGACCCAGTAGCCTCCGTCCCGGTTGCGGTGCTGGAGCTGGGCTTCTACGGAACCGAGGCGTTCCCGCTCGTGCTCGCTGGAGCCGGTGGGCAGGGTGTCCAGGTACGTCCGCAGGCCCGCCGTGACATCGGCCAGACGATCGTCGCTGACCACCATGGGTTCTGCGGCGGCGTTCATGTCCAGGACGAGGATGGAGTCCGCAAGTACCAGCCAGTCCAGGGATTCCGTTGTCCGGCGGAGCAGGAGCACGGTCGCCGCGGGTGATCCGGGATGGGCGAGGTCGCAGGTCGAGGAGTGCAGAGAGGAGACGGTCTCGATGCCCTCGGCCAACACCTCGGCCAACGGGCGGTCGCCGTCCGTCAGCATGGCGGCGAGCAGGGACGAGCCGAGCATGCGCGCGTACCAGGCCACGGTGTGGACGCATCCGGTCGGCAGGCGTGCGGGATAGCCGGCGCCGTCGAGTACGACCACCGCGTCAGGGGCCGCGCCGACGAAGTCCTCGTTCTCCCGGTTGAGACCACCCACCTCAGTGGCGAAGGCCAGGCTCACGCTGGTCAGTTCTCCTCGCGTCGGTACAGCGGACTTACCAGCTCAGCCCGGAAGCCGAGCCGACTCCGACCCTCTCCGAAAGATCATCCTATGCGGCCGATGCTGAAATGACCGTGCGTGACGGGTTCTTCCCTGGGGGATAGCGAGGAGGGCGGGGGCGCATAACGGCATCGGACCTTCCGGTGCAGCAGGGCTTTGTTACCGGAAGGTCCGATGCGTTGTGGGGATTTCGAGCGAGCCGGGCACTGAGTCCAGGCTGCTCCTTACTGCGGGGTGATAGGTGCGGGGACCGGACGTACAGCGATGGACTGGCTGAGCGGCCGCTCTCCACCCGTGAGGAACGGCGACCCCGTGGCCTCCTTCAGCGTGCCGCCCGATCCGATCTCGAACGCGGCCAGCTGGCTCGTGTCCCGGATCGCGGCGAAGACGTCCCTGCCGTCCGGCGTGATCGCGACCGCCGCGACCTCGGCCTGGTCAGGGGTGTGGACGGGGGAGTCGGCGGTCGGCTTGAGCGAGCCGTCCGCGAGGATCGTGAAGCCGAGCAGGCCGCCGGCAACTGTGTCGACGTCGGGGTCGTTGCTGGCGACGTACAGGTGCCGACCGTCGGGTGTGACCTTGAGACCGACCGGGCCGGTGGGCGCGCGGAACGGCGATCCGGCCACGGGGGTCAGCGAGCCGTCCGCGCCGCGCCGGAACGCCCACACGTTCTGCCCGACCAGCGAGGTCACGTACACCAAGCCGCCGTCCTGGCTGATCGCGATCCCGAAGTTGGCCTGCCCTACCTTCGCCACGTCCTGCGCGGGTCCGAGGGTGCCGTCGAAGCGTACGGCGAATCGGGTGATGACCCGCGGCGGGCTGTCGGCGGTCTCGTCCACATCGGCGTATGAGAGGTAGAGGAAGCGCCCGTCGGGGGACAGCACCGTCTGCTTGGGGTTGTCGGAGGTGGTGGGGAAGTCGCCGAGTTTGCTGGGTCTGCCGTCGAGGCCGATCCGGTACGCCGAGATCGTCCTGTCGCCGGTGTTGGTCACGTACAGGGTGCGGCCGTTCGGGGAGACCGTCGCCCCCCACGGCTCGTCGCCGGTCTGGACGATCTGCGGGTCCGGCTGGAGCGCGCCCTGCGCCCCCACGCGGAACACCGAGAGTGTGTCGGAGTCGCTGTTGACGACGTACGCGGTGGAACCGTTGGGGGTGAGGGCGATGCCCCGGGGGAACTTGCCGAGGGTGGACACGGGCTTCCCAAGCGGCTTGAGGACCGCCCCTGGGCCGATCGCCAGGGAGGAAACATCGCCGGAGCGGGCGTTCGTGACATAGACCACGCCGCCCGACGGCGGCAGGACTGGCCCCTTGGAGGCCTGGGCCAGGGCGGGAGAGGAGACGGCGAGCAGCGCGGCCGCGGCCAGGACGGCACCGCCGGCTCGCGTGGACGACCAGATGGACAGGGATGCCTTCTTGTACTTCATGGATTTCCCCGTGGTTCGACAGATGGGCTTACACCTTTTAGGCGTGCCATCCCGTTCCATCTGTCCCCGTGCAGAAGCCGTCGTTGCCACCATGCCCAATCGGAATCCACAGAGCGTTCGTTGGCGGGGGATGAGGAGGGTCGGCGAACGTCAGCCAGAAGAGGGGGATCATGACGGAATACGTGCGGTGGTAGGACGTGCGTACTGAGCACCTCGAACGCACCGGTGGCGATGGAGTGCTCTACGTACGCACCAGCGACTCCATCGTGACGCTCTCCAAGGAGTACAGATGAGACAACAGGCACGCATTCCGTTGCCCGACGGCGATTCGCTGGCGGCGACGGTGGTCGGCTGGGTGTGATCGGGTTCTGCATGGGGGGCGGGTTCGCCCTGGCATATGCGGCAAGCGCGCCGCCCGGTGTGCGAGCCGCATCGGTGAATTATGGGGCGGTTCCCCGGGATCAAGAGGAGCTGCGGGCGACATGTCCGGTCGTGGGGTCCTACGGGGGCCGCGACCAAGGGTTTCGGTTCCACGCTCTTCTCGCTGTCCGCGTTCTTCGCCTCGCCTGCCTCGGCGACCGACGGGACGATCATCGTCGAAAATTGAAATGGCCTTCTCCCTGGTTTCGGTCATATCAGTAACGCCAGGGGATGGCGGCGAACAGGTCAAAGGCCACTGTCCATAATGGGGCAGTGGCCTTTGACATCGTGCTCTTAGTCGCACATGGCTAATCGCAGTGTTCGAAGCCGCTGGTGTACGAGCTGCTGCCGACCGAGCCGCCCCACTTGACGCACTTTCCGGGCGCGCTGCGCTTGACCGGTCCCGCGTAATAGTCGTAGCTGCCCGAGTCGGTCGTCCTGCTTTCCCCTTCCGGCTCCAGGAACGCCGACACCGCCGACGCCGTGCCGAGGCTCGTCGTCTTCAGCGTCGCGACGCAGTTGTAGCCGTTACCCGAGTTGTAGAGCAGGTAGGTGCGACCACCGGTGAGGGCGGCGGAGTCGATGACGGAGTAGCCGCTGCCGCAGACCTCCTCGGCGGTGTAGGGGTTGCCACCGCAGGCGTTGGTGCTCGTGACGGCCTTCTTCTGGCCCAAGGACACGGTCACGCCGTCCACGGTCGGGCTGGTGTCCATCGCGCCGGTGGAGGTTCGCTGTTCGTAGTGCAGGTGGGGAGCGTTGGCGCCGCCCGTCGAGCCGACGGTGCCGATCGTGGTGCCCTGGCCGACGCTCAGCGAGCCGCCGGCCGCCCTCACCATGGTCGCGAGGTGGGCGTACCGGGTTCTGGTGCCGTCGCTGTGCTGGATCTCTATCCACTTGCCATAACTCGTGCTTCCCGCGTCGTAGAAGTACGCGGTGCCCGCAGCGGTGGCGCGAACGGTTTCACCGTTGATGTCATCGCCACCGTAGTCCTGCCAGTCGATGGAGCCCGACGGGTTGTGGGTGGGGGTCCAGTTGTTGGCGTAGAAGGTCTTCCCGCAGTTGAACGGGCTCTTGTGGGACACAGCCATGATGCTGCTGTCCTGCGCTGAGGCGGCTTGGGGCACCAGCGCGGTCGCGAGAGTGAGCGTCAGGGCAGTGATCGTGGTTCTGAGGGTCTTGTGCCAGCTCGGCTTGCCAGTTGTGGGCATGCTTGCCTCTCTGAACGAGTCGTATGGGGGGATACGGTTAGGCGCCCAGATCCTGATGTCGGTGAGCCTCGTGGTGACAGAGCTGCGTCGGGAGGGTCGATCATGAACATAACTCTGAAAGTTCTCTTCATCAATCTCTGCGACATGAAATTTTGCGGCTGTTCCGCTCGCGGTTGCGCGTTCGACCAGGACGCGACCAGCGGTGGCGCGTCCGCGACCGCGTTCCGGCGCGTGGCCGTTGCCGCGCCGGCTCGGACTTTGAAGGACACCGCGAGCCTGGGCAACATCTGGTGGATCCAGGCGCGTGTCGCCGACCTGACCCCCGAGCAGATCGGCGAACGGGCCGGCGATCCGACGTTTCATCGAGGCCATGACCTACCTTCAGTCGACCCTCGGTCCCGCCCTCCCCGCGGCCCAATAGGCGCCGCAGCCGACCCCCGGGTAGCGTCGAGGCCATGCGGCTTCATGTGGGATGCGCGATGTGGACGCACGTGCCCTGGCAGGGACGCTTCCTGCCGCATCCACTTCCTCCCGGCGAACGCCTGCGGGCCTATGCCACCTGGTGCAACGCGGTGGAAGGCAACACGACGTTCTACGCGACACCGGCGCGGAACACCGTGGAGTCATGGGCCCGGCAGACCGACCCCGACTTCCGCTTCGTGGTCAAGCTGCCCAAGGCGATCACGCACGAGCGCCGCCTTACCGGCGCGGGCGCCGACGAGGAGCTGCGCGCGTTTCTGTCGGCGATCGAGCCGCTCGCATCGCGGGCCCACGCCCTCTGGGTCCAATTGCCGGGGTCGTTCGGGCCCACCGACCTCGGCACCCTGGCGGGCTTTCTCCGTGGATTGCCTCCTACCTACAGGTACGCCGTCGAAGTGCGTCACCGGGCGTTCTTCGATGACGCGCGGTCAGAACGGCTGCTCGCAGGGGTGCTCGCCCGCGCCGGTGCCGAATGGGTCCCGTTCGACACCACCACCCTTTTCCAGAGCCCCCCGACCAGCGACGCCGAACGAGACGCGTGGACGAAGAAGCCACGCGTGCCGCGCCGGTCGACGGCTCTCACCGACCGTCCGATCGTGCGCTACCTCGGCCGGGACGCCACGGAACGTACGGTCGAGGGCTGGCAGGAGTGGGTCGCCACGGTCGCGGAATGGCTGCGGGAAGGCCGCTCGCCGACGGTGTTCGTCCACACCCCCGACAACGCCGACGCGCTGACTCTCGCCCGCCGGTTTCACGACGAGGTGCGGGCCCGGGTGCCTGAGGTCGAGCCGCTCCCCGAGCCCATGCCGAGCGAGCCACTGACCCTGTTCTGAGGGCAACACCATCAGTCCCGATGGGCAAATTGCGCACCTTTGGGCAATCAACTCTGCAGTTGACCGCTCTCACACCAGCCTACGCGTCCCCCACGACCCCGACCACGACCTCCGGCACCAAGGGCGCGAACGCCGTACCGGTCATCAACGCCTGGAACAAGGGCACGATCACCGTGTACGACCCGTGGAAGCCGACTCCCACACCCTCAGCGCCTCCACCCTGGCCAAGGTCATCCAGCCGGGCGGCAACATGTACTACGTCTCCAAGCTCTGAGGTGACGCCGGGCAGGGGCTCACGTGTGCCCCTGCCCTAAATGGACTTCACCCACGAACGAGCCTTCGCCATGGGCATCGCGAGCTCGTCCTGCACGAGACGTACCGCTTCGTCCTCGTCGCCGCGCACCTTGAGCTGGCGCACCCGACCAGTGATGTCCATGGCCCTCATCGGGTCTGTGTACTTGTGTATGCGCCGTTGCCGCATGACCTTGACCAGCTGCACCACCCAATAGATGAGGAAGCTGAGAAAGAGTCCGGCGAAGATGAGAGAAATCACCGTTTCTAGCACGGATTGATCTTAAGATGCGGCCGCCGCCTCCCACGGAGTTCACACGGGGGATTCGCCCAGCTCGCACGTAAGCTTTGCCTTTTGACGGGGCAGCACACGAGGCAGCAGACGTCACTGACCTGCCGATTCCCCGCCCTCGACCGCCGGAGTCCTGACCCGCGGACCGTGGTCGTCTACGAGGTTCACCACGCGGACGCCTCGCTGCCCCCGATGGGAGACGTATCCGTCATTTCGGCATGTCGACATGGTCGCGAGACGCTTTCAGGGAAGGACGCCCGCCCATGACGATCTCTCTCACCGGCCGCCCCACAACCGGCCGCTACACAGTCGGCATGGCCACGAGCGCTGCCGACGTACAGGCCGCGCAACGGCTTCGCCACGAGGTCTTCGTCGAGGAGATGGGGGCGCGGCTCGACAGCCCGATCTCCGGTCTCGACGCGGACAGGTTCGACGCGTACTGCGATCACCTCCTGGTCCGCTACGACGACAAAGTGGTTGGTACCTACCGGTTGCTCCCTCCTGGGCGTATGGACCGGCTGTACTCCGACGCCGAATTCGAGCTCGGCAACCTGGCGGTCCTCAGGCGGGACCTGGTCGAGGCGGGCCGTACCTGCGTACATCCCGATCACCGAGCCGGCGCGGTCGTCGGCCTGATGTGGGCGGGCATCGCGCGCTACATGGTGAACGGCGGCCACAAGTGGCTGGCGGGTTGCTGCTCGGTACCCCTCGACGACGGAGGCGCGGTCGCGGCCGGTGTCGTCGAGCGGGTGCCGCTGGGTCCGGCGGAGTACCGGGTGACGCCGCGCAACCCGTGGCGGGCCCGGGGCGCCGCCCGTTCCGACCGGTTCGTACCGCCTGCACTCCTCCGCGGCTACCTGCGGCTGGGCTCCTGGGTGTGCGGGGCGCCCGCGCATGACCGTGACTTCGGCACCGCCGACTTCTTCGTCCTGCTCTCGATGGCCAACGTCAACGCCCGCTACTTGCGGCACTTCCTGGGAGAACCGCAGTGACCGTCACCGCGGCCCGCCCGGTGGAGATCAACCCCTGGCTCCGCATGGGCCCGTGCACTCCCGAGGCCTGTGTGGAGCCCCCCGCCGCTCTCGCCGGTCTCCTCCACCGCGTGGCGCGGCTCCTCGCGGCCGTCCTCGTGCTGCTCGCGGGCCTCTCGATCGCCCTGGCGACTCGTCAAGTCGGTACGGCCCGGCGGGCGGAGATCACGAAGACGTGGGCGCGGCTGCTGCTGCGCGCTCTCGGCATCAGAGTCAGAACCACGGTCGGCGTCGCCTTCTTCACCGAAACACAGCCCACGCTGACCGTCCCGGGTGAGGTAGGCGCGCTTCTCGTAGCGAACCATGTCTCCTGGCTCGATCCGCTGGTCATGGCGGCCACGGTGCCGTCGCGGCCGCTGGCGAAGCGGGAGATCGGCGAATGGCCGTTCATCCGTACCCTGGCCGCGGGCTCGGGCGCGCTGTTCATCGACAGGGAACGACTCTCCGCCCTGCCGTCGGCCGTCGCCACGGTCGCGAACGCCCTCAGAGCGGGCGACACCGTGATCGCGTTCCCCGAGGGCACGACGTGGTGCGGACGGGGGATGGGGGAGTTCCGGACGGCCGTGTTCCAGGCGGCGATCGACGCGGGTGCCGCCGTGCGCCCGGCCACACTGCGCTACCGCGAGGGAGACTCGACGTCGACCCGCTGCTGCTTTGTCGGGGACGACTCGCTTCTCACCTCCCTCCTGCGGGTGACCGCGACCCGCCACCTGGTGGTCGAGGTCACCCTCTCCGCTCCCGTACAGCTCGCGGCCACCGGACGGCGGCACGAGGCGCGTGCCGCGCTGGCCAGGATCGCCGAGGCACAGGTCCGCGCCGGCGTCGTAGAGCGGCACGAGAAAGTCATCGACCAGCATGAGGAACGTGCCGACGCGCGTGTCCCCGGGCGCCGTGACCTGGCGCCGATATCGCCGTGATGCGGGCACCGGCACCCGGGTTGCCCGCCGTCGCAGGACGACGGGCAACCCGGAGTGTCCTAGCGAGCCAGAGACGCGAGGGTGTCCGGCTTGTTGGTGATGATGCCGTCCACTTCATAGCCGATCAGGCGGCGCATGACGTCGGGGTCGTCCACCGTCCAGGCGAAGACCGCCATCCCCAGGCTGTGGACGCGCTGGACGTACTGCTCGGTGATGTTGCCGTACGGCGGGTTGATGTGGGTGGCGTAGGCCGCCGCCTTCGGCAGGTCCGCCATGGCCGGCGTGCCGAGCAGGCCGATGGGCACCTGGGGCATGGCGCGGTGGAACGTACGCATCGAGGCCCAGCTGAACGACTGCACGACCAGCCGGCCGGAGCTCAGCCATGAGGTGTTGCGCCGCAGCTCGTCGGCGACCCGCTTCTCGATGCCGGGGTAGAGCTCCGGCGCCTTGATCTCCAGGAGCAGGCTGAGGCCGCTGCCGTCCATCTCGCTCAGGGTCTCTTCGAGCGTCGGTACGGGCTCGCCGTCGTATTTACCGGCGAACCACGAGCCCGCGTCCAGCCGCCGGATCTCCGCGAGTGTGAAGTCGCCGACCCGCCAGGGCGCCCGGCCAGGGAAGACCCTCTCGACGTCCGTGGTACGGGACAGCGTCGTGTCGTGCATCAGAACGAGCTCGTGGTCCTTGGTCTCCTGCACGTCGAGCTCGAACGCGTCGGCGCCCAGCTTGTCGGCCAGCTGGAACGCGGTGATGGTGTTCTCGGGCGCGTCCGCGGAGGCTCCGCGATGCGCGACGACCGTGATCTGAGGGGCTTCGAAGTAGATCGCTGATGCCGGTGTGGCGGTCGCGGCGGGGGCTACGGTGGCGAGGGCGGCGAGGGACGTGACGATGATGGCTCCGAGTCGGGGGAACATGGGGCTCCTCGGGCTTGGGAAGGCAGCCGACAATCCGAACTTGACAACCACGTGTGACGCGGAGTTGAGGGGAGAGCAACCCGCTGATGCCAGGCAGATGAGCATTGAGGACACCGGTTGTCTGGTCAGCGGCCCCCGCCCACGACGCGTTCCTGACGCTCCACTGATTGCCCTATGTCATCGGTCGAGCACGTGTCGTAACGAAGCCTTCCCCGTTCGGCGGCCCGCCACTCGCGGCCGTCCGATCCCCGGGCCGGTGCGGATCTTCGGTGTAGATCACGACCTGAAACTCATATGGGCCGCAGCGATGGTAAGTAGAGTTCTCGCAGGGTCCCACGGGAGATTCAGGATCGAGCGATGAACGAGCAGTGGCGGGAAATCGGCGACCGGGTCTATGTCCGGCGCCATGAGTCCTTCGACATGAACGTCGGCCTGATCGTCGGTGATGACCACTGCCTGGTGCTCGACACCCGCGTGTCCCACCGCGAGGCCGCCGACCTGATCGAGGCGATCAGGCGGGTCACCACCAGCCCGTGGACGGTCGTCAACACCCATTCCCACTTCGACCACTACTTCGGCAACGCGCTGTTCCTGCCGGGCGAGATCTGGGGTCACTCCAGGTGCGCCGAGGAGATCGAGCTGTACGGCGAGCAGCAGCGGGCCAAGTGGATCGAGCGCCTGCCCGAAGAGCGGCGGGCGGAGCTGGAGGAGGTGGAGATCGTCGCGCCCGACCACACGTTCACCTCGACGGCCACGCTCGACATCGGCGGCCGGATCGTGCACCTGCGTCACTTCGGCCTCGGCCACAGCAGCAACGACATCGTGGCGCACGTACCCGATGCCGGGGTGGTGTTCGCCGGTGACCTGATCGAAGAGGGCGCCCCGCCGGCCTTCGGCGACTCCTATCCGCTCGACTGGCCCGCCACGGTGGCCGCGATGCTGGCCGAGTTGCCCGAGCGGGTGATCGTGCCGGGGCACGGCGCGGTGGTCGACCGCGCCTTCGCCCTCGCCCAGCAGGCCGAGCTGGTCACCGTGGCCGAGCTCGCCACGCGGGCGCACGTCGAGGGCCTGCGTGATCTGATCACCCGGTTCCCCTACCCCGAGGACGTCGCCAGGCAGGCCATCGAGCGGGCCTTCCTGCAGCTCGACAGCCAGCTGGCCTGACAGTCGCGCACCGGGCTGGACGGCCGTACTGTCGCCTTCTATAGTGCATATTGCACTATAGAAGGAGGCATCATGGCACGACGCCATGACCTGGTCGGGCTGACCGTGCTCGCCATGCTCTCGGTACGTGCCAGCCACCCCTACGAGCTGCACCGCTTCATCGTCGACACGCACAAGGACTACGTGACCGGGCTGCCGCGCAGCCTCTACCACGCGGTCGAACGGCTGGCGAAGGACGAGCTGATCGTGCCGACGAAGACCGACCGCGAAGGCCGCCGGCCCGAGCGTACGGTCTACGAGATCACCGAGGAAGGCCGCCAGGAATTGGCAACGAGGCTGCGCAGGCTGCTGGAGGAGCCGGATGCCGACCGGCGCACGCTGGTGGCCGCCGTCTCCCTGATCGGCGCGCTGCAGGTGCCCGACGCCAAGCGGGCGTTGCGCACGCGTACGGCCTCCATCGAGGGGACGATCAGCGGCATCGAGGCGCACCGGCGGGCGATGGCGGAGAGCGGTTTGCCGGAGATCCTCATGCTCGAGATGGAGTGCGAGCAGGCCCTCTACACGGCCGAGCTGGCCTGGTTGCGCAGTGTGCTCGACCGGCTGGACAAGGGCGAGCTCGACTGGTCGGGCACGGTCAAGCAGTCGCTGATGGAGCAAGTGCTGGAAAGTTGAGTGGCCGCCGGGGTGCGCCAACACCCCAGCGGCCGGAAATCCGAACAAGGCGCCTGCCCTGTCCAGGACTCGCAGTCTCAGGATAGGCGCCGCGACAACAGGAGCAGCGTCATGTCCACTGAGATCAGAGACCTCCTCACCAGGCTCACCGCAGCCTGGAACTCCGGCGACGCGGCGGCCTACGCCGCGCTGTTCACCGAGGACGCCGACTACATCACTTTCTTCGGCCTGCACCTCCAGGGCCGGGAGGCCATCGAGGTCGCCCACCGGCAGCTCTTCCAGAGCCCGATCAAGCTGACCGGAGGCGGCGGCGAGCCCGTCGTCAAGCCGCTGGGAGACGGCGTCGCGCTGGTGATCTCCGGTGGCGGCTCGACCGTCGACGGGCGGCCCGACCCGAGCCGCGACTCGATCGTCACCTTCACCGCCGTCAGTACGCCCGGCGGCTGGCGCTTCGCCTCGTTCCAGAACACCCGGGTGCGCACGCCATGAGGAAGTCGCTGCTCGTCGAGGTGTCCGGGGTGGTCGAGGCGCCGCTTGAGCGGGTACGCGAGGCGCTGATCAACCGCGACACGCTGATCGACCGCGAGGCGATGGTCGAACGCGAGGGCCGGTTCACCGTCGAATACCACCCGGGTCACACCATGACCGTCGAGGTCACCGACGGTTCGATCGCTTACCAGGGCGGCTGGTGGTACCGGGGCGAATGGTCGCTGACCGGGCACCCGCAGGGCACGCTCGTCGTCCACCGGGTCTACAACGTGGCCGAGCGGATGCGGTGGGCCGTACCGCTGGCGAACCGGCTCTTCATGGGCTTCGACAAAGCCACACGCGAGGGGTTCGCCGAGGGGCTTGCTCGGATAGGAGGGGACTTGGGGTGCTCCGTGCACCTCACTTAGGCTGCCGCTCATGAGCGTGCGATGGGGACCGCTGAACAAGGACGACGCCGGATCGCTCGCCGAGCTGGGCGCCGCCATCGGGGCGGCGGACGGTGCCGACGAGCACTTCAGCGTCGAAGACGTCGCGGAACACCTGGCGAACCCGCTGCTCGACCTGGCCGAGGGCACGCTCGCGGCCAGGGACGGGCAGCGGGTGATCGCCTACGGCTACCTTCCGGTCAAGCAGGTACGCGACGGCCTCCACGCGATGGTCCTGCACGGCGGTGTCCATCCCGACTTCCGCGGCCGGGGACATGGCGGACGACTGCTCGACTGGGCGATCGGGACGGCCCCGAAGCTGCATGAGCGGGCCTACCCCGGCAAGGGTCTGGAACTGCAGACCGGAATCCCGCAGGGCAACACCGCGGCGGCGGCGCTGCTCGAGGGCAAGGGTTTCGCCGCCGTGCGCTGGTTCTGCCAGATGCGCCGCGATCTGTCGAAGGAGCTGCCCCAGGTACGGGTGCCGGAGGGGGTCGACTTCGTCACGTACACGCCGGAGTTCGAGGAGGCCGCCCGGCGGGTGCGCAACGAGTCGTTCCGTGACCATTGGGGCAGCGCGCCGCACACCGCGGAGAGCTGGCGGCACAACATCACCGGCAGCCGCGGCTTCCGGCCGGAGTCGTCCTTCGTGGCCCGCGCGGGGGGCGAGGCGGTCTCCGTCGTGCTGACGCGCCACCTCGAGGGGGCCACGGCCGCGACCGGCGTGCGTACCGCCCGGATCGACATCGTCGGCACGCTGCGGGAGTGGCGCGGCAAGGGCGTGGCAGGCAACCTGATCGCGCACGCGCTCACCGCGTTCAAGGAGCAGGGGTACGAGAGGGCGAGCCTGAGCGTCGACGCCGACAACCCCACGAAAGCCGTCGGTGTCTACACCCGAGCTGGGTTCGAGATCTACTTGCGCACCGCGATGTACTCGCTGCCGATCACGCCAGCCTGATCTTGCCCTTCACCAGCTTGATCTTCTTCTTGGCGAGCGGACGCTTGGCCGGACCCTGCACCACCGCACCCGTCAGGGCGCTGAACTGGCTGCCGTGGCACGGGCAGTGGATCTTGCCACCGCTTACGCTCGCCACCGTGCAGCCCTGATGGGTGCAGATGGCGCTGAAGCACTTGAAGACGCCCTTCTTCGGGTGGGTGATCACGTACTTGCCACTAACGATCTTGCCTTTGCCGACCGGGATGCTCTTGGCGCTGGCCAGGACCGGACCGGCGGCCTCCTCTTCCGCCTCGGCGGGTCGCGCCCACAGGAAAACGGCTCCTGCTGCGCCCGCTGCGGCGCCACCTCGGGTGATCAGTGCACGGCGTGTGAGCATGATTGCCTCCTTCAACTAACCACACGATGAGAAGTGGCTAGTGGTTCAGGGGAAATCTCGCGATAAATCCGCCTTCTTCGGCGAGCAGCGTGCCGCCGTGCAGCAACGCGATATCCCGCGCGATCGGCAACCCGAGCCCGGCCCCGCCGACATCCCTGGCCCGCGCCTCGTCCAGCCTGGTGAACCGGTCGAACACCGCCTCACGCTGCCCCACCGGAATCCCCGGCCCGTCGTCGAGCACCTGGAGCACGGCCTGGCCGTCCTCCTGGCGTACCCGCACCTGTACGACCGCCGCGGCGTGCCGTACCGCGTTGTCGACCAGGTTGGTCACCAGGCGGGCCAGGTGCGCCCGTGAGCCCTGGAAGACGACGTCGGGCTCGACGTCCAGCTCCATCCGCAGCTCGGGCCGCCGCTTGATGCGCAGCGACTCCTCCGCCGCCACCTGGCCTAGGTCGAGGTCGCCCGTACGCAGCGGCTCACCCGCGTCGAGCTTGGCCAGCAGGAGCAGGTCGGCCGCCAGCGACTGGAGGCGCTCCACGTCGGCGAGCGCCTCGACGGTCAGCTCGCTCGGCTCGGCCAGCTCCAGCCGGGCCCGCAGCGTGGCGATGGGGCTGCGCAGCTCGTGCGCCGCGTCCGCGACGAACCGTTTGTGCGTCTCGACGGCCGTCTCCAGCCGGTCGAGCGTGCCGTTCACGGTGGTCGCCAGGGCGGCGATCTCGTCGCCCGAGCTGGGTACGGGCACCCGCTGGTGCAGGTCGCGGGCCGTGATGTCGGCCACCTTGGCCCTGATGGCCGCGACCGGGGCGAGCGTACGGCCGACCGAGAACCAGGTCATGCCCGCCACCACGAGCAGCAGCGCCGGCACGCCCGGCAGGAGAGCGCCGTTGAGCGTCGCCAGCGCCTGGTCGGCACCGACGAGCGAGGCCCTGGCCCAGATCTCCGCCGAGCCGCTGGAGGTCGACACGGGCATGCGCGCGACCGCGAACTCACTGCCCTGCGCCCAAGCCGCCGCCGGGGCCCCCGCTGTGGTGAGCATGACGTCCGAATCGGCGATCCGCAGCGCGAGCGCCGGCTGAACCGTCAACCCGGCCACTGCGTCATCGGAGAGGCGCGCCCGTCCACCTGCGGTCGGCCCCGCCGCCGGCGCGTCACTGGAGGTACGTGCCCATCCGGTTGCAGTCAGTTCTCCCGTCGGCGCCTCGCTGGAGGGTCGTGCCTGTCCGGTTGCGGCCGGTTCCGCGGAGGCGGGTGCCCGTCCGGTTGTGGCCGGTTCCCCGGAGTCGGGCGCCTGGACAGTTGGGAGCGGCTCCCCGGAAGCGGACGCCTGGACGGGCTCGGTCTGGCCGAGTGCGGCGGTCAGGTCGATGGTCTGCGCGTACGGCGCCGCGGCCACGGCCTTCCTGGCCGCCTCCGCGCCCGCGCTGCTCTGCAGGCTGCCCCGCAGCGCCAGCACCAGCACGACCGCCGCCAACCCGAGCGCCACGGCCACCACCAGCGTCGCCGCGGCCGTCGCGCGCAGCCGTACGGACGCCAGCCCCACGGGCAGTCGTACGGACGCCAGCCCCACGGGCAGCCGTCCCGGCAGCCCCGGCAGGCGTCCCGCGAACCGCGTGGCGACCCGTCCCGTGAGACGCTTCCGCCGCGAAGTCAGGTGATCGCGCCACCAGGTCATGCCGCCTCCAGTCGGTACCCGGCGCCACGCACCGTCACCAGGGTCGTCCTGCCGAACGGTTGGTCGATCTTGCGGCGCAGCGCGCTGATGTAGACCTCCACGATGTTCGGATCCCCGTCGTAGGAGAAGTCCCACGCCTGCGCCAGCAGCTCGCTCTTGGAGACCACCTCACCGGCCCGCCGCGCCAGCCCGTGGAGCACCGCGAACTCCTTCGGCGTCAGCGCGATCTGCGTCTCCCCCCGGCGGCAGCGCAGCCCGGCCGGATCCACGACCAGGTCCCCCACCGTGATCGTCACCGGCCGCTCGTGCCCACCCCTCCGTACGAGCGCGCGCAGCCTGGCCAGCAGCACCACGTACGAGAACGGCTTGGCCAGATAGTCGTCGGCCCCCGTGTCGAGCGCCTCGGCCTCGTCGTAGATGCCGTCCTTGGCGGTGAGCATCATGATCGGCGTCCAATTGCCGGCCTCGCGCAGCCGGGAGCACACGGTGTAGCCGTTCAGCCTGGGCAGCATCACGTCGAGCACGATCACGTCGTACGCGTTCTCCGAGGCCATCCAGAGCCCGTCGCGCCCGTCGTAGGCCACGTCGACGGCGAACCCCTCACCCGCCAGGCCGCCCTTGACCAGATCGGCCAGCCGCTGCTCGTCCTCCACCAGTAGCACTCGCACACCGACAGGGTCCCGCACCCTACCTAAAGCCAACCTGAAGATCATTTAGGCTGCCTTCAGGATCACTTCAGGTACGGCGGGCCAGGCTCGGGGCGTCCGATCGTTTCCAGCAAGGAGATTCCATGTTCAAGCGACGTCTCGCGGTCCTCGGCGCGGTGGGCGTGCTCGTGCTCACGGGCCTGGGCGGATCCGCGATGGCCGACGAGGCTCCGTCGACCGTCCCCGGTGTAAAGGTGACGTGCACGACGAGCGACGGCAAGACCATCGCGTTCGCCGAGCGGGCGCGCACCGATGGGGACCTCGCCACCAAGCCGGGGGAGAAGGCGCCCGAGGCCGGTGTGGCCGTGCGTCTCCGGGACGACCAGACGATCGAGATCGAGTCGCTTCCGGAGGGCGCGATCACGGAGGCGGTCCCGGCCAAGCCCGCCGTCAAGGGTGAGGGGTTCACCACCGAAGGCGGCGAGCCGGCCGACGAGGCCGGGAAGACGGGCATCGCCCTGGCGACGGAGGACGGCAGCGTGCCGACCAAGACGATCGCCGTCAAGTGCGAGCCGAGTAAGTGAGGCGGCGCCCGCCGTAGCACCGGGGGTGTACGGCGGGCGCGCTCACTCGGGCAACGACGGGTGCGACCCCACAGCGGGCGCTCACTCGGGCAGCGACGTGAGCGACCCCGGGGCGGGCGCGCTCACTCCGGGAGCGACGGGTGCGGTCCCAAGGCCCAGTACTCGAACAGGCCGTGACCCACGAGCCCGTCGTACTCGAAGCGGCCCACGGCGTCGACCATCCCCCACATCTTGGACGCGTCGTCGGGCAGCGTGTACGTCACACCTTGCACGACCGGCTCCGCACCCTGGTACATCCCGTGCTTCCAGTCCGGCTCCAGCCCGTAGCCGGTGCCGACCATGAGGTGGACCGGCAGCACGGGCGTGCACCGCACGTCGAACGCCTTGCCGCCAGGAGGTGAGAACGTGATCGTGGCCTCGACGACGTCCCGGGTCCCGGGCGCGTAGACGGGGTGGTACTCGGGCCGGCCCAGATACTCCTCCTCGCGCCCGTCGGACCAGACCCTGGTGGCCTCCTCCAGGACGCGGCGGCCCTTCTCGTCCTCCTGGATGATGCAGAGGATCGCGTGGTCGTCGAACCGCATGGGCGTGTACAGCCAGTAGAAGCTGCCCGCGTTCTTCGCCTGGATGCCCGGCGGCTCGGGCTCGCCGACGGGCCTGATGCCCCAGGACCGGTCGCGGGTGCCCTGCCATCGGTCCGGGGTGACGGATATCTCCTCGTCCCCGATGCGGATGTGGCCGGACCAGAGCCCGGTCTGCGCCAGCCGTACGGAGTCGAAGATGACCCGCTCCTGCCAGCGGACGAAGTGCCGTGGCTCGAGCGTCGCCGGGATCGTGCCCTCCCAGGTGAGGTCGAAGGACAGGCCATGCTCGTTGGGCTCCAGGATGATCTGGAGCCGTTTGAGCCCTTCGATGACCTTCACCTGGAACGGGCCGATCTCGGTGTTCATCCGGTCGGTGCCGAGTTCGCGCGAGGCGCGGACGACCCGGTGCAGGTTCCCGTAGCGGACGCAGGCGAAGGCGTCGGTGACGCCCAGGTTGGGGTACTGGCCGGCGCCGACGATCAGCATGAGCTCGTCGGTGCCGGCGTGGCAGTTGAAGTAGTAGCGGTCGTAGAAATTGCGGTCCGAGGTCGCCACGTGCCGCATGACCTGAGCCGCCTGGTGGATGGGGTAGTCGTCGAGCGGGGACAGCGCCATGTCGCCGGTTGTAGCAAGCGCTTGGTGTGGACGTCAACGCCTACAGGCGGAAACACACGCGAAGCCCTCGAATGCGAAGCGCGTCCTCCGAACGTGAAGGCCCCCGAACGCGAAGCGCGCCCCCCGCTCGATCGAGCAGGGGGCGCGCTTTCGCGCGGATCATGTCATCTTGCGCGATGCCTCATCTGCCTTGTCGGACATCTCGGACGCCATCCTCTCGGTGGTGTCCGCGGTCTGGTCCGCCTTGTCGCTGGCCCACTGCGACGCGTCCGAGGCCGAGTCCTTCATGTGCTCGGTCCACTGCCGGGCGTTACGCCGGTAGAACAGATAACCGATCGCGCCCACAGCGAGACCGGTCAGAAGGATCATCACCGGCATCCCCCGCGATCTGCGCGGGGTAGGGTCGATCCGCTCGGCCGCGTTGACCAGCATGGCGCTGACCTTGGGGGCGAGCTCATCCTCGACTCGGTGCGCGGCCTCTTCCAGCCTCGGGGCCGCCCAGTAGCGGGCGTCCTCGATGCGATGGGCGGCGACCACCTTGGCCTGATCCGCCATCACCTTGGCCTGGTCCGCCATCGGTGCCATTTGCCGACCAGTTCTCATGGCCCGGGCCTTCATCCGGCCCATCCACGTGGTTGGGACTACGATGACCACGCGGCGATTTTTCAGTGTCAGGGACACAACAACCTCCCCTGCTTGATGGGGCCCCGAGCCTGACCTTCCCGTAGCGAAGCGGCTCAATCATGGCCGTCCGTGGCAGGATGGCTTTTGCGGCCTAACGACCGTGGTCATCAAAATCCACAAAACCAACCTTGTACATAGAGGGGGGCAGCTGTCTCGTGGCCGAGAAGCTGATCGCAAACCTGCAGACAAATCGCGGAAATATCAAGATAGAACTCTTCCCCAACAAGGCTCCCAAGACGGTCCGCAACTTCGTCGAGCTCGCCGAAGGCGGCCGTGAGTGGACCCACCCGGGCACCGGAGAGACGAGCACCGGCCGTTACTACGACGGCACGATCTTCCACCGGGTGATCCCCGGCTTCATGATCCAGGGCGGTGACCCGCTGGGCGAGGGCATCGGCGGCCCGGGCTACGACTTCGACGACGAGATCCACCCGGAGCTCTACTTCAACCGCCCTTACCTCCTGGCCATGGCCAACGCCGGCATCCGGTTCGGCAAGGGCACCAACGGCTCGCAGTTCTTCGTCACGGTCGTGCCCACGCCGCATCTCAACGGCAAGCACACCATCTTCGGCGAGGTGATCGAGGGCCAGGACGTCGTCGACGCGATCGCCAAGACGCCGACCGGCCAGCGCGACAAGCCGGTCGACGCGGTGGTCCTGGAGTCGGTCACGATCGACCGCGTCCAGGGCTGACCAGACGCATCGTCCGGGGCTGACCCAGGCGAACCGTCCTGGGCTGACCAGACGTACCATCCAGGGCTGACCCAGGCGAACCGTCCGAGGCCGCCCAAGGCGCACGGGGCGGGCTGTACGCGCCAGCGCGGCGATGCCGCGCAGGCCATAGGCTGCGGTCATGACCAGCCAGCCGCCCAGCCCGCCCCCGCAGCCAGAGCAGCCCGCGGAGACCGTGCCGACGTGCTACCGGCACCCGAACAAAGAGACCTGGGTCCGCTGCCAGCGTTGCGAGCGCCCCATCTGCCCCGACTGCATGCGTGACGCCGCCGTGGGCTTCCAGTGCCCCGAGTGCGTGAGCGAGGGCAATCGAGGGATACGCCAGGCGCGGTCGGCGTTCGGCGGCGCCGTGGTCACCACGCCATACGTCACGTGGGTGACCCTGGCGCTCAACGTGCTCGTCTTCGGCGCCCAATATCTGACGGGCAACGCGGTCACCGAACAACTGGCCATGCGGCCGTACAACGTCGTGGCCCAGCATGAGTATTACCGGCTGCTCACGTCGGCGTTCGTGCACGACGGGCCGTTCCACATCCTGTTCAACTGCTGGGCGCTCTACGTCATCGGCCCCTACCTGGAGCGGGCCTTCGGGCACACCCGCTACCTGGCCGTCTACCTGGTCAGCGCGCTGGGCGGCTCGGTGCTCGGCTACTGGCTCGACCCGCTCGGCCAGTACACCGTGGGCGCGTCAGGGGCCATCTTCGGCCTGTTCGGCGCCGTGTTCGTGGTGGGGCGCAAGCTGAACATGGACGTACGCGGCATCGCCGTGCTGATCGCGATCAACCTGGCGATAACCTTCCTGGTCTCCGGCATCAGCTGGACCGGCCACATCGGCGGACTGATCACCGGATCGGCCCTCGCCGGGGCCCTGGCCTACGCTCCCAAGAGCAACAGGACCCTTTGGCAGGTGCTGACGGTCGTGGGAGCGCTGGCCATCCTGGTCGTGCTCGTGGCCGTCAGATCCTCTGCCCTCCTGGGCGGCGTGGGCTGACTTCCCCAGGGTGTGGAAAAACTGTGGAAAAAACTAACGCCAGCGGGTGGAGAGCACCACCCCGAAGATGATGAAGACGAACCCGATCAGCAGATTCCAGTTGTGGAGATCGCCGATGAAGGGTGCGCTGGGCGCCACGTAGTAGACGGCGATCCACAGGATGCCGAGGATCCACGACACCACCATCGTGGGAGCCAGCCAGCGCGGGCTGACCGTGACCTGCTGGGACTTCTGCGGCGGCGTGTAGACCGCCTTCTTGCGAGCCTTGGACTTGGGCACTGGAAACTCCTGCTGGGCGCCTGGGCATCCGGATCGTCCACAGGCTATTCGTTTTGAGCGTAACCGTTTTGAGCGTAGTGGAATCGTGCCCAAGGATAGTCGCCACGCGCACGAGATGGCGATCCCCGGCCTCCGGATAGGCCGCGCTTACGCTGAGTGAGTGAGGGCCGTGCTGCGGGCCGCGGGGGAATCGAGCATCACCGCGGGCCTGATCCTGTTGTTGTTCTGCGCCTACCTGCTCTGGGGGACGGGCGTTTATACCCAGCGCATGCAGCTGCAACTGCAACAGGAGCTGGTGGAGGAACACGCGCGCCCGGAGCCGGCCAAGCTCCGGAAGATCGAGCTGGGCCGGGCCGTGGCGATGCTGCGCATCCCGAGGCTCGGGCGCGACTACCACTACGCCGTGGTTGAGGGCGTGGACGCGGAGCACCTGAAGAAGGGCCCGGGCCACTACCCCGGCACCGCCCTCCCCGGACAGATCGGAAATTTCGTCATATCGGGCCACCGGACCACGTACCTGGCGCCGTTCAACCGGATCGACGAGCTCCAACGCGGCGACGAGATCATCGTCGACGCCCCCGAGGCCCGCTACACCTACCGGGTGACCTCGCAGGACGTCGTGTACCCCGACGAGGTGGACGTGATCGCCTCGGTGCCCGGCAAGCCCGACACCAAGCCCATCAGGGCCTACATCACGCTGTCGACCTGCCATCCCGAATACTCCGCCGCCCAGCGGCTCATCGTGTTCGGCGTGCTGAAGAAGACCGAGCTCAGGATGGAATGACATGTACGGATGGCTCTGGGACAGGCTGCCCGGCGGCACGGGCACCAAGCTGCTGGCGGCCACCGTGCTGGTCGCCGTGGCGGGCGTCGTACTCTGGTATGCCGTGTTCCCGCTTCTCGAACCCGCGGTGACGCTCGACGAGGTGACCGTACGGAAATGACCCGCGTGCTGGTCGTGGACAACCACGACAGCTTCGTCCACACCATCGTCCAATATCTGCGTGAGCTGGGCGCCACGTGTGAGGTGCGCCCGCGCGACGACGTCCACGTGGGCGACGCCGACGGCTTCGACGGTGTCCTGGTGAGCCCGGGGCCCGGCACGCCGGAAGCGGCGGGCGTGAGCGTCCCCCTGGTGCGCCACGCGGCCCTGCGCGGCCTGCCGCTGCTCGGCGTCTGCCTCGGGCACCAGGCGATCGGCCTGGCCTACGGTGCCACCGTGTCACGGGCGCCTGAGCTCGTACACGGGCGGACCAGCTCGGTGTCGCATGACGGGCTCGGGGTCTTCGCCGGGATCCCCTCGCCGGTGCGGATGACCCGCTACCACTCGCTGGCCGTACGGCCCGACACGGTGCCCGCCGCGCTCGACGTGACCGCCCGCACCGCGGACGGCGTCATCATGGGGCTGCGGCACCGCACGGCGCCCATCGAGGGCATCCAGTTCCATCCCGAGTCCGTGCTGTCGGAGCACGGGCACCGGCTGCTCGGCAACTGGCTGCGCGGGATCGTGTAACACTCGGCCGCCGCCGGACGACAGACAGATGAGCGTCCCCGCCGTCGCCCCCGAGCGGCGGGGACGCTCTTTTACGTGTTCGACGTGCCAGGGCCGCCCCCGGCGTGGGAGGCGGCCCTCTTTTACGTGCCTGATGTGCCGGAGCCGCCCCCCGGTGTGGGAGGGCGGCCCTGGCGCCGGGCTCTGCTCAACGCCTCGCGGGTCAGCCTCCGAGGCTGTCGTCGTCGATCGGTGAGTCGTCGGTCGGCGGCTGGTCGTCCGTCGGCTGATCGGTGGGCTGGCCGTCCGTCGGCTGATCGGTCGGCTGCGGCTGGTCCGTCGGCTGATCGGTCGGCTGCTGCTCGGGACCCGTGGAGACCACGATCGTTATGGTGGTGCCGGGGTTCTGCGGTGTGCCCGCCTCGGGGTTCTGCTGGATGACAGTGCCCTCAGGCTGCTCATTCGCCTGCTTGACCGCCCTGACCTTGAAGCCTGACGCCCTGAGCGTCTTGGTGGCGTCCTGCTGGGTCAGGCCGATCACGCTGGGGATGGCGGTCTGAGCCTTGGGCACGTAAAGGATGACCGTGCCGTCCTTCTCGACCTCCTCGCCGGCCTTGGGATCGGTCTCGATGACCTTGCCCTGCGGCTTGCTGGAGACCTTGGTCTTGATCGTGCCGGTCAGCCCGGCGTCCTCAAGGAGCTTGTTGGCGTCCTCGGTCGTGGCACCGACCAGCCCGTCGGGGACCTTCACCTTCGGCGGCCCCTTGGACACGATCAGCTTGACCGTGGAGTCCTTCGCGACCTCGGTGTCTTGAGGGGGATCGGTCTTGATCACCGTGCCCTTGTCGTACTCGGCGCTGGGCTCCTGCACCACCTCGGACTTCAGCCCCAGAGCGGTGAGCTGTGCCTGGGCGGCCTTCACCGTCTGCGTGGCGAGCGCGGGGACCTTGATCTGCCCGGTGGTCTTCTCGCCGCCGCTGCTGAACACCGCGTAACCGATGCCGATGAACGCCCCGATGATCAGGAGCGGGATGACGATCCAGGCCGCGGTCTTGAGCGCGGTGTTGCCACCGCCGTTGTTGGCGCGCCGCCGGCCGCCACGGCCGCCGTGCCCGCCGTCGTCGTACTCGTAAGGGGGCACCGCGCGGGTGCCCTGCGTGGCCGGGCCGGTGGCGGACTGGGTCGCCGTCATCATGCGGGTGCCCGCGCCGTAGTTGCTGGTCATCGCCATCGTCTGGGCGTCGACCGGCATGCCGGACATCGCCCGCTGGATGTCGGCCCGCATCTCGCCCGCGTTCTGGTAGCGGTGCGCGGGGTCCTTGGCCATGGCCTTCAGGACGATCGCGTCGCACCACGCGGGGATCTCGGGGTCGATCTGCGACGGCGGGATGGGCTCTTCGCGTACGTGCTGGTAGGCGATCGCCACAGGGGAGTCGCCGGTGAACGGCGGCTGGCCGGTGAGCAGCTCGTAGAACACGCACCCGGTGGAGTAGATGTCGCTGCGGGCGTCGACCCGCTCACCGCGCGCCTGCTCGGGCGACAGGTATTGGGCGGTCCCTATCACCTGCGCCGTCTGCGTCATCGTCGCGGCCGAGTCGGCCATCGCGCGGGCGATGCCGAAGTCCATCACCTTGACGTCGCCGGCCCGGGTGATCATGACGTTGGCCGGCTTGATGTCGCGGTGGACGATGCCGCCGCGGTGGCTGTAGTCGAGCGCCCGCAGGATGCCGTCGACCAGCTCGGCCGCCCGCTCCGGCAACAGCCGCCGGTCGGCCCGCAGCAGGTCGCGCAGCGTCCTGCCGTCGACGTACTCCATCACGATGTAGGGCACCGGGGCGCCCTCGCTGACGTCCTCGCCGGTGTCGTAGACCGCGACGACCGCCGGGTGGTTCAGCGAAGCCGCGGACTGCGCCTCACGGCGGAAACGGGCCTGGAAGGTGTGGTCCCGCGCCAAGTCAGAGCGGAGGGTCTTGATCGCGACTATGCGGTCCAGCCGGATGTCTCGGGCGCGATAGACCTCGGCCATGCCGCCACGCCCGACGACGCCGTCGAGCTCGTAACGACCTCCGAGTCGCCGAGGCTGAGTCATTTCCTGCACTGTCCCTTACCGTTCATCTTGGGTACCGGCCTGCTCGCGGGCCGCCGGTGTCCATCATCGACCCCGTGGCGCATCACGTCTCCTCCTTCGGCGGGTTTGTGACACCCGGGTCAGGCGAAGCACTTGGTGTCGGACTTGTCGGTGTAGTGGTGCGCCTGGGGGTCGGTGTAGGAGTCGGGGTACGGGTTGTCGGGGTGGACTTCGGGGTTGGCTTCCTGGTTGGAATTGCCGTCACGCTTACCGTAGCCGAACGTGAGGGTACCGGCCTCTTCGACTTCCCCGTAACGACGGGAGGTCGGCGTGTGTGAGGCGTCTTGGCCCGGGACGGCTTCCATATCGGGGTCACACTCACCGACTCCGACGGGTCGGTGATGCCGGCCGGGCCGGGCACCGGCTCGCGATCCATGTAAGTGAAGGCGCTGAGCCCGACGGCGGCGGCGCAGCCCGCGCTGGCGAACAGCGCCAGCGTCAGCCTGCCCCTGCGGCGCCGGGGTCTGACGGGCGGCCTGGCGGGTGCCGCACCGGGCCGCCCGGCGAGCGAGCCGGGGGACGGCGAGCGCAGCGTCGTGGCCGTCGGCGCGGCGAGGTCGTCGGTGACGGCCCCCTCATTCCGCCCCCGAAAGCCCTTCTGCTGCCGCCGCTCCTGGAAGCCCTCCTGCTGCTGCCGTCCTCGGAAGCCCTCAGCCTGCTGGCGTACGCGGAAGCCCGCCGGGTCGGTGAGCATGCTGAGCTCGGCACCCGACTTGTTGGCGGCCAGCGACTGGCGCAGCCGCTGGGAGCGGTCGGCGACCTCCATGGCCGAGGCGGGCCGCTGCCGCGGATCCTTGGACAGCAGCACCATGACCAGCTCGCGTACCGCCGCGGGCACGTCGACGCCGAGCGGTGGGGGCGGCTCGTTGAGGTGCATGAGCGCGATGGCCACCGGACCTTCGGCCTGGAACGGCGTGCGCCCCGACAGGCACTCGTAGGCCACCACGCCCAGCGAGTAGAGGTCGGTCGACGGGGTGAGCGGCAGCCCCTGCGCCTGCTCCGGGCTGACGTATTGGGCCGTGCCGAGCACGGTGCCCGTCAGCGTCACCGGCGCCGACTCCATGGCGCGGGCGATGCCGAAGTCGGTCACCTTGATGATGCCCTCGGGCGTCACGAGCAGGTTGCCCGGCTTGATGTCGCGGTGGATGACCCCAGCCGAGTGGGCGGCGTGCAGCGCCTTGGCCGTCTGGTGCACGACGTCGAGCGTCACTTCGGGCATGAGCGAGCCGTTGCGGGTCAGGATGGCGGACAGCGGCTCGCCGTGCACCAGCTCCATCACCAGATAGGCCAGGTCGCGCTGCTCGCCGTAGTCGAAGATCTGCGCGATGCCCGGGTCGGCCAGTGCGGCCGTGATCCTGGCCTCGTTGCGGAAGCGGCCGCGGAAGGACTGGTCGTCCTGGATGTGGCTGCGCAGCACCTTGACCGCGACCTCACGGCCGAGCAATTCATCACGAGCACGCCAGACATCCCCCATACCGCCCGAGGCGATGCGGGAGAGCAAGAGGTAGCGGTTACCGAGCCGCATGGTCCAGCAGAGTAGCGGTCATCACTTGTTCAGCACCGCCTCCATCACGGCTTTGCCGATCGGCGCGGCGGTGTGGCCGCCCGTCGCCTCGGCGCCGACGTTGGCCGCGCCCGACTCGACGATGATCGCGACCGCGACCTTCGGGTCGTTGGCCGGCGCGAAACTGATGAACCAGGCGTGCGGCGGCTGGCCGTTGGACGTCTCAGCGGTGCCGGTCTTGCCCGCCACGTCGACGCCGGGGATCTGCGCCAGGTTGGCGGTGCCGTTGTTGACGACGCTGACCATCATCTCGCGCAGCTTGCCCGCCGTCTCGGAGCTGACCGCCTCCGACAGCTCCTCCGGCTTGGCGTCCTCGACCGAGTCGCCCTTGGAGTCAGTGATCTTGTTGACCAGGTACGGCTTCATGACCTTGCCGTCGTTGGCGATGCCCGCGGCGATCATGGCCATCTGCAGCGGCGTCATCTGGTTGCTGCGCTGGCCGATGGAGGACATGGCGATGGCCGCCTTGTCCTCCTTGGGGCCGAAGGAGCTCTGGGCCACCGACATCGGAATGCCGATCTGCGTCCCCATGCCGAACTTCTCCGCCTGCTTCTGCATCTTGTCGTAGCCGAGGTCCATGCCGATCTGACCGAACGGCGTGTTGCAGGACTTCTCCAGCGCGTAGACCAGCGGGACCTTCCCGGCTCCGCAGGCCGCGCCGCCGTAGTTGGGCAGGCTGATGTTGGTGCCGGGCAGCGGGAGGCGCTGCGGGGCGTCCACGACCGTCTGGGGGCCGCGGCTGGAGTCGTCTTCGAGGTAGGCCGCCGCGGTCACCACCTTGAACGTGGAGCCGGGCGGGTAGGTGCGGTCGATGTTGCGGTTGAGCAGCGGCTGGCCCTTGTCCTTGGCCAACTTGTCGTAGAGGGGGAAGACCTTGCCCTTGTCGGTGCCCGACAGCTCGGCCGGGTCGTAGGTGGGCAGCGACACCATCGCCAGGATCGCCCCGGTCTTCGGGTCGAGCGCGACGACCGCGCCGCGCTTGCCGCTCTCGCGCAGCGCGTCGTAGGCCGCCTTCTGGGCCTTGGGGTTGATCGTCACGTCGACGTTGGCACCCCTGGTGGGCTCACCGGTGAACAGGTCGATGCTCCGGCGCAGCAGCAGGTCGGAGCTGGAGCCGTCGAGCAGTTTGTTCTCGGACCGCTCGATGTTGGACTCGCTCTCCGGCGAGAAGAAGCCGGTGATATGCGCGTAGAGCTTGCCATCGGGGTATTCCCTGAGGAAGCGGAAGTCGCCGCCCTTCTTCTCCACCGACTGCGCCAGGATCACCTTGCCACCGGCGGTGATGCGACCGCGCTCCACGGCGTAGCGCGCGTAGTAGTTGCGCTGGTTACGGGAGTCTGCGCTGTATTGCTCTGCTTTTACGGCCTGCACGTAGTTCACGTTGATCATCAGAAGTGCGAACATGGCCAGGCAGGCCACGGCCGCACGCTTCAGAGTGCCGTTCATCGCTGGAACACCTGCGTCATTCCCTCGTTCTGGATCGCCTGGGGCGGAGGTCGCCGTGCCGAGTCTGACATGCGTACCAATAGCGCGATAAGGATCCAGTTAGCCAGCAATGCCGAGCCACCCTGGGACATGAACGGGGTGACCAGACCGGTCAGGGGGATGAGGTTCGTCACGCCGCCGACGATGATGAACACCTGCCAGGCCAGGATGAACGACAGGCCGCCCGCCAGCAGCTTGGAGTAGGGGTCGCGGGCCGCGAGCGCGGTGCGCAGGCCGCGCTGGACCAGCAGGGCGTACATCATGAGCAACGCCATCAGCCCGGTCAGGCCCAGCTCCTCGCCGGCCGCCGCGAAGATGAAGTCGGAGAACGCCAGCGGGATCAGGTAAGGGTGGCCCTGGCTGAGCCCGGTGCCCAGGATGCCGCCCGCGCCGAACCCGAACATGCCCTGCATGATCTGGAAGCTCTTGCCGCACATTGGGTCGCCCGGAGGATCCTGCTGGCAGATGTCGGCGTTGCCGTAGTAGACCGTGTTGGTGGGGTCGAGCCAGACGTCGAAGCGGGCGCCCACGTGGTCGAAGATCTGCCCGGCGAGGAAGGCGCCGCCGACGAAGAGCAGGATGCCGATCAGCACCCACGACGTGCGCTGGGTCGCGATGTAGAGCATCGCGATGAACGTGCCGAATATCAGCAGCGACGTGCCGAGGTCCTTCTCGAAGACCAGCACCAGCAGGCTGAAACCCCAGGTGAGGAGGACCGGACCGAGGTCCCTGGCCCTGGGCAGGTCGATGAAGAGCAGCCGCCGCCCGGCCAGGGCCAGAACGTCGCGCTTGGCCACCAGGTAACCGGCGAAGAAGACGACCAGCGCCAGCTTGGCGAACTCGCCGGGCTGGATGGAGAAGCCGCCGATGCGGATCCAGATCTTGGCGCCCTGCACCTCGCTGAGGCTGCCGGGCAGCATCGCGGGGATGGCGAGCAGGACCAGGCCGACGGCGCCCGCGGTGTAGGTCAGCCGCTGGAGCATGCGGTGGTCGCGCAGCACGATCAGAGTGATCGAGAACATGACGACGCCGAGACCGGTCCACATGATCTGGTTGGCGGTGGACGCGCCGCGCATCCCGGAGGCCTCGAGGCGGTAGATCGTCACCAGGCCGAGGCCGTTGATCAGGGTCACCAGCGGCAGGATCAGGGGATCGGCCCAGGGCGCGAACTTGGCCAGGACGAGGTAGGCGGCCAGCATCAGACCGCCCAGCCCCAGGCCGTACGTCAGCGTCCCGGAAGGGATCGCGCCGTCGAGAGCCAGCCCGACATTGGCATAGGCGCCCATGACGATCACGACCGCGAATGCGAGCATGGCCAGCTGGGCCCCACGCCGTTTGGCCGGCATGAGGACGGGGGCTTCCGCCACTTCACTCATTTACTGCGGTTTCGCCTTCGTCTTCGTCGCGCTCGCGCTGGGCGAGGCGGTCGCGGTCGGGGTGGCGGCCTTCTGGTCGGTCGGCTCCGCGGTGGCCTTGAAACCGTTGATCTTCGTCATGCCCTCCGCCAAGGTCGTGACCTCGATGCCGCCCTTGATCAGCGCCTGGTCGGGCTCGGAGAGCTGGGAGAGCGGCTTGCCGGTGTGCTGGGCGACCGAGAAGAACTGGAACGGCCCCACCTCCTGGCGGATGCCCCGGAACACGACCACCTCGTCGCCCTTGGCCCCGACGAAGAACTGGTCCTGGGTCCACTGCCAGCCGAAATAGCCGCCGGCGCCAATGGCGACGACGGCCACACCCAAGACCGAGACCAGCATGGGCCAGGCCCGGCGCCGCTTGACCGGCCGCCGGGCCGCCTGCGGGCCCGGCTCGTCGAAGTCGTCGTCGGTGAGCACCGGCTGGGGCGCGGTCACCGCACCCGGCCGCCCTGGCGAGGTGTCGTGCGCTTCGAGCCGCAGGCGCGTCATGCCCGCCGCCCCGACGGTCGCCGACTCGGTGGTGGGCGCCTGCTGCCCCTCGGCGAGCTCCAGCACGTCGGCCAGGACGCAGGTGATGTTGTCGGGCCCACCACCCCGGTTGGCCAGGTCGATCAGCTGGCGCACGACCTCTTCCGGGTCGTCGATGTTGGTCAGCGTGGCATGCAGGGTCTCCGCGCTCACCACTCCGGACAGGCCGTCGGAGCAGAGGAGATAACGGTCGCCCACCTGCGCCTCGCGCAACGTGAGGTCGGGATCGACCTCGCCGCTCCCGTCGAGTGCCCGCAGCAGGATCGAGCGCTGCGGGTGTGTCGCGGCCTCCTCCGGCGTGATGCGCCCGTCGTCGACCAACTGCTGCACCAGCGTGTGGTCGTGGGTGATCTGGTAGAGCTCCCCGCGTCTGAGCAGGTAGGCGCGCGAGTCGCCGACGTGCACCAGGGCCACCGAGGTGCCGTTCCAGAGCATGGCGGTCAGCGTGGTGCCCATGCCCTTGAGGCTGGGGTCCCGGCCCACCATCTCGTGCAGCTTGCGGTTGGCGTCGCGTACGGCTGCCTCGATGGCGTTGAGCAGGTCACCACTCTGCTGGGCCTCGTCGAGAGAGGCCATTGCGGCGATGGCGACAGAACTCGCCACCTCACCGTGTGCGTGTCCGCCCATACCGTCTGCGACGGCTAGCAGACGGCCGCTTGCGTACGCCGAGTCCTCGTTTCCTTCGCGGAGGAGGCCGACGTCCGAGCGGGCGGCGTAGCGGAGTGCGATGGTCATTTGCGCAATTCAATGACTGTCTTGCCGACGCGGATCGGAACACCGAGCGGCACCGGGGTCGGGCGGGTGACTTTTGAGCGGTCGAGGTATGTGCCGTTGGTCGAACCGAGATCTTCCACGATCCACTGACCGTCCTGAGGGAAGAGCCGGGCATGCCGGCTGGAAGCGTAGTCGTCGGTGACTACCAGCGTGGCGTCGTTCGCCCGGCCAATGGTGATGGGCGTCTCCGTGAGATTAATGGTGGTGCCTTGCAGCGGGCCACCCGTCACAACGAGCTGGCGTGGCTCGCCCTTCTTATTCTTCGGCTTAGCCGCCGGTTTGGTGGGCTTGATGCCCTTGCGTGGACCCGCGGGGGCCGTACGTGATCCGAACAAGTCAGTCCGGATCACGCCGACTGCGGCAATGACGAAGAACCACAGCACAGCCAGGAAGGCGAGCCGGATCAGCAGCAGCGTGAGCTCGGACATGGACCGTCTGTCTACCCCTAATCGCGCCGGAACACCAGTGTCGTACGCCCCAGGGTCACTCGCGTGCCGTTCTGGAGCTCGACTCTGCGTACCGGCTGGCCATTGACGAACGTGCCGTTCGTCGATCCGAGATCGACTAGGGCGACAAGCTGACCCTCGACGCGCAACTCCGCGTGGTGGCGAGAGACGCCGGGGTCTACGAGACGAAGATCGCAGTCGGTGCCCCTGCCCAGCAAGGTCACCGGAGTGGTGAGCTCGTAGGAGCGGTCGCCCTGCGGATCGTCCTGAGTGGACACGAGCAGCCGGGGCCGCCCGTTGAACGCGTTGGGCCTGGATGGTGGCAGATCACTCGCCGGCTGGCGAATCTCGTCCTGCTCCACCGTGGCGCCGCGGATGACTCCCGACCTGATGCGGAACAACCCCACTGCCAGGTCGGCGGCGGTTTCGAAACGAACCCGGACCGGTCCCACGAAGGAGTAGCCCTGTTCTTTGGCGTACTCCCTGGCGAGGTTGGCCAGCTCGTGGCTGATGCTGTCGGCATAGACCTCAAGCCGCTCGCTGTCGGTCGTGGACAGTTCAACCACGAAGTCGTTGGGCACGAGCGTCCGACCTTGAGCGACGATCGCCGCACGCTCATCCATCTCCCGCTGAACCGCGCTGGCGACCTCGACCGGCTGAAGGTCAGATTTGAACGCCCGCGCAAAGGCCCCCTCAACCAAGCCTTCGAGCCTTCGCTCGAAGCGCTGAAGGACTCCCACCGGGTACCTCCCTTCCTCCGTGCATATGATCGCGGCCACCAAACGCGCACCGCGCCTGGCCTCCGCTCCTCCCACGTCGCGGGTGGTCCCGGCGCTCGTCGGCTGTCGCGCCCAGCTCCTCCGCTCCCGTGTCTTATGCGATCGTATCCGGGTTCAGTACCAGCGGCTGTTCCGTGCTACTGTTTCTCCGCACCCACAAGGGCGGGTGGCGGAACGGCAGACGCGCACGGTTCAGGTCCGTGTGTCCGAAAGGACGTGAGGGTTCAAATCCCTCCTCGCCCACTCGTTGACGGGGACCCTATGGTCGCCAGCCCCTCTGGGGCTTGCTTCCCTCGGGTCCCCTCGTCGTTTACACCGGGGGGCGACCCCCGGACCCCCAGCAGGAAACCCGCTGGTGGTTGCTCACCGGTTGAATCCTCGCCTTAACCCGCTGGTGTTTGGCCACCGGCCGGTTTCTTGCGTTAAACCGTCTGTGGTGCTCTTCGGGCGGTTCCTCGCCTTCACCTGCCTTGGCGGCGGGTTCTTGCGTTAAACCGCATGTCGTGCTCTTGGGGCTTGAATCCTTGTGTACGCGGCAGACCCACAGTGGCGAAAGAGGGGCCGGATCGCAAGGGGCGGGGACTCCTGTTTTTGGGAACCTTGTGGGCCGCGTTGGGAACGGTAGGCCCGGCCGGTTGCAGATCGCTTTCGGATGGCTTTCCGGCCGGGCGTGTGTTATTGCCCACACTCGTGGGGTTAGGCGGCCATTGCTCGGGTGTCGAGGAGTTCGCCCACCAGGTCGGTCAGGCTGACCATGCCGATGACCGTGCCGGCCTGGTCCGTGACCAGCGCCAGGTGGGCGTGGGCCTCCTGGAGTGCGGTCACCGCCTCGGGGACCTGGGTGACGCAGGGCAGGCGGGGGACCGGGCGGGCCAGGTCGCCCGCTGCGCGGTTGGGATTGATCAGGGCGTCTCGGGCATGCAGCACGCCCTGTACGTCCTCTGGAGCGCCCACCAGGAGGCGTAGGTGGCCGCTCTCCGCCGCCGCCTGCTTGATGCGCGCGGCGTCGGCCGACGCCGGGACGGTGATCACCCGGTCGATGGGGACCATGAGGCGCTCGATGCCTTCCGCCTGGAGGCGGAGGGCTCTTGTGAGCAGGTCATGCTCCTCTCTGTCCAGGAGGCCCATCCGGCCCGACTCTCCTACGAGCATGGCGAGCTGGCGCGGGGTTCTGGTGGTGGCCAGTTCGTCACGGGGGACCACGCCGAACAGGCGCAGTATCACGTTGGTCAGGCCGTTGAGCGTTGACAGAAGTGGGCTCATCAGCGACGTGAAGCCGCGGAAGGGCAGCGTCAGCACCAGGGCGGCCCGCTCGGGGTGGGTCAGCGCCCAGGACTTGGGCGCCATCTCGCCCACCACCATGTGGAGGAACGTCACCAAGGCCAGCGCGATGGTCAGCGCGATCGGCATCCGCATCGACTCGGGCACGCCGACGGCGGCGAAGACCGGCTCCAGGTAGTGCTCGATCGCGGGCTCGGTGACCTGGCCCAGGCCCAGCGTGCAGAGCGTGATGCCGAGCTGCGCGCCGGCCAGCATCAGGGACAGCCGGCGGCCGCCGCCCACCGCCGACTTCGCGGTGATCCGCACCAGGCGGTTGCCGTTGGCGGCCATCTCCTCCAGGCGGTGCCGCTTGGCGGAGACGAAGGCGAACTCGGCCGCCACGAACAGCGCGTTCAGCAGGAGCAGAGCCAGGCTGATCAGGATCATCGTCATCGGACGGCCTCCGCGTGCTGGACCGGTGCCAGCCGTACCCATTCGGGCACGCGGCGGTTGAGGGACATGACGGTGAGTTCGGCCTTGTGCTCCTGTTCGTCCTCGGCGAACGGGTCCGCCTCCGGAATGACGGGCACGGTCACGGTGTCACCGGGGTCCGGCATGCGTCCCAGCCTGGCGAGGACCAGCCCGGCGAGCGTGTCGTAGTCGTCGCTCTCGGGCAGTGAGACGCCGGTGGCCCGCTCGACCTCGTCGAGCCTGAACCGGCCAGGCACCTCCCAGATGCCGCCCGGCCGCTCGACCGCGCCGTCGGGCTCCGGGTCGTTCTCGTCGATGAGCTCGCCGACCAGCTCCTCCGCCAGGTCCTCGACGGTGATGACGCCGGCGAGGTCGCCGTACTCGTCGATCACGCATACCAAGTCGTCCTTGGCCGAGCGCATCTGGTTCAGTACGGCGGGCAGCGGCAGCGAGTCGGGCACCAGCACCGCGGGACGGGTGATGCCGATGATCGCGCCGTCTTCGAGACCGGAGGTGATCAGCTCGCGCACGCCCGTCACGCCCACCACGTCGCCGTCGGCGCCGAGCACCGGGTAGCGGGAGTGGCCGCACTCGCGGATGACCTCCACGAGGTCGGAGATCGGCTGGGAGTCGCGGAGCACGACCACGCGCGGGCGCGGGACCATGATCTCCTCCGCGTTGCGGTCGCCGAACTCCAGCGCCCGCTCCAGCAGCTCCGACAGGCGCGGGGGCAGCTCGCCCGCCAGGGTGGACTCGGCGATGATCCGCGAGAGCTCCTCGGGGGTCGCGCCGTGCTCCACCTCCTCGACGGGCTCGATGCCGATGCGCCTGAGCAGTCCCGTGGCCGCCGAGTCGAACAGGCGGACCACCGGGCCGACCACGGCCAGATAGACCAGCGTCGATCCTGCGAGGAACTTGGCGACCGGCTCCGGCCTGGCGATGCCGAGATTCTTGGGCGCCAGCTCGCCGAGGACCATCTGGACGACGGTCGCGGCGAACACGCCGATGGCCACGGACAGGCCGGTGACGACACCGCCGGGCATGCCGGTGTCCGTCAGCCACGGACGAACGAGCGTCGCTATGGCGGGTTCGGCCAGGAAGCCGACCAGCAGCGCGGTGACGGTGATGCCGAGCTGCGCGCCGGAGAGCATGAAAGACAGGCGGGAGGTCACCTGGAGGGCCTTCTCCGCGGCCTGGTCGCCGGCGGCGGCCTGCTCGCGCAGGAGGCCCCGGTCAGCGGCCACGAAGGCGAACTCCTGCGCGACGAAGTAACCGGTCGCGGCGGTGAGCAGGAAGAGGGCGAGCAGCCCGAGGTAGGCGCTCACCGTGACAAGCTCCGAAGAGGTGAGCTATCAGGGGATCCCGTGCGTGTGCACGGGCGAATATTCCAAGGGTCCGGGGCGGACACGATCATCCTTTCGATGGCGGAAGTCCATAAACCGTAACGATGCAGATGGCAGCAATGTTTCCGACGTGACGCTCCGCTAGTTCTGCGTACTTTTCCGTGGGAAAACCTTGGCGAGACGTCTTCACTGGTGGGGGGTTGGACGTAGCGTCTATGACAACCGAAGGGGAAAGAGGCCAAGTGTCTGAGGAAGACCGGACGCGAGCCATGCGCTCGCCGGGCGATGGCCGCCCGCTGCCCGGCAGGAACGGCGACGGTCCGCGGTCGGGCGGTGCCCCCGCGCATCGGATTCCGTCGACGCAGCAGGTCCCGCCGCCGGTTCAGCAGGCGCCGCCGACGCACCAGCAGCCCGCCGAGTCGCCCTCCGACGCGCCGCGCGCCGGCAGTTCGCGCGTGTACGGCCGGGAGCGCTCAGGCGGCAGCCCGATCAAGCCGTTCACGCCCAAGGCGGAGGCCGGCCCGTCGGGGCCCAAGCCGCCGCGCGGGCGGATCAAGGGCCGCACCATCCTGAAGATCGTCGCCGCCGTGGTGGCGCTGCTGCTCGTGGTGGCCGTGGGCCTGTTCTTCTGGATCGACTCGCGGCTGACCGGGATCCCCGGCGTGCTCGACGACTACCAGGGGCGTCCCGCCGACTCCCCGGGCACCAACTGGCTGCTCGTCGGCTCCGACAGCCGCAAGGGGCTGTCGGCGGCCGACCGCAAGAAGCTCGCCACCGGTAAGGCGGCCGGCCAGCGCACCGACTCGATGATGTTGCTGCACATCCCGGCGGGTAGCGACAAGCCGACCCTCGTCAGCCTGCCGCGCGACTCCGCGGTGACCATCCCCGGCAAGGGCCGCAACAAGCTCAACGCCGCGTACGCCATCGGCGGCCCCAAGCTGCTCGCCCAGACGATCGAGACCGTCACCGGGGTGCGCGTCGACAACTACATGGAGATTGGTTTCGCCGGGTTCGTGGACATCGTCGACGCGGTCGGCGGTGTCGAGATCAACGTCCGCGCCGCGGTCGACGACCCCAAGGCGGGGCTGAAGCTCAAGAAGGGCGTCCAGACGCTGACCGGCGCGCAGGCGCTCGGCTACGTCCGTACCCGTAAGGGCGGCGCGCTGCCCGACTTCGAGCGGACCAAGCGGCAGCGCCAGTTCCTCGGCGCGGTCGTGAAGAAGGCGGCCAGCCCCGGCACGCTGATCAATCCGTTCACCTCGATCCCGCTGGCCATGAGCGCCACCGACGCGGTGGCCGTCGATTCGAGCACGGGCGCGTTCGACATGCTCTCGCTGGGCCTGGCCATGGGCGACAGCCCGGTGACCACGGTCGTGCCGTTCGGCGGCAACGAGATCGCGGGCGGCGGCAGCGCGGTCAAGTGGGACAGGGAGAAGGCCACCGCCCTGTTCAACGCGATCAAGGAGGACAAGCCGGTGCCGAAGGAGATCCTCGACGCCGGCTGATCCGGCACTAACTGCCTGTGGTGCTGGCGCCGATGGCGGCGCTGGTGGCGGCGATCATGATGACCGAGTTGATCGCCGCGATCGTCTTGGCCACCGCGTCGCCCGCCCAGTCGCCCTCGGCGATCTCCTTGATGCGGGCCTTGTCCGCGCCGGGGAACGCCTTGCGGTCGAGCTTGGCGGCGTGCATGACGGCGATGAGCACCGCGGTGCGCCCGTCGGGGTCGGCGCCCGCCAGGACGCCGCTCACGCGCTGCCTGACCTCCGCCTCGACGCTGCCGTCGGCCTCCGGCCAGCGGGTGGTGGGGAAGATGCCGAGCACCTTGCCGCGCTCCTCGGCCAGCACACCCGTCTCGGCGAGCCGGGTGAGCAGGCGCCGGCGCAGCTTGGTGGAGTGGAGCCGCTGGACCCACCAGTCGGGCTTGCGCTCCTTGCCCTCCTCCGCGATGCGGGTCAGCGCGGCGTCGAGTTCGTCGTCGCCCAGCGGCGTGGCGTCCTCGACGGACACCTTCTTGCCGGACAGGGCCACCCGTTCGTTGATCGCCAGCTCCGCGAGGATCGCGCCGCCGAGCGCCGGATCGAGTTGGGTGCCGCTGATGAGCTGCTTGCCCTCCTCCTCGCTGTAGGCGAGCAGGAGGAGTTCTTCCGCGATCGTCACACTCATTCCCTGACACTAACCTGCCGCTCATGGGTATCTCCGAGAAGTTGCACGCGGCCGGGCGTCCCCTCCTCGAGGCGCAGCTCGCGCATCCCACGGTCGTCGGCATCGGGCGCGGCGATCTGGCGGAGCCGGTGTTCCGGTCGTGGCTGGAGCAGGATTATCTGTTCCTGCTGGACTATGTGCGGGTGTTCGCGCGGTTGGCCTGGCAGGCGCCGGCCGCGCATCTGGGCGACCTCGTGGACCTGGCGCACACGACCTTCCATGACGAGCTGAGCCTGCACCGGGAGCTGTCGGCCTCGTTCGGGGCGGACCTGGAAGGCGCGCGGAAGGGGCCGGCGTGTGCGGGCTATACGGCGTTCCTGCTGGAGTCGGCCGCTGACTACGGCGAAGGGTTGGCCGCGCTCTATCCCTGCATGTGGGGATATTCGCAGCTTGGTCAGCAGCTGGCGGCTCATTTGCCCGCCGAGCCGCGTTATCGGAGGTGGGTGGAGACGTACGCCGATCCTGGCTTCGCGGCGCTGACCGTGCGGATCGCCGAGATGATCGATCAGGCCGATCCCGAGCCCGCGCGGGCGGAGGCGTTGTTCCGTGAGGGGATGGCGCACGAGCTGGCGTTCTGGGATGTCTCATAGTTATCCACAGGCTGTGGATGAAGGTGCGTCGTACCCTGGTGGCATGCCTGAACTCCCCGAAGTGGAATCGCTCGCCGGTTTCCTGCGCGAGCGGGCGGTCGGTCGCACGCTCCTGGGCGTCGACGTGGTCGCCTTCTCGGCGCTCAAGACGTTCGACCCGCCGGTCACCGCGCTCGGCGGGCTGACCATCACGGGCGTGGCCAGGCACGGCAAGTTCCTCGACTTCGACTGCGACGGCCTGCACCTGGTCATCCACCTGGCCCGCGCGGGGTGGCTGCGCTGGCGCGAGGACCTCTCGGGCGCGAAGCCGGTCCGTCCGGGCAAGGGCCCGCTGGCGGTACGGGTACGCCTGGCGCCCGATGACGAGGGCCTGGCGCCCGGGTTCGAGCTGACCGAGGCGGGAACGCAGAAGCGCCTCGCCGTCTATGTCACGAAAAATCCGGATGACGTGCCGGGTGTCGCCGCCCTCGGCCCCGACCCCCTCGACGACGCCTTCACCGTGGCCACGCTCAAGGCCATCCTGAACGGCAGCCGCACCCAGGTGAAGGGCCTGCTGCGCGACCAGAAGGTGATCGCGGGCATCGGCAACGCCTACTCCGACGAGGTGCTGCACGCGGCCAAGATGTCACCGTTCAAGATCGCCTCGACCCTCACCGACGCCCAGATCGCCGACCTGCACGAGGCCATCGTCACCACGCTGCGCGAGGCGGTCGAGCGGGCGCACGGCCTGGCCGCCAAGGACCTCAAGGCGGAGAAGAAGTCCGGCCTTCGTGTCCACAACCGTGCCGGCCAGCCGTGCGATGTGTGCGGTGACACGATCCGCGAGGTGTCTTTCGCGGATTCCTCGCTTCAGTACTGCCCCACCTGCCAGACGGGCGGCAAGCCGCTGGCCGACCGCCGCCTGTCCCGCCTGCTGAAGTAACACCTGCTGATGTCAGGCCTCCGCGCCGGTGGTCACGCTTTGAGCTTCTCATCGCCACGTCGGTGCCCTCGATGAAGATGGCCCCGCACAGCACGATCAGCATGCCCCAAGCGCGCCTGGACGTGGTCAACTCCCGGTTACTTATCGATATTCGGTTATTCCTGGTAACCGCCCAAATCATCCGGCAGTATGAAATGTCATGGAAGACGGCACTTCTAAGCCACCCGGTTACTGCGAGAGCACCGTGGACGACGACTACGACGTGTGGCAGTGGGACACCAGGGAGGACTGCGAGGTCCGGCAGATACTCGACCGCGTCGCCGACAAGTGGTCGCTGCTGGTCATCGCGCTGCTCGACTGCCAGAGCCTGCGCTTCACCCAGTTGCGCCGCGAGATCGACGGGGTCAGCCAGCGGATGCTCAGCGTGACCCTGCGCCACCTGGAGCGCGACGGCCTGGTCAGCCGCACGGTCCACCCCGTCGTGCCGCCGCGGGTCGACTACGCGCTCACGCCGCTCGGCCGGACCCTGCACCAGACGATCAAGAGCCTGGTCACCTGGACCGAGGAGCACCGGCAGGAGATCGCCACCGCGCGTGCTGCCTACGACCAGCGACGCGAGATGATGGAGGCATGACGGTTCCAGAGATCCCGGCAAACGACGTTCCCGCCGACGGCTACCTGCTCGACGTGCGCGAACAGGAGGAATGGGTGGCCGGGCACGCCCCCGAGGCGGTGCACATCCCGATGTCGCAGATCCAGGGGCGGGTCGAGGAGGTGCCGGGCGACCGGACCGTCTACGTGGTCTGCCGGGTCGGCGGCCGGTCGTTCCAGGTCGCGGCCTGGCTCAACCAGCTCGGGCGCGAGGCGGTCAACGTCGACGGCGGCATGCAGTTGTGGGCGGCCGCGAGCCGCCCGATGGTCAGCGAGACGGGGCACCCGCCGTTCGTCGCCTGACGGATGGCATAATCCGCTCGACAACTACACAAACCGCGGGAGCTCGGGGTGCACCGGGCTGAGAGGGCGACTGACCTGTCGCCGACCGCATGAACCTGTCCGGGTAATGCCGGCGTAGGGAGTGTGAGATGACGCATGTCGTCGACGAAGTCCCGCTGACCCTCGAAGGGACGCCCCCCAAGACGCTCGGGCTGCTCGACCAGGGCGCCCTGTGGGCGAACCTGGCCGTGAGCCTGCTGGGGTTCAGCGGCGCGCTGTTCCTGCTCGACCCGCTCGGCGGGAGGCCGCTCAGCCTGACCGCCGCCCTGCTCGCGGCCCTCGTCGGCAGCCTGGTCGGCACGGCCATGGTGGGGCTGTCGGCCATCCCGGGCACGCAGACCGGGCGGCCGGCGATGGTGCTGCTGCGCGGGTTGTTCGGGGCACGGCTGTCCTACATCCCGACCGTGCTCAACATCGTCCAGATGATCGGGTGGGGCGCCTTCGAGCTGTGGGTGATCGCCAAGGGCGCGATGGCCATCTTCGGCGCCGTGGTGCCGTACCAGGTGTGGGTGGTGGCGGCGGGGGTGCTGACCACGTCGCTGACCATCTGGCCGCTCGGGTCGGTCCGGCTGCTGCGGCGCTACGTCACCATCGGGGTGATCATCTCGCTGGTCTGGTTCGCGGTGGCGTTCCTGTCGAAGGCTCCGCCGCAGGGCGGCGGGTCGTGGACGGCGTTCGCGCCCGCGGTCGACTACGTCATCGCGCTGTCGGTCTCGTGGGTGCCGATCGCCGCCGACTTCGCCCGGCACTCCAGGTCGAGCCGGGCGGCCTTCGCGGGCGTGGTCGGCGGCTACACGCTGGCCCAGGTCGCCTGTCTGGGGCTGGGCGTCTACGCGGTGGCGATCGCCGGGTCCGCGGCGGTGGCCGCCGACGGTACGGCCGTGTTCGGGGCGTTCGTCGCGGTGCCGCTGGGCGCGCTGTTCTTCGCGATCCTGGTGCTGCGGGAGGCCGACCAGTCGTTCGCGAACGTCTACTCCACGACCATGTCCCTGCAGAACCTCATGCCGCGCGTCGACCGGCGGGTCTTCTCGATCGCCATCGGCGTGCTGACCACCGCCATCGCGCTGGTGGTCGACGTGAACTCGTACGGGGCGTTCCTGGGGGTGATCGGGGCGGTGTTCGTGCCGATGTTCGCGGTGCTGGCGGTCGACTACTTCCTGCTCGGCGGATCCTCGGGGTGGAACACCGACGAGGACGCGCCGGCCCGCTGGTCCATGCTGGTGCCCTGGGCGCTCGGCTTCGTGGCCTACTGGATGACCACCTCCACGCCCACGGTCGAGCGGTGGGACGGCCTCTGGGCGGCCGTGCGCGAGGCCATCGGGTTCACCAGGCAGCCGTGGATGAACGGGGCCCTGGGCGCGGCTCTGGTGGCGGCTCTGGTGACGCTGGTGATCGGCTGGGCGACCCGGCGCGCGTCGATCACGCGTCGTTGAGTACGTACCTCAGGCCCGTGAGCGTTTTTCGATGGTGAGGAGATGACGCTTGGCGGCCTGGCCGCCCGCGTAGTCGCCGAGTTCGCCGTCAGCCGGCACGATCCGGTGGCACGGCACGACCACGCAGACGGGGTTGGCGTTGAGCGCGTTGCCGACCGCGCGCAGGGCGCGCGGCCGGCCGATGCTCTCGCCGATCTCGTCGAGGGTCGCCGTCTCCCCGTAGGGCACGGCCATCGTCTTCTGCAGCACCGTGCGGGCGAACGTCGTGGCGATGGACAGGTCGACCGGCGTGGCGAAGGTCCGCAGGCGCCCGGAGAAGTAGGCGTCGAGCTCCCTGCGCACCGGGTCGAGACGCCCGGGGTCGGGCCCGACGAAGGCGCCCACATGCCGGACGACCAGTTCGAAGACGGTGTCCTCCGACTCGAAGCTGCACGCCACGATGCCCTTGCCGCTCACCGCCAGCACCAGCCGGCCGACCGCGCCGTCATAGGTGCCGAACGCCACATCGGGCGGCACCTCGCCGCGATAAGTGGCGGAAGTCACCCGCAGCAGGGCATCGAGGTCTCCACTGGACATACCCGCCACCCTCTTCCGCCGCCCTGAAAGGCCGTGCCCGCAGCGTATCGGACGGATCGCCCGACGAACGCCGCACGCCACAGGCACTATGGAGGTGTGGGTGACGACAGAGCAGGCAGTGACGATGAGATCGCTCGCGCGGTGCTCGCCAGCTCGCCCAACGCCGTGGTCGCGCTCGACAGGGACCAGACCGTACTCGTCTGGAACCGGGCGGCTGAGCGGCTCTTCGGCTGGTCGGCCGAGGAGATGCTGGGCCGCAGGGCGCCGATCGTGCCGGGGGAGCTGACAGCGGAGCACAACGCGGTGCTCGAACGGGTGCGTACGGGCGGCCAGGTGTCGCTGCGCACCAAGCGGTTGCGCAGGGACGGCACCGTGCTCGACCTGAGGGTCGACACCAGCGCGCTGCTCACGGGCAGCGCCGTGGCGGGCTACGTCTTCGTGCACCATCTGACCGAGGCCGACGAGGCCGCCAGGAACCGTATGGCGCGGCGGGCCAGGCTGGTACGCCGGCTCACCGACGTGGTCGGCGACATCAACGCCGAGCTGGAGCTGTCCACGGTGCTCGACCGCATCGCGGCCAGCCTGACCGAGCTGACCGGCGCCGACGCGGGCGGCTTCGTGCTCATCGAGGGCGAGCGGCTGCGGCTGGTGAGCGCGCACCAGTTGCCCGACTCGCTCAAGGACGTGACGGCCGACCTGCGTACCAGCCTGGTCGGCAAGCTCTTACGCACCGGGAAGACGGTGATGCTGGAGTCGCAGGGCCTCGGCGACCTGGTGTGGGCCGAGCTCGACGGGCTGCACACGATCGCGCTCGGGCTGGCCGCGGTCGGCGGCCGGCCCTACGGGGCGCTGTATGCGCTGTTCGCCGAGCGCAAACCCGGCCACCTGGAGCTCGAGCTCCTGGAGCTGCTGGCCGGGCACGCCGGCATCGCGGTCGGCAACGCGGTGGCCTATCAGGAGGCCGTACGGCAGCGGGCGCACGAGCGCGCGGTGTTCGACGCCAGCGCCGACGGCATCGCCGTGCTCGACCGCGCCGGGCGGGTCAGCCAGTGGAACCCGGCCGCCGCCGAGCTCACCGCGACACCGGGAGAGGCCGTCATCGGCGGGCCGCTGCCCTTCCCGCTGCCCAGCCCGGGCGAGAAGCTCACCTACCAGCTGGAGAGCGGGCGCTGGCTGGACGTGGTCAGCGCCAAGATCGAGGAGACCGGAGAAGTGGTCGTCGACTTCCGTGACGTCACCACGGCCAAGGAGCTGGAGGAGGCCAAGGACCTGTTCCTGGCCACGACCAGCCATGAGTTGCGCACGCCCATCACGATCGTGCGCGGGTTCGCCAGCACGCTCGACGCGCGCTGGGACAAGCTGAACGACACCGAGCGGCGCTCCGCCGTCCACACGATCGCCGAGCGGGCCAGGTCGCTCGGGCAGCTCATGGATCATCTGCTGCTCGGCGCCCGGGCGGGCGCCGACGAGCCGCCGGTACGCATCGAGGCGTTCGATCTGGCCGAGCGGATCCACGCGGCCACCCTCGGGCTGCCCGTGCTGTCCGACAGGCACCGGGTGGAGGTGGCCATCCCCGACGCGCTGCCGTACGTCAGAGGCGACGCGCTGGCCACCGACATCATCCTCGGCCAGCTGCTGGAGAACGCCTTCAAGTACTCGCCGACGGGCGGCCTGATCAGCGTGGGCGCCTGGCCCGAGGACGACGCCGTGGTCGTGGTGGTGGACGATGAGGGCGTCGGCATCGCCGCACCGGACCGGGAGCGGGTCTTCGAGCGGTTCGTCCAGGTCGACAGCGGTGACCGCCGCAGGTTCGGCGGAGTCGGCCTCGGGCTCTACATCGTGCGCAGTCTGGCCAGGGCTCAGGGCGGTGATGTGAGTGCCCATCCGCGACCCGGTGGAGGCACTCGAATGCGGCTCGTGTTGGGCAACGCTTCCCCTATCCGATCCGACACACCGATGCGGTAACGAGGTGGTAACGGTTACGCTGATCTATCGTCCGATGTGTACAAGCTGTGATCGAGATGCGGTTTCTGGGATCGAGTAACGGGGCATTTCGGTCGTACCGGGGAGTGTTCCCGTGGGGGGCACTGGGAGCGGGGAGGTGGGTGTGTCAAGCGTGGTGCTACTGCCGTACGCGCCGTCCAGTGTCGCCGTCGCCCGCCAGCGTCTGAGCACTGACCTGCAGGATCGCGGGGTTTTCGCCACCGCGATCGACGATGCCGTCCTCGTGGTGAGCGAGTTGCTGAGCAACGCGCTACGGCATGCGCATCCGCTGCCGTCGGGCATGGTCAGGGTGGCCTGGCTGCGGAGCGACGAACACATCGAGGTCGCTGTGAGCGATGGCGGCGCGGCCACCGAGCCCCGCGCCGGCCGGCCGACTCTGTCGTCGCTCGGGGGCAGGGGGCTCGGCATCGTCGAGTACGTCGCGGAGAGCTGGGGAGTCCGCCACGACGGTGACATCACGACGGTGTGGGCGATCTTGCACGCCCCCAACGGATTGATGAACGGGCAGGTCCACGCCCTGCGAGAGGCTGGATAGCGGCTACGCGCTCAGCGGCCGGGTGGCCAGGATCGCGCGTTCTCCCACGGTCCACGCCGTGCTGATCAGCAGGTAGAGCGCCGCGGCCAGCGGCAGCACCGCGGCGGCCAGCACCGTGCCGAACGGCATCAGCGGCGTGATCCTGCGTATCAGCGCGGGCTGCTCGTCGGGCAGCGTGGCGGTGATTTTGCGGGCCGAAAGCCACGCCACGACCGCGATCAGCACGATGACCACGGCAAAGACCAAAAATGGCACACTAACCAGACCGTAATTGGTGACAATTCCCGCGACATGCTGCCCCAGAGGGGCGCCCAGCAGGTCATGGCCCAGGAAAGCGGTCGGGTGCGTGGCGACCCGATACATCACCCACATGAACGGAAGCTGCCCCAATCCCGGCAGGATCGTGGCCAGAGGCGAGGTGCCTTCCTTCGCGTACAGCTTGGTGGTCTCCTTGGCCAGTCGCTCGGGGTTGCGCGACCACCGCTTCCGCAACTCGGCCAGCTTGGGCGCCAGGCGCTTCTGGACCTGTGTGGCGCGGGCCTGGCGGATGCTGAGCGGCAGCAGCAGGAGGCGTACGGCCACGGTGAACAGCACGATGGCCACGGCGGCGTTGTCGCCGGACACGGCCAGCAGAAATGACACGAAAGAGTCGAACATGAGCCCTTCAATCAAAGAGAGATGAATCAGGGCTCACTGAAGAGAGCCCCGCTTAGCCGGAAGCGGGGCGCGATGACGGAGCTCGTGGCCGTGGCCGGCCTGCCGCCGCGGGATGGCGCTGGCGCTGGAAGGCCGTGCGCCGGGCGTACATCAGCGGGAAGCCGGGCGCGTCGCCGCCGATGGCGGGCAGCAGCCGGGCGGCCCAGGTGGCGAGCAGCAGGATCGCCACCATGGTCACGCCGATGAGCCAGGGGTCGAACAGGAAAAGCGTCACCGTGACGAGGACGACTTCCCGACCAAGGTGACGGCGATGAACACCAGAAGGGCGACCACACCGATGATGAGGGCGACCTTGAGCAGCCCCATGATCATGGGGATCACGAAATTGAACAGCACGAAGAGGGCAAGGAGGGCCCCCAATACGAGCATGACGACGCGACTCATGCGCCCACCGTACGTCCTGCGAGCATGATCCGCGAGGCTTACGAAGCAATGACGTAGGTGTCGATTCGGCATGCTCCCGCCGTACGGTGAAAGGGTGAACACGCGCATCCTGGTGGTCGACGACGACCCGACCGTGGCCGAGGTGGTGGCGCGATATCTGGAGCGCGACGGGCACGAGGTCGAGTGCGTGGGCGACGGCGCCGAGGCGCTGCGGCGGGCGCTGGCCAGCCCGCCCGATCTGATGGTGCTCGACCTGATGCTGCCGAAGATCGACGGGCTGCAGGTGTGCAGGAAGCTCAGGGAGCGCTGGCCGGTCCCGGTGATCATGCTGACCGCGCTCGGCGAGGAGATCGACCGCGTGGTCGGGCTCGAAACCGGCGCCGACGACTACGTGACCAAGCCCTTCAGCCCGCGAGAGCTGGCGCTGCGCGTCCAGTCGGTGCTGCGCCGTGCCCGCGGCGCCTCGGTCACGGGTGGCACGGGCGTGCTGCGTGACGGCGATCTGGTGGTCGACGTAGGGGCCCACGAGGTACGGCTGGGCGGGGCTGAGGTGATGCTCACCGCCCGCGAGTTCGACCTGCTGGCCTACCTCGTACGCAACCCTCGGCAGGCGTTCAGCCGGTCGGCGCTGCTCAACCAGGTGTGGGGCTGGTCGTTCGGGGACTCCTCCACGGTGACCGTGCACGTCCGGCGGCTACGGGAGAAGATCGAGCCGGATCCGACCGCGCCGCGGCGGATCGTCACGGTCTGGGGCGTGGGGTACCGGTACGAACCGCTCGAACCCGCCGGCGAAGGTACGCCATGACTCCCCATCCAGCGGTGATGAGCGATCTGGGGATGATCGTGGCGGTCACGGCGGGGCTGGGGCTGCTGGTGGGGATCCTGGGCGTGGCCGTCATGTGGCGGCTGCGTACCCGCTCGATCGGGGTCATGCTGGCCGTCGTCATGGTGGTCGCGATCGTGGCGACACTGGCCGGCGTGGTGGCGATCACGCTCAAGATGATCATCGAGGGCGCGGTCAGGGACATCGTGCTCAGCGTGGTGGCCGTCGGCGGGCTGGTCGGGCTGGGGGTGGCGTTCGTCCTGGCCAGGCGGGTCGTGGGCGAGAGCAGGCGGCTGGTGGCCGCCGTACGCGACCTGCCGTTCACCGCGCCCAAGGGGCTGCCGTCGGAGCTGCAGACGATCGCGAACACGCTGGAGGAGGCGTACGAGCGGGAGCGCGCCCTGGAAGGGGCGCGGCGCGAGCTGGTCGCCTGGGTGAGCCACGACCTGCGCACCCCGCTCGCCGGGCTGCGGGCGATGGCCGAGGCGCTCGAAGACGGCGTGGTGTCCGACCGCCGGACCGTCGCGCGCTACCACGGCCAGATCAAGCTGGAGGTGGAGCGGCTGTCGGCGATGGTCGACGACCTGTTCGAGCTGTCGCGGATCCACGCCGGGGCGCTGCGGCTCACTCCTGCCCGGATCGGGCTCGCCGACCTGGTCGCCGACACGCTCGCCGGGGCCGAGCCGCTGGCCCGCGCCAAGGGGGTGCGGCTGACCGCCGAGGCCGCCGAGGCGGTCCCCGTGCGGGCGGACCCGAACGCGCTGAGCCGGGCGCTGGGCAACCTCGTCGTGAACGCGATCAGGCACACGCCGTCGGACCGCACGGTCGTGCTGCGGGCGGCCGTCGACGCGGGCATGGCGTGCCTGTCGGTCAGCGACTGCTGCGGAGGGATCCCCGATGAGGACCTGCACCGGGTGTTCGAGGTGGCCTTCAGAGGCGAGGCGGCCCGGACCCCGACCAAAGACGGCGGGGCCGGGCTCGGCCTGGCGATCGCGCAGGGCATCGTGGAGGCGCACGACGGGGTGATCGGTGTGGTCAACGACGGGCCGGGCTGCCGCTTCGAGATCCGGCTGCCGCTGGTCTCGGGATAGCGCGTCCGTCAGGTTTGGACTTCAACCGGACTCCGGAACGGCTCAGGTCGGGACCTCAACCGGACTCCGGGAGTGCGCTCTCGTGACCGGCGCCGAACGACTCCGACATCGCGCGGAACGTCGGGCACGGCCAGCGCCACATGCAACTCCGGCACCGCAGGATGGGGTGCTCGGCGTCGCTCGTGATGCCGCCCGCGTCGCGCGGCTGGTGGAGGTCGAACAGCCGCAGCCCGAGCTCGGAGAATCTGAGCAGGTCGTCGCGGGCGTCGGCGAGGAAGTCGAGGTCTTCGCCGGCGAGTTTCGTGTGTACGGGCACGAAGCCTTCGTGATTGATCAGGCTACGCAGGCGCCCCACTCTGTCATGCCACGAGGTGGCCTTCTCTGTGCGGATGAGGATGGCTTCCAGTCGTTCGCGGAGCCGTCGTCGGTGCGGGTCTTCGGGTTTCTCAGTTCTCATGAATGCTCGGGCCCGTGGGTCTCGCCCGGCCCCTCCTTCTCAAGTGAAGTAGTGACCAGAAGCGAGGTGCCGGGCCGCCCCCCTCTCCGGCCATGCCGGTGTCACACAGTCAAGCTTCGCGTACTCTCTGTTTTCATGGAGTCCAAACGGAGGACAAAATCCTGAGGTTGCCCTATCGGCGTGACAACGTGACCGGAAGCCTCCGCGCCGCTAGCCTGCCCATGTGGAGCTCAAGGTCTCGACTCGATCACATGCCGGCCATGCGCTAGTCGCCATCACCGGTGAAATCGACCTCTATACGGCACCCCACCTGCAGGCGGAGTTCGCTCGGCTGTTGCAGGACGGGCCCAGCCGCGTGGTCATCGACATGTCCGGCGTGGATTTCTGCGACTCCACGGGGATGAACGTCTTGCTGTCCGCGCTGAAACGCGTCAAGGAGCAGGGCGGGGCGCTCGACGTCGCCGCCCCACGGCCGGCCGTACGCAAGATTCTGCAGGTCACCGGTCTCGATTCGGTCTTCACCGTGCATGACGAGGTGCCGCAGGAGTTCCTCATCTCCGAGGGGTCATGAAGGATACGGCAGTCATCGTCCCGGCCAAGGACGAAGCCGACCGCATCGGTGCCACGGTCACCGCGGCCCTCGCCCTGCCCGGCGTCGATCTGGTCGTGGTCGTCGACGACGGCTCGACCGACCAGACCGGCCGGGTGGCGCGGGCGGCGGGGGCCAGGGTGGTGCGGCACAGCCGCAACCGCGGCAAGGCGGCGGCCATGGAGTCGGGCGCCGAAGCCGTGCGCCTGCTCGATGGTGAGACGCCGCACCACTTACTCTTCCTGGACGCCGACCTGGGCGACACCGCCCGGGCCGCCTCTCCGCTGATCGAGCCGGTGCGCGCCGGCAAGGCCGACATGACCATCGCGGTCTTCGTCACCCGCGTCAAGCTGGGGGGCCATGGCCTGGTCGTCCGCCTGTCCAGGGACGGCATCCGCAGGGCCACCGGCTTCGAGCCCGCGCAGCCGCTCAACGGCCAGCGCTGCATCACCAGAGACGCCTTCGAGGCCGCCCGGCCGCTGGCGCACGGGTTCGGCGTGGAGACGGCGCTGACGATCGACCTGCTGCGCAAGGGCTATCGAGTGGAGGAGGTCCAGGTGGAGATGGCTCATCGGGCCTCCGGCACGGACTGGCGGGCACAGGTGCATCGGGCCAGGCAGCTACGGGATGTGGCACGCGCGCTCGCCACTCGGGAGCCGCTAATCACCCAAAACCTCGACAAACTCTGGCCAAAGCGCTAGCCGCCTCTGCCCCTTTACCCGGCAAACTTCCCCAACTTTCCCGATCGGCCGGGAAATGTGCTGTTTTGCTGGCTTGTGGGCATCGGTGCTTGGGGCATCGAGGTGCGCTGGCGCCCACTTCGCCGACGGCAGCTCCGTGATCGACGACAGCACTGTGATCGGCGATGTGCTGGAAGCCGTTGGCGGCGTGACGGGCGCTGCCTCAGAGCTGCCGACCGCGGCCACCAGCACCGTGACCGACGGCAGCTCCGTGACTGGCGATGTGCTGGTGGCCGTTGGCGGCGTGATGCGCGCTGCCTTCGAGTGTCGGAGGGCTTGTTCGGGCTGCCGACTGCGGAACTGTCGGTGCGAGTCGGTTCACTGTGTTCATGGACACCGAACCGCGCAGGCGCGGGCCGTTCTGGGACGTGGTGGCCGGGCGGGTCCGGCCGCCCGCCGCGGCTGAAACCCTGGGCTGGCAGCTGATCGAGGTGGATCCCGACCAGGGCACCATCGAGGTGGCGTTCGAGGCGAGTGAGCGGTTCGTCAATCCCGTCGGCGTGATCCAGGGCGGTTTCCTCGCGGCGATGCTCGACGACACGCTGGGGCCGGCGCTGGTCGCGACGCTGCCAGAAGACCAGTTCGCGGTGACCCTCGACCTGCATGTCCAATACCTCCGCCCGGCCCGCCCGGGGCGCCTCACCGGTCGGGGGCGGGTGGTGAGGCGCGGCAGGGAGGTGTGCTTCCTGGCCGGCGAGCTCATCGCGCCCGACGGCAAGACCGTGGCCGTGGCGACCGCGACCGCCCACCTCCAGACCCGCCGGGACTGAGGGAGATATGGACCTTGTGCGGCGTGCGGTGAGCACATGTGGGGGGCACGTGTGGCCGGGGGTGCGCGCCGCCTCGCGTTGCGCCTGGCCCGCGGGCACGTGACCGTGAGATCGCTTGGTCGGGTGCCGGTGCTGGGGCTGGGGTCCGTCGTCCGGGGTTCGAAATCCGGGGCACGTCGTCTGGGGTCCGTCGTCCGGGGGTCCAGGGTCCGACGTCAGGAGTCCGGGATTCGGGGTCCGTCGTCAGGAGTTCGGGATCCGGGGTGCGACGTCCTGCATGTGCGTGGTGGACGGCGGCTTTGGCTGACATCTCGTACGCGTTATGCCCGAAGAGACCACTAAAGTGGCTCTTGGACGAGCGTGGCCGGGGGCTGCGGTCAACCTCAGGAATGGAGTGTCATGAGCGATGACAGCCTCGCCGCCCAGTCTGCCTGGGAGCGCATTGACACGACCATCCCCCATTCAGCCCGCGTGTGGAACTATCTGCTGGGCGGCAAGGACCACTTCGCGCCCGACCGCGAGGCCGGTGAGCTGCTGCTTCGGACATTTCCTGACTTCGCCGAGGTTGCTCGGCTGCAGCGGGAGTTCCTCATTCGCGCGGTCACGTACCTGGTGGAAGAGGCCGGAGTCCGGCAATTTCTGGACATCGGCACGGGCTTACCGACGGCCAACAACATTCACGAGGTCGCCCAGCGCACCGCCCCCGAGACCCGGGTCGTCTACGTCGACAACGATCCCATCGTGCTGGTCCACGCCCGTGCCCTGCTGACCAGCACCGAGCCGGGCGTCACCGCGTACATCGACGCCGACGTACGCAACCCCGACGTGATCCTCCAAGGCGCGGCCAAGACTCTCGACTTCAGCCAGCCGATTGCCCTGGTGATGCTGAGCATCGCCGGACAGGTGCCTGACGAGGACGACCCGTGGGGGATCGTCGACCGGCTGATGGCCGCGTTGCCGCCGGGCAGTTACCTCGTGCTCAGCGACGGCACCAACACCAACCCGGCCTTGATGGAGGCCGTCGCCGCCTACAACAAGGCGGCCGCCAACTCCTATCACCTGCGCAGTCCCGCCCAGATGGGCACGTTCTTCGAGGGTCTCGAGCTTGTCGAGCCCGGCGTCGTACCCACTCCCCAGTGGCGGCGGCCCACCGACGCGTGGGACGAGCCGTCCAAGCTGGTGAGCGCGGTGTGCGGGGTCGCGCGCAAGCCGTAGGAGCTCCAGGACATCCATCGCGCTCTCTGATCCGAACCACCTGTGGCCGGCGCCGCGCCGACCACGGCGGGAGGGTGCATGGAAGCGGGACGCGAACCGGGCCGCACCGAACCGGGACCCACGTCGGGCCGCATCGAACCAGGCCGTGCGTCGGGAGGGTTCGAAGCCCGGTATGGATCGTTGGGCCGCGACGACGCCGCACGCGGATCGGGGGGTATCGAGGCCCGCCATGGGCCGTCGGGCCCCGGCGAGACGGGACGCGGCCAGACGGGACGCGGCGAGACGGGACGCGGGCCGGGCGGTTTTGACGCCTGGCGTGAGTCGCCGGGCCGCGGCGAGGCAGGACGTACCTCGGGCCGTAGTGAGGCGGGACGTACCTCGGGCCGTAGTGAGGCGGGACGTGCCTCGGGCCGTGTCGGCGCGGGACGTGAGCCGGGCTGGGGAGGTGAGCGGGTCCCGGGGGTCGAGGAGTTGCTGGAGGACGTCGCGCGGGGCGACAGGGCGGCGTTCGAGCGGCTGTACGAGGTGGTGGCGCCGCGCGTGTTCGGGCTCGTGCTGCGGGTGCTCCGGGACCGGGCCCAGAGCGAGGAGGTGGCTCAGGAGGTTCTGGTGGAGGTGTGGCGCAACGCCGCGCGCTTCCAGTCGGGCCGGGGCTCGGGGATGGCGTGGGTGCTGACGATCGCGCATCGCCGGGCGATCGACCGGGTCCGCTCGGCTCAGGCGAGTATGGATCGCGAGGAACGGGCGGCCCGGATGGACGTGCACCGGCCCTTCGACGAGGTCGCCGAATCCGTCGAAGGCCGGCTCGAACGCGAGCGCCTGCGCCGCTGCCTGCAAGGTCTGACCGCGTTGCAGCGAGAGTCGGTCACCATCGCCTACTACGGCGGATATTCCTATCGTGAGGTCGCTGAGCTGGTCAAAGTCCCGCTCGCGACGGTGAAGACCAGGATGCGCGACGGGCTGATCCGGCTGCGCGACTGCCTGGGGGTGGAGCGATGAGAGGTATGACCGGCGGGCCCGATCCGCACACGCTGGTCGGCGCGTACGCGCTGGACGCCGTCGACGACGAGCTGGAGCGGCGCCACTTCGAGGACCATCTGACCGGGTGCGCCGAGTGCGCGCTGGAGGTCGCCGCGTTCGCCGAGACCGCGGCCCGGCTGGGTTCCGCCGTGGCCGTCGAGCCGCCGCCCGGCCTCAAGGAGCGGGTATTCGCCCAGATCGACCAGGTTCGGCAGGTCCCGCCGACCATCGACGTACCCGCTCAGGAAGACAGCTGGGGGACACAACGGCGCCCCGAGCGCCGGGCTGGGCAGCGCCCCGGGAGGCGGCCTCAGCGGCCCCGAAGGTGGCGGCCGCTGGTGGCGGCCGTGGGCGTCGCGGCCTGCCTGGCGGCGGTCGTCGTGTTCGGTGCCGGCGCCTTGCGGGCCCGTGACGAGCTGGACCAGGTACGGCGGATGAACCAGGAGGTCGCCGCGGTGCTGACCGCGCCGGACTCCCGCATCGCCACGGCCTCGGCCAAGCAGGGCGGTCGTGGCACGGTGGTCGTGTCGCGCTCGCGGGGCGAAATGGTGTTCCTGGCCGCCGACCTCGCCGACCTGCCGGAAGGCCAGGTCTATCAGCTCTGGCAGCTGGCCCCTGGGCGGATCAGGTCGGCCGGGCTGCTCAGCGCCGACGCCGCCGGCCGCACGCAGCCGGTGATCGCCGCGCCGGGGCCCGGGGTGGCCAAGCTCGGCGTCACCGTCGAACCGGCCGGCGGCTCCACACAGCCGACCACCCGGCCGCTGTTCCTGGTGAACCTGCCCGCCACCTGACCCCCGACCGTTGCCATCCATCCGGAGGGCGGCTTCGAATACCTGGTACGGCAGCGTCGGCGAGCGCGTCACTCTAGGCCATCTCGTGAGTGACGCGCCGACCGGCCCGTTGTTGAACTGTTATCCGGCGCACCGCGTATCTCCACGTGACCCATCCCCACACCCCCAAGGGGAAGCATGCGTTGGACCACGATCGTCGGCGCGCTGCTGTGCGCGACGCTGGCCGGTGGGTGTGCCGCGTCGGCGGCGGAAACGCCCGCCGCCATGACCGCCTACGACCAGCAGGACGTCACCTTCAGCCAGGAGATGATCACTCACCACCGGCAGACCATTCAGCTGGCCGAGCTGGTCGCGAAGCGCACCGACACGCCGTACGTGCGCGAACTGAGCCAGAAGCTGGAGACCAACGAGAAGGCCGACATCGAGAAGATGTCGTCGTGGCTGAAGTCCTGGCAGGTGGCCGTACCGGCCGAGGACACCAAGGGTGTCGCCCAGCAGGTCGCCCAGCTGACCCCCAAGTCCGGTAAGGCCTTCGACACCCTCTGGCTGTCGCTGATCTCGCAGCACCTCGACCACGGCGTCATGATGGCCTCCTCCGCCCAGAGCGGCGGGAAGCACGGTCCCACGATCGAGATGGCGGCCCGCCTCGTCAGCGAGCAGACCGCCCAGATCGCGGAGATCAAGGAGCACCAGGCCTGATCGTGACCCGCACACAGGACTCGCAGCGGCAGGTGGGCGCGACGCGCGCCAGGCTGCCGATGCGTCTTGCGCGGTCGGCCTCGTTCACGGTCGTCTGCGTGGCCCTGTCCGCCATCGGGCACTGGCTGGCGGGCGGTAACGCCCCAGGGCCGGCCATGGTCGCGGGCGCGGGCGCCGTCGTGCTGGTCGCGGCCACCGCGATGGCCGGCCGGGAGCGATCCCAGCCGATGATCATCGGGCTGCTCGGTACGGCGCAGGTGGGCCTGCACGTGCTGTTCGCCTCGACGGGCGAGTCCCCGCACCTGGCGGGTGTCCATGGCCAGAGCACCTGGCCCGGCATGTTCCTGTGTCACGCCGTCGCCACGCTGCTGACCGCGTGGTGGCTGGCCGGCGGCGAGGCCGCCCTCTGGTCGTTGCTGCGCCGTCTCGCCTCGCGGGCCGTACGGATCCTCACGCCCGTAGCCGGCCCTCTGTGGCCGCCCGCCGCCCCCGTGGCCGCGGATCTCGTTCCCGACCGGCCGCGCGAGCGCATGTTGCGGTACGCGGTCGTACGGCGCGGCCCACCACTTCGTTCTGCCTGACCCCCAACGACGCGAGCAGCCCAGCGCGTCGTGTCCGGCATTTCCGAAAACGAAGTGGAGACCCCATGCTTTACCGCCGAATCGGCACCGTAGCCGCGGCAGCCCTGGCCCTCACCGTGGGCCTCGCCCTCCCCGCCCTCGCACATGTCACGATCAACCCCGGTACCGCGGAGAAGGGCGGCTGGACCAAGCTCGCCTTCCGGGTGCCCAACGAGCGTGACGACGCCTCGACCACCAAGCTCGTCGTCACCTTCCCCACCGACCACCCCCTGCCCTTCGTCTCGGTCAAGCCGGTGCCCGGCTGGAAGGCCGAGCTGACCGAGGGCAAGCTGCCCGAGCCCGTGGTCGCCGACGACGGGGACAAGGTCACCGAATCCGTCCTGAAGGTCACGTGGACCGGTGGCAAGATCGAGCCGGGACAGTTCCAGGAGTTCGAGGTGTCGGTCGGGCCCCTGCCCAAGGATGTGGACGAGATCGCGTTCCCGACCGAGCAGACCTACACCGGCGGCGAGGTCGTCAAGTGGGCGGACGCGCCCAAGACCGACGGCACGGAGGCGGAGCACCCGATGCCCACGCTGAAGCTGGTGGCGGCGGCGTCCGGCGGGGAGCACGCCGGGATGGCCATGACCACGGCGGCACCGCCCGCCGCGCAGCAGACCGTCGCCTTGATGAAGCAGTCCGCCTCGTCGTCGGCTTCCGACGGCACCGCCCGGGTCATGGGCGTGGCGGGCATCATCGTCGGGCTCCTGGGCGGCGGCTTGGGTCTGGTGAGCCTCAGACGCCGCTCCCCGGCCGCCTGACGCGTCGCTGTCGCCCCTTCCCGATCAGTCGGCCGCTAGCCTTGTTCAGACCTGCGACAGCGGCAGGCGGAGGGGGAGCGGCGATGAGCGACATCCAGCAGCGGTTCTCGTACGGGGCAACGGCCGTGGTGACCACGAACCGGCCTACCGCAGCCGGCCGCTGATCCCTGCGTGAACGCGTACTCCAGGCGGTTGTTCCTCCGGCTCGGCGGTGCCGCCGTGACCGGCGGGCTGATCCCCACCACGCGGGGATCAGCCCGCCCGGCGGACTTCGCCCTCCTGCGCCGCCGGTGGCGGGACGTGACGGCGGGCACGGGGTTCGACGCGACCGCGGAGCCGTACCGGACCAGGCTCTTACAGCTGGGCGGCACGGCGGCCGGCTACCGGGACACCATGGCGCCGACCGGCACGTCGCTCTGGCCCGGCCTGGCGTTCCCGTCCTTCGTCCAGACCCCGGTGCGGCTGCAGGCCATGGCCCGCGCGTACGCGTTACCCGGGACCGATCTGACCGGCGACGCGAGCCTGGCCGCGGCCGTCGCCACCGGCCTCGACCACTACCGGCGGCAGGTGTACGCGGCGGGCGCCCGCCCGGTCGGCAACTGGTGGCCCTGGCAGATCGGCACCCCGAAGCGGCTCCTCGACGTGGCCCTGCTGATCGGCCCGCACCTGACGGACCAGCAGAGCCGGGCGCTGAGCGAGGCCGTGGACCACTTCGTACCCGAGTGGCGCCTGGACGACTACAGCGGCAACAGCACCGGAGCCAACCGGGTGGACCTGTGCACGGTGATGCTGCTGCGCGCCATCCTCAGATCCGACGTGGACAAGGCCGCGCTGGCCGTCTCGGCGCTGGCCCCGGTCTTCCCGTACGTCACCGAAGGTGATGGCTTCTACCGGGACGGCTCGTTCATCCAGCACACCTCCATCCCCTACCAGGGCGGATACGGAATGGTGATGCTGTCCGGCCTCGCGACGCTGTTCGCGGTGCTGCGCGGCACTCCGTGGGAGCTCACCGCCCCGAACCTCTTCGACATGGTCGAGCGGTCGTTCGCGCCGTTCGTCCACGACGGCTTCTGCATGGACCTGGTCAGCGGGCGGGGGATCGGCCGGGATCCGTACGGCGATCACAGGAGGGGACGGCTGATCGCCTCGGCGATCCTGCTGCTGGGGGACACGGCGCCCGTCGCGGCGCGGACCCGCTGGCAGGGCATGGTCAAGGGCTGGGCGGTACGTGACACGGTCCAGCCCATGCTCGAAGAGGCCGATCTCGGGTTCCATGCCCGCCTCGCCGCGATCCTGGACGACGAGACGATCCCCGCCGCGCCGGAACCGGCCGGGCACAGGTTGCTGCCGATGAGCGCTCGCGCCGTCCACCGGGGGCCGGGCTGGTGCGCGGGCCTCAGCATGGCCTCCTACCGGGTCGGCCACTACGAGCACGGCAACGGCGAGAACTTACGCGGCTGGCACACCGGCTCGGGAATGCTCTACTGGTGGGCCAAGGGCCACGGCGACCAGTACTCCGACTCCTTCTGGGCCACCGTCGACCCCTACCGGCTGCCGGGCACGACCGTCTCCACCAAGCGGCTGGCCGACGGCGCCGGCGCGGCGTGGGGTGACACCTGCCCGCCGGGCCGCTGGGTGGGCGGCGCCACCGACGGCAGGTACGCGACGGTCGGCCAGCACCTGAACGGCCTCCAGAGCACGATGGAGGCGTTCAAGTCGTGGTTCTTCCTCGACGACGCCGTGGTCTGCCTGGGCGCCGGGATCACCGGGCGGGACGGTGTGCCGGTCGAGACCATCGTGGACAACCGCCGGACCGGGGCGCTGCTCACCCTCGACCAGAAGGCGGGCTGGGCGCACCTGGCGGGCCACGGCGGCTATGTCTTCCATGGCCTCCTGCGTACGCTGCGCGAGAACCGCGCCGCCGGTTCGGTGACCCGGAGCTATGTGACCCTCTGGCTCGACCATGGGACCGACCCGGACGCGGCCGGTTATTTCTACGTGCTCCTCCCGGGGGCGACCCCGGCGCGGACCCGCGCCCGCGCCACCGACCCGACCTGGTTACGCGTCCTGGCCAACACCGCGCGCCAGCAGGGTGTCCAGGTGCCGTCGCTCGGCCTGACCGCCGTCAACTTCTGGAACGCCGGAGCGGCCGGCGGCCTGACCGCCTCCGCTCCGTGCGCGGTCCTCGTCAAGGAGTGCGGCGACGGCACGGCCACGCTGACCGTGTCGGATCCCCGGCGCGACCTGAGCGAGCTGACCGTGACCTGGGACCGGCCGGTGACCCGGGTGCTGCGCGGCCATCCGCTCCTGGTGGGTGCCACGACGGGCGCGCGGCTCACCCTCCGGTGGGGGCGGCTGTCGGACCGGGGCGGCAGCTCGAAGACGATCACCGTACGGGTGGGCTAGGCGTAACCCGAGCGTGGGCTAGGAGGCCCGGTCTACAGGTCCAGGCGGACGCCGTAGGACTCGAGCCAGACGTTCAGGTCCAGGGCCAGCTCCAGGCTCATCCGCGACATCGTCGTGGTCGTCTTGCCGACCGGGCCCGCGGTGATCTCCCTGACGGCCGCCGCGTCGAGCAGCGGCAGGACCGGCGCCTTCCCGGCGCGGACGAGGTCGGCCAACGTGTCGCGCAGTGCCTGCTCGTAGGCGACGTCCTGGGTCGCCGGGTAGGGGCTCTTGACCCGCCGCAGGATCGACTCGGGCACCAGGTCGCCGGCGGCGGCGCGGAGCAGGCTCTTCTCCCGGCCGTCGAAGGTCTTCATCGCCCACGGCGTGTTGAAGACGTACTCGACCAGCCGGTGGTCGCAGAACGGCACGCGTACCTCCAGGCCGACCGCCATGCTCAACCGGTCCTTGCGGTCCAGCAGGACCGGCAGGAACCGGGTCAGGTGCAGGTAGCAGACCTCCCGCATCCGCCGTTCGAGTCCGTTCTGACCAGGCAGGTACGGCACCTCGGCCAGCGCGCTCCGGTAAGTGTCGGCGGTGTACGACGACAGATCGAGCCGGTCGAACAGCGCCCGGTCGAGCAGATCGGCCGGATCGTGGTCACGCATCACCATCGCGAGCCACGGGAAGGTGTCGGCCTCGACCGCCTGCGGCAGGTGGAACCACGCGTACCCACCGAACAGCTCATCGGCCGACTCACCGGACAGGGCCACGGTGGAGTGCTCGCGGATCGCCCTGAACAGCATGTACAGGGAGCCGTTCATGTCACCGAGGAAGTTCGGGATGTCGAAGGCACGCACCACCGACGACCGCAGGCGCGGGTCGGTCAGCTCCGCGGTGTCGAGCGTGATGTCGGTGTGGTCGGAGTCGACGTAGCGCGCGAGCTCCTGGACGAACGGCGCGTCCGGATCACCGCGCAGCTCGTCGGGCTGGAACTTCTCCGCGTACCCGGCGAAGTCCACGGCGAAAGACCGGATCTGCCCGTGCTTCTTGGCCATCGCGGTGATGGTGCTGGAGTCCAGGCCGCCCGACAGCAGGCTGCACAGGGGCACGTCCGAGACGAGCTGGCGGCCCACGATGTCTTCGAGCAGGGCGCGAATCGTGTCGACGGTGCGGTCGAGGGCGTCGGTGTGCTCGCGCGGCTCCAGCGCCCAGTAGCGGCGGATGGCCAGCCCTTCCCGGCGTACCCGCAGCAGGTGGCCCGGGCGCAGCTCGCGCATGCCCTTGAAGACGGCCCGCTCCGGGCTCCTGCCCAAGGTGAGCAGCTCGCGCAGGCCGTCGGTGTCCACCACCGGCTCGGCCAGCGGGTTGGCGAGGATCGCCTTCGGCTCGGAGCCGAACAACACGCCGTCGCGCAGTGGGAAGTAGTAGAGCGGCTTGACGCCCAGGCGGTCGCGCACCAGCAGGAGCTCCTGGTCGCGGTCGTCCCAGATGGCGAAGGCGTACATGCCGTTGAGCCGGTCGGCGACGCCCGCACCCCATTCGAGATAGCCGTGGAGCACCACCTCGGTGTCGCTCCTGGTGCGGAAGCGGTGCCCCTTGGCCGCCAGCTCGGCCCGCAGCTCGACGAAGTTGTAGATCTCCCCGCTGTAGGTGATGACGACCGGGCCCTCGGCCGTCATGGGCATGTGGCCGCCCTCGACGTCGATGACCGCGAGCCGCCGGTTGCCGAGTATGGCGTGCGGTGACAGCCACAGGCCCCGATCGTCCGGGCCTCGGCAGCTCATGGTCTCGGTCATGGCCTGGGCGGTGCCTTGTTCACTGGCCAGGTCGCGGCTGAAGTCCACCCATCCGGCGATTCCGCACATGCGAGAGTCCTCCCAAGGGTTTGGGGGTGTCGTCATATCGGGATACGTGCAACGTATCCGCGCGTAGGCGGTTGGTCTATGGACGGGAACGGAAGGACTCGTACAAACCAACTGGAATAGCTGTCTTGGGCGGACCTTTCAGGCCTAACTGGATTTGCCGAAATTGATCGACCCGAAAATGTCACCTGCTTGGAGCACCGGGCCGGTGATCCGGGCGTCGCCGCTGATCGTGTTGGACACGTCGTGCTTGGTCTGGACGAGCCGGGCCGTCTCCGTGGTCCACGACGTCAGGTTCTGCCCGAATTCAGCGTCTTCCTGGGCGCGTTCGACCAGGCTTTTGGCGGTTTCCTCCGGGGTTTGCGCTGTTTCGATGGCGGCTACGGCGTCGTCGCCGAAACGGCGGCGTACGAGGCCTGTCAAAGAGGTCCAGGCATTCTTGCCGGCTTCGCCCGCGGCGCCGCCGACTATCGCGGAGATGACCGCCGCCAGCGCGGGAATGACGCTCGGATCCATCGCAGCTCTTTTCATCAGGACGTTCTTTCAGACTAGCGCTCCGCTTGCCACGATCCAGTGCGGCCGGAACACTACTGAACCGTGGCTGGGCCGGAGAGCGGTGGGCAGGCGAATGACGCTGATATACGCAACGAGGTGTCCGGACAGGTGTCCGGCGGGGTGGTGCAGGCCAGGGACATAGGGTCGGTGACCATAGGCGCCACGCCTCCGCCGCCCGTACGGATCCCCCGGCAGTTGCCCGCCGCGCCGCCCGGTTTCGTCAACAGGACCACGGAGCTGGCGCTGCTCGACCGCCTCCTTCTCCTTGAGGAGGGGCCCGTGATCGCGGTGGTCAGCGGTCTCAAGGGAGTCGGCAAGAGCGCGGTCAGCCGCCGCTGGGCACACCAGGTCCACGAGCGGTTCAGCGACGGCCAGCTGTACGCCGACTTCGGGGCGCTGCGGCACCGAGGCGGCACCGAGGTCAGCGACGTTCTCGGCGGGTTCCTGCGCGCGTTCGGCGTCCACGAGGAGTGGATCCCGGCGGAGCTGCCGGAACGGGCGGCCATGTTCCGGTCCATGACGGCCGACCTGCGGCTGCTCGTGCTGCTGGACGACGCCGAGCACGCCGCCGAGGTGACGCCGCTGTTCCCCGCCTCCGCCGCGAGCGCGGTCGTCGTGACCAGCCACCACCAGCTCGGCGAGCTGCTCGTCGCGGGCGCGCGGCCGGTCAGGGTCGCACCGCTCCAGGACGAGGAGGGGGTACGACTCCTGTCCGGCATGCTGGGCGAGGACCGGGTCGCCGCCGAGCGGGAGCGGGTGAGTGAGCTCGTACGGCTGTGCGGCGGCCTGCCGATCGCCCTGCGAGTGGCCGGGGCGCGGCTGGTCCAACGGCCGACGTGGACGGTCGATCGGCTGGTCGGCGAGCTGCGGGATGCCGAACGACGGCTGGACCACCTGATGACGGAGGGCAGAGCGATCGTCGAAGCGGTTTTCGACTCCGCGTACGCGGGGCTGCCGGAGCCGGCGGCCCGGCTCTACCGCCTGCTGGGCACGCTGCCCGGCCCCCGCTTCTCGGCCGGGGTGGCGCGGGCCGTCCTGGAGAGCGAGCCGGACCGCCTGCTGGACCTGCTGCTCGACGCGAGCCTCGTCGAGGAGCTCGACGACGACACGTACCGCTTCCACGACCTGGTCCGGCTGCACGCGGCCCGGTGCGCGCGGCGCGTGGACCCGCCCGAGGCACGGGAGGCGGCGCTGTGGCGGGTGGCGGAGTGGTACCTGGGGCAGGTGGCCGCCGCCGACGCCGCCATGGGTCCCCGGCTGCGCCTGGCCGACCATCGGGAGCGGCTGTCGGCCGTCGGCCTGCCGTTCGCCACACCCGGCGCGGCCCTCGACTGGCTGGAGAAGGAGCGCTCCAACATGCTCGCGCTGCTGCGCGCGGCGGCGGCACGTGAATGGGACGAGCTGGTCTGGCAACTGGCCGAGGCCCTGTGGCCGCTCTACCACGAGCGCAAGCACTACGCGGACTGGATCGAGACCAACCGGCTGGGCGTGGCCGCGGCGCTCCGCGTCGGGGACCGCGCCGTGGAGGCCAGGATGCGGAACCAGGTGGCCCGCGCCCACCTTGAGCTCGGCGAAACCGACCAGGCTCAGGCCGAGCTGGTCCACGCGCACCGGGCGGCCCGCGAGGCGGCTGACCCGAGGATGGAGGCGGTCGTCCTGGAGTCGCTCGGGCAGGCCGCCCTGGCCCAGGCGGTCGCTCTGGGATCGTTCGGGCAGGCTGCCCAGGCTCAGGGGGCCGCCCTGGAGCCGCTCGGCCAGGCCCGGGAGCTGATGGAGGATGCCGTCGCCCACTTCGCCGCCGCGCTGGCCATCCACGAGGGGTTGGGCAACACGCGGGGGATCGGCCTGCAGAGCTACCATCTCGGCCTGGTCCACAGCCGCGCTGGTCGGCACGAAGCGGCGATCGCTGTTTTCGACCGGGCCTTGGCTCTCATGATCTCGGCCGGTGACGAGCTCAGCCAGGGGAAGATCCACCTCGTCCTGGGCGAGGCCCACCGCGAGCTCGGCCACTCCGCGCAGGCGCTGCACTCGGCGCGGATCGCCGCGGACATCATGCGCGAGCGCCGCATTCCGGCCAAGGAGACGCGCGCCCTGGAACTGCTGGCCGACCTCGACCACGGGGACGCCGGGGGCTATCTGCGGCAGGCCATCGCGGTCTGCCTCGCCTCCGGCAACCTGCCCAAGGCCGAGGAGCTCCGCGCCCGCCTGGGCGGCTAAGCGAGGTGGATGGTCGCTTCCCGTTCGCCGACCCGGACGGTGGTCAGCGGGCCGTCGCCGTTGGCCAGCCAGCCGTACACCGCGGACGGCAGGCACTGGGGGTCGAGGTCGCCGCGCGCTCCGGCGGAGGCGGTGACGGCGAACCGCCGCCCGTCCCGCAGTGCCAGGCGGACCCGCCGCGCGCCGGTCACCTCGGCCGCCATGAGACAGCCGGGGTAGCGCCGCAGGGTCTCCGCCGCCCAGCCGTCGGCCGGGTCGCCGCGCACGATGATGGCGGCGGTCTCCAGCCGCCGCCGGTCCGGCTCCTCGGCGTCCACGACGAGATGCGGATCTCGTACGCGCTGTCCCTCGCCGGTCACGGAAAAGCGCTGCCCCGCGCCGGTCACCGGGAAACGGCGCAGGGACACGGCGCCGTCCTGGACCTCGGCTTCGACCAGGAACGAGAGCACCTCGCCACGCTCCCCCAGGGGATCGGGCAGCGCCGTGGCGGCGGGCTCGGGTCCGGGTTCGAGGTCCATCAGCCGGTACGCGACGTGCCGTAACAACGTGCCCGCCTGGCCGGACTCGCCCAGCGTCCGCCCGGTGACCTCGTCATAAGCGCCCGGCCGGTACGTGTCCATGATCCGCTCGATCTGCCCGGGCAGGTCCCGCCGCGGGTCGAGGCGGGGCAGTGCCCGGGACAATGCGGCCGTGGGGGAGGCCGGATCGAGCTCCTCCGCCTCGCGACCGGACGAGGCCAGGAGGGTGGGGCGGCCCAGCGCGGCGCCGTAGAAGGTGACCGACCCGTGATCGCCCACGACCACGTCCGCCGCCAGGAGCGCCGCCTGCCAGCCCCGCCGGGGAGGGAGCAGCACCAGGCCGGCGTCGAGGGCGTCCCCCAGCCACAGCCGGACCTGCAGGCCGCCGTGGCCGTACCAGACGTTCGGATGTGCGGCCAGGACCACCTGGTACTCGTCCACCGGCAACTCGGCAGTCAGGCGCGCGACCAGGTCGTCGTTGGCGCCGAGCAGGGAGTGTTCGCCCCAGGTGGAGCTGATCAGCACCAGCTTGCGGTCACCGGTGCCGAGGGCGCGCCGGTAGCGGTCGCGCCGCGCGGTGTTCGCCAGGATCTGGTCGAAGCACGGATCGCCGGTCACCACGGCCAAAGGCACCGCCTCCGGGCATTCGCCCGCCAACCGGGTCAGCTGCTCGTGGTGCGGCAGGGCGATGGCCGCCGGTACGAGCCGGCCGTCGTGCACCAGCTGGCGCCGGGCGAGGCCCGAGACGCCGCCCGCGGCGGGGAGCAGCCGGTTGTGCCCGGCGCCGTGCGGGACCAGCAGCAGCGGGGCCCTCAGCCGGTGCAGCTCGCCGTTGGCGCTGGCGGAGACGGCCAGGTCGAACGGCGTGTCCACGGCCTGCGCCCAGGAGACGACACGTGCCTCGACGTCCCGCAGATAGTCGCCGATCCCGTCGTCGAACGCCGAGCCCGCGGCGACGGTGAACAGCACCTGGACGCGAGGGTCCGAACGGAACAGCGGCAGCACGTCCAGCAGCCGGCTCGCCGAGGTGACCGTACGCGCCACCGCGAGGATGTTCCGGCTGGTGCCGACCGTGCGCCAACGACGAGACCCGGGACCGATCGGTACACGAAGCCAACCCTCGCCGCTCACCACCACTCCGACCGGCCCGATTCCTCAGTAAAAGCCCACCATATGACGCGGACCCGTCGTACAGGTACGCGGCCGCCCCATTCTCCGGGAGGTCCCGTCGGGCGGCCGGTCAGTGAGGGCCGCTCGCGGCCGAGCACCGGGTAATCACCTTTTCCGTCATTTACCATATTCCTGGCGTGTCGTTGAAGAGCCGGGGGAAGCGCCGATCACCTCTCCGGCGATGGCGAGGAATTCCCGGCACGATACTTTGGCGCGTCCCTCCCCACGCAATCCCGCATTTCACGACATATCCGGTGCATTCGTATTATTTGGCGGCATGTTGTGAAATGAGGTTTTGCCTGCCGCCGGGAGACCGGGCCGCTCGCCGCGATTATGGTGGGATATGTTCATGCCGTATCGGCGTATCCCGGGGAAACCGAATCCGGCGCTCTCATCCGATCCCCATCATCATCGGGGAACGATCGTCATTCAGGGAGTGATCTCTGGTGCTCAAGCGTCTGCTTCTCACCGCCGCCCTGGCGGCGTCCACCGTCATCGTCACCGGAACGGCCACCACGCAGGCCGCCAGCGCCGCGAGCGCCTGCCCGCCCACCGCCGAGCAGGTGACCACCACGCCGCTGAGCGCGGCCATGAACTGCAAGTGGAAGTGGGACAGCCACCACAACTGGTGCAAGTACTGCTGGAGCCACGGCCACTGGTCCAAGCAGTGGTGCAAGAGCGGCGGCGGCGGTGGCGGCATGGGCGGTCACGGCCACGGCCATGGTTGGTGGAATCACCACCACGACAATGGTTGGTGGGATCACAACAACCACTGACCCACCAGCACCGACCCACGCACAACGATCGCTCCGCGTGGCATCATCGCGCGGGGCGATCCCCCCATGTAAAGGCGCATTCTTCGGCGCGCTCGGTGGTGAATTCCGCAATCTCGCGTCGGCCGGAACCAGGCCCCTGCGGGGGAGTCAGGAAGTCGCGCTCGGAGGCGCCAGACCGAGCATCCGGGTGGTGATCCGGTGCAGGTGGACGCGGAAGCGGTCCACGCTCCTCTCGCCTTCGGAGAAGCTGGAAAGAGGCGTGCTCATCGTCGCGTAGCGCACGAAAATGATGACGGACCAGGCGATCGCTCGCACACAGAGCTCCACGTCGGCCTCGGAGTCCATGAGGCCCGCCTCGGCGGCGCTGTTGAACTTGCTGTAGACCGCATGGACCAACGGCTCGTTGTAGATCTGCTCCAGGTTCTGCAGATCAGCGGCGTCGCCCAGCCAGCGGTGCATCAGCAGTGCGGAGATGTCGGGGTTGTCGAGGCAGAAGTTCAGGTAGTCGTCGACCAGGGCGTGGACACTCGCCGCCAGCTGCGGCGCTCCCGACTCGTCCAAACGAGCGAGGGCGTGCTCCAACAAGGCCTTCTGCGAGGTGTAACCGCGCCCCATCACCGCCAGATAGAGCTCCCGCTTCGAACCGGCGAGTTCCATGACGGTCTCGATGTCCAGGTCGGCGGCCTCGGCGATCTGCCCCATCGTCGTCGCGTCGTACCCGAGGGCCGCGAACAACCGCGTCGCGGCCGGGATGATCCTGTCCACGCCGCTCCTTTCCTGCACACGCGATTCGTGCCTCGATACGCGAGGTCGGCTCACCCCGTCCACTCCAACAGATCGGCTGTCAAGCCCGGGCAAAACGACACGCGGCACGGCGGTCTGGCATCATGCGATCATGCGAATCGGGACGCTCGGCGCAGCTCGCATCACCCCCATGGCGCTCGTCAAGCCCGCCCGCGCCGTGCCCGAGGTCGAAGTGGCGGCGGTGGCCGCCCGGGATCGGTCGCGGGCGCAGAAGTTCGCGGCCAAGCACGGCATCCCGCTCGTCCACGACTCCTACGAGCGACTGATCGCCGACCCCTCCCTGGACGCCATCTACAACCCGCTGCCGAACGCCCTGCACGCCGAGTGGACGCTCAAGGCGATCGAGGCGGGCAAGCACGTGCTCGCCGAGAAGCCGTTCACCTCCAACGCCGCCGAGGCGCGGTCCGTCGCGGACGCCGCCGCGAAGGCCGGCGTGGTGGTGATGGAGGCGTTCCACTACCGCTACCACCCGCTGATGGAACGGGCGCTCGAGATCGTCGCCACCGAACTCGGCGAGGTCCGGCATGTCGAGACATGGATGTGCTTTCCGCTCCCCAAGTTCTCCGACATCCGCTACTCGCTGAAGCTCGGCGGCGGCGCGCTCATGGACGCGGGCTGCTACGCGGTGCACTGCCTGCGTACGCTCGGGCCGGGCGAGCCCTCGGTCGTGGGCGCGGCGGCCCTGCTGCGCTCGCCGGGCGTCGACCGGGCGATGGCCGCCGACCTGCGCTTCCCCACCGGCGCGACCGGGCGGATCCACGCCTCCATGTGGTCGGGAAACCTGCTCAAGATCGCCGCGCGGGTCGAGGGCGAACGCGGCTCGCTGCGCATCACGAACTTCATCGCCCCGCAGCTCTTCCACCGGATGACCGTGACCGTCGACGGCCATCGGCGCCGCGAGCGCGTCGCGGGCGACGCGACGTACACCTGCCAGCTGCGCGCCTTCGTGGCGGCGGTGGAGCAGGGCACCTCGCCGCTGACCCCGCCGGCGGACTCCGTCGCCAACATGACGGTCATCGACGACATCTATCGCAAGGCGGGACTCCCTCTCCGCGGCCCTGTTTAGCCGCAGAACCCGCGCGACCCGCCCATGAGCCCTACGGGCGACGATTCTTGACACTTGAAGTAACGGTCCAGATACTGTGCGCAATTGATCACTGTGCGTAGCGAGGACAGCGCGGATGAAACCGTTCGACTCCGGACAGGTGACACGGTGAACGGTGTCGTGTCCCGCCCGCTGCGGCAGGTGCTGGGCACTGTCATGGCCGTCCTGGGCCTTCTCTGGGCACAGTGCCCGGCCGTTTTCGCCGGGACGCAGCCGCCCACGCCGGGTTTCTCGCTGCAGGTGAGCCCGACGCGCCTGGTCGTCCCCGCAGGCACGATCTCCTCCGCCCAGCACTTCGAGGTGCGCAACGGAGGGCGGTCGTCGTACGACGTGACGGTCGAGAAGGCCGACTTCGTCACCGACGAGCACGGCGCGATGAACTTCCAGCCCCAGGCCCCCTATGCCGCGGCGGCCTGGGTGAGCGTCCGGCCGGCGCACTTTCGGCTGGTGGCCGGTGCGACGAAGACGGTGACAGTGCGGATCGCCATGCCCGATGAGCCAGAACCGGGGGACCATCAGCTCGCCCTGATCTTCAAGGTCCCGGCCGGCCGGAACGCGGACAACATCAAGATCAATCGTGGGATCGCCGCGCCGGTGTTCATCACCGTCCCAGGCCCCATCGACAGTTCGGTCGAGGTGACGGATCTGCAAGCGCCCGGCTTCGTCATGCACGGACTCGTGCCGATCACTACGAAGATCCATGATCTCGGCACGGTGCATCATGACTTCCGGGGCAGCAGGCGACTGCGGGTGCGGATCGGCAGCGAGGAGATCGCGTTCCCGGACTTCACCGTGCTGCGCGGTGCGACCCGCGAGGTCACCACCAACTGGGACCCACCGCTGATGTGCATCTGTCACGCGACCGTTTCCATCGTCGGCGCCGGTGGGCAGACGCACGGCGTCACCGTGCGGATCATCACCTTCCCCGTGCACCTCCTGGGGATCCTGCTTGCCACGATCGCGATGATTCTGCTGCTCGGCTGGTTCGTGCGGCGGCGATATCGGGCCAAGGTGCTGGCGGCGGCGGCCGCCATGCACGCGGACGGTCCCCATGCGTGAACTGCAGGTCTCCGCTGTCGGATCCGCGCAGCGAAGGCTGCGGGCGTGGGCGCCCCGAGTCCGCCGTCTGATCAGCCGGGTCGCGCTCGCGGGCATGCTCGGCGCCACCTTGGTCGTGTTCCCGTCACATACGGTCGCGTACGCGGCCGGTACCACGCTGTTCGACCAGCCCTTCAAGACCAGCACCGCGGATGCCGCCTATCCGGTGAACCTGCCGGCGCTGCCGGCCAGCGCGGGCGTGGCGAATGCCGCGTGCCTGACCGCGAGGGGGAACACCGGCACCGGCTTGCACACCTGCCCGACCAACACCGACGCTTCCGGATCCGGCGCGCTACGCCTCACCAACGCGACGGTCTCTCAGGAGGGTGGCCTGTTCGGGGCCACCAGCGTGCCCACGTCGCAAGGCTTGGACGTGACGTTCAACAGCTATCAGTATGGCGGTACCTCGGCCGACGGGATCGCTTTCGTGGTGGCCGCGGCGGATCCGGCCAACCCGCTACCACCGGCCACCATCGGGCAGCGTGGGGGAGCACTGGGCTACTCCTCCAGCAAAACGGGAAACCTCTCCGGCCTGGCCAACGCCTACATCGGGGTCGGGGTCGATGTCTTCGGAAACTTCAGCAACAGCGTCAACGAGGGAACCAACTGTACCGATCCCCCTTACATCGGCGGGCAGGTACCTGGGCAGGTGGTCGTCCGCGGTCCAGGAAGCGGTACCACCGGCTACTGCGCGATCAACAGCACTGCGACCACCACTTCCTCCCCCGCGCTCGCACTCCATTCGAGCGCGAACAGTCGCAGTAGTGCCCTGGTGCCGGTCGAGGTGGTCATCAATCCCACGGGGTCGAGCTTTGTCACGGCCTCCGGCCTCACGGTCGCCGCCGGCAGTTACAAGGTCGTGTTCACCCCGATCGGCGGCACACAGAAGACACTGCAGGGCACCCTGCCCGTGGTCCCGCCGACGTTGTACCCCTCGTCGACCTGGCTCAACGCGAACGGCATCCCCCGCCAGCTCTCGTTCGGCTGGGTGGGCTCCACCGGAGGGTCCACCGACTATCACGAGATCGACAACGCCAAGGTGGTCAGCTTCAGCACCGTTCCGAGCCTGAACGTGACCGAGACCAGCTACAACGGTTCCTCGCCGCAGCCCGGTGGGCCGGTGACCTACACCGTGGTCGCCAGCGTGGCGGCCTCGGGCAGCAGTGAGACCGCTCCGATCTCGGTCACCGACACGCTGCCGTCCGGGGTTGTACCGGTAGGGGCGTTCGGGACAGGCTGGGTGTGCGGGTCTCCCATCGGGCAGCAGATCACCTGCACCAACAGCAACACCCCCTTCGCCGCAGGGGCCGTCCTGCCGGCCATCACCGTCGTCGGTATCGTCACCGGCAGCAGTGTGACGCCCGCGCTGGTCCAGTCGTCGTCCACCGCCACGGCCTCGTCGAACGACGCCAACCCCGGCATCGCGACCACCACGATCGTCGGGACGATTCCAGCCGCCCCGTCCGGCATCACCCTCACCCCTGCCACCGGCACGATCGCCGGGGGGAACGCCGTCACGGTCAGCGGAAGCAATCTCATCGGCGCGAACGCGATCGAGATCGGCACCACCGCCGAGCAACAGGCAGGCACACCGGTCGTTCTGCTGCCTTGCGTCTCCGGGCCCGCGGCAGGATGTTTCACCGACAACGGCAACGGCACGCTCAGCATCTCCTCGATGCCGGTTCGAGCCGCGGCCACCACGGTGACCGTGACAGTGGTGACCGACGGTGTCGCTGGAGCGGCGAACTACGTCTACACCACCAAGCCGGCCACCCCGGCCGCTCCCACGGCCACCGCCGGTGCCGCCAGCGCCACCGTGACCTGGGTGGCTCCGGCCAACAACGGCAATGTCATCACCGGATACCTCGTGACGCCCTACCGCAACGGCGTCGCCCAGACGGTGCAGTCCTACGACGCCTCCACCCTCACCCGGACGCTGACCGGATTGACAGTCGGGGCCTCCTACACCTTCACCGTCGCGGCGGTGAACGCGATCGGCACCAGTACGGCCAGCCCGCAGTCCAACGCGGTGGTCCCGTACGCCGTGCCCGGTCAGCCCACCATCACCGCCGCCACCGCCGGGGACTCGTCGGCCACGCTGACCTGGACGGCCCCCGCTGACGGCGGGAGCCCCATCACCGGATACATCATCACGCCCTACATCGGCGCCGTGGCCCAGACACCCCAGACCTTCACCGGCACCGGGACCACCCAGACCGCCACCGGTCTGACACCCGGCACCGCGTACACCTTCACCGTCACCGCCCAGAACCTCGCGGGGCCCGGCCCCGCGTCGGCACACTCGACCGTGGTCACCCCGAACGCCTCGCCGACGTTGACCTTCCCGCCGCCGCCGGCCGGGCAGGTGGGAATCGCCTACAGCGTCCAGCTCACCATGAGTGGCGGTACGGGGCCGTTCGTCTGGTCGGTCAGTGTGGGGAGTCTGCCGCCCGGTCTCACGCTCAATGCCGCCACCGGATTGTTGTCCGGTACGCCGACGACCGGGGGAAGTTACCCCTTCACCGTGAAGGTCACCGACGCCAACAACCAGAGCGACACCAGGGCGGCGACCCTCGTCATCGCCGCCAGCCCGACGTTGACCTTCCCGCCGCCGCCTGCCGGGCAGGTGGGAATCGCCTACAGTGTCCAGCTCACCATGAGTGGGGGTACGGGGCCGTTCGTCTGGTCGGTCAGTGTGGGGAGTCTGCCGCCCGGTCTCACGCTCAATGCCGCCACCGGATTGTTGTCCGGTACGCCGACGACCGGGGGAAGTTACCCCTTCACCGTGAAGGTCACCGACGCCAACAACCAGAGCGACACCAGGGCGGCGACCCTCGTCATCGGGGCCGGGCCCATTGTCATCACCAAGACGGCCGACACGACGGCGGCAGCGCCGGGGGCGACCGTCCACTACACGGTCACCGTCCGCAACACCGGCACAGGCCCGTTCAACGGAATAAATTTCACCGATGCGCTCACGGAGGCGCTGGACGAGGCCACGTACAACGGTGACGTCGCCGCATCCTCGGGGGCGGTCGCCTACACCAGCCCGAACGTGACCTGGACCGGCAATCTGGCAGCCGGTGCCACGGCGACGATCACCTATTCGATGACCGTCAAGCCCGTGGGCTCGGGTGAGGGTGTCCTGTCCAACACCGTCACCTCCACCACCCTCGGTGCCAACTGCGCGGCGGGCGTCACCGACACCAGATGCACGGCAACGGTCAACCTGCTCGCCATGACGATCACCAAGACCGCGGACGTGGCCACGGCGACGCCAGGTGAGACCGTGCACTACACCATCACGGTCACCAACGTCGGCAAGGCCGCGTACGCGGCGGCGACGTTCTCCGACCCGCTGTCGAACGTGCTCGACGACGCGGTCTACAACTCCGACGCGTCCGCGACGTCGGGCACGGTCTCGTTCACGAGCCCGACGTTGACGTGGAGCGGGAACCTGTCGGTCGGTGGATCCGTCACGGTCACCTATTCGGTGACGGTGAACACCCCGGACACGGGTGACAAGAGCCTGACCAACACGGTGATCTCGGCCAGCGCGGGCAGCAACTGCCCGGCAGGGGGGAGTGACTCCCGCTGTACGGCGGCCGTCACCGCATTGATCCCCCAGCTGACGATCACCAGCTCGACCGATGTGAGCACCACTGTTCCGACCGGTGTGGTGCGTTACACGGTGCTGGTCGCCAACACCGGGCAGACGCCGTACACGAATGCCAGTTTCACCTTCGTCCTGGCCGGTGCCCTCGACAATGCCACCTACAACGGTGACGCCACGGTCAGCTCCGGCAGCCTGAACTTCAATCCGGACGGTTCGGTCACCTGGACCGGTGATGTGGCGATCGGGGCCACGGTGACGATGACCGCGTCGTTGACGGTCAACAACCCCCACACCGGGGGCAGCACGATGACCAGCTCCATCACCTCGGCGACGCCGGGCAACACCTGCCCGGTGGGCGGAACCAACCCGGCCTGCACCACCACGGTCACCATCCTCGATCCGGAGCTGAGCATCACAACGACGGCGAATGTGGCCACGATCAAACCCGGTGAGACGATCACCTACACGGTCGCCATCGCCAACACCGGCCCCACCGCCTACACCGGCGCGAGCATCACCGACTCCCTGTCCCGAGTGCTGAACGACGCCGTCTACAACAACGACGCCACTGCGACCACCGGCAGCCTCAGCTACACCAGTCCCGACCTGACCTGGACCGGTGACCTGGCCGTCGGGGCCTCGGCCACCATCACCTACACCGTCACCGTCAAGGACCCCGACCCCGGCGACAAGATCATCACCAACGCGACCACCTCGACCGCGCTGGGCAACAACTGCCCCACCGAAGGTGCCGCCCCAGCCTGCACCGCCACCGTCATCGTCCTGGTCCCGGGCCTCACCATCTCCAAGACCGCGGACACCGCGACCGTCGTGACCGGCGGCACCGTTCACTACACCGTCACCGTCGTCAACTCCGGTCAGACTCCCTACACCGGGGCCACGTTCACCGACTCCCTGACCGGGGTGCTGGACGACGCCAACTACAACGCCGACGCGTCCGCGACCTCAGGCGTGGTGTCCTACGCCGATCCCACCCTGACCTGGACCGGGAATTTGGCGGTAGGAGCCACCGCGACCATCACCTACACCGTCACGGTCCACACCCCCGACGACGGAGACGGCCTTCTCACCAACACGGCCGTCTCGGCCACTACCGGCAACAACTGCCCGGCCGGCGGCCAGGACGCTCGCTGCACGGTCACGGTCAAACTCTCCCGGCTGCTGCTCACTCAGAGCTACGAGGAGTCCAGCACGACACCGGGGTCGGTGGTGCATCTGTCCGCCACGTTCACCAACACCGGGCAGACCCCGTACACCGGGATCAGCGTCTCGGCCGGCACCGCGGGGACGATCGACGACGCCATCCCCAACGGTGACCAAGTCGCCAGTTCGGGCACGCTGGTGCTGAACGCCAGCAGCATCACCTGGACCGGCGACATCCCCGTCGGCGGCGTCGTCACCATCACCGGCACCCTCACCGTGCGGAATCCCGATCCAGGGAACAAGGTTCTCACCGGAACTCTGCTGTCCGCCGCCCCGGGCAACAACTGCCCCTCCGGCGGAACCGACCCCCAGTGCACCGCCCGGCTGGACGTCCTCCTGCCTGCCCTGACCATCACCAAGTCCGAGGACACCGGCACTCAGGTTCCCGGCGGGGTCGTCGGCTACACGGTCGTCGTCCACAACACGGGACAGACCGCGTACACCGGTGCGGTCGTGACCGACAGCCTGACCGGGGTGCTCGACGACGCGACCTACAACGCCGACGCCGCCGCCTCCAGCGGCATCGTCTCCTACGCCGCGCCTGTACTGACCTGGACCGGCGACCTGGCGGTCGGCGCCACCGCGACCATCACCTACAGCGTCACCGTTCTCGACCCCGACCCGGGGGACAAGCTGCTGACCAACACCGTCGCCTCCAGCGCCGTGGGCAGCACCTGCCCGCCCGGCAGCGGGAGCCCGGCTTGTACGGCGAACGCGGTCGTCCTCACCCCGGCCCTGGACATCCTCAAGACCGCCGACCAGACGACCGCGCTGGCCGGCTCCACCATCACCTACACGATCACGGTCACCAACACCGGGCAGATCCCGTACACCGGTGCCACCCTGATCGATGATCTGTCCGGGGTGCTCGACGACGCCGCGTACGGCAACGACGTCACCGCCACCTCTGGGACCGTCGGCTACACCGCGCCGAATGTGACCTGGACCGGGGATCTGGCCATCGGTGCGTCCGCGACCCTTACGTACACGATCGTCGTCGACAACCCCGTCCTCGGTGACCGCAGTCTGGTCAACGCGATGACCTCACCCACGTCCGGCAGCGACTGCCCGCCGGCGGCGCCGCACTCCAAGTGCACCGTGACCATCCCCATCACCGATACCACCGTGTTGACGTTCACCAAGACAGCCGGCGCGAGCTCCACCGTGCGGGGAGGGGTGGTCTCCTACACGGTCACCATCACCAACTCCGCGGCCACGCCGTACATAGGGGCGACCTTCACCGACCCGCTGTCGGACGTGCTCGACGACGCCACGTACAACGCTGACGCCGCCGCCACCAGTGGCACCGTCGGTTACACCGCGCCCAACCTCACCTGGACAGGCAATGTGCCCGCCTCGGGGTTGGTCACCGTCACCTATTCGGTGACCGTGCACGCCTCGCCCACCGGCGACGACATTCTGGCCAACACCCTCACGTCCAGTTCCCCCACCGGCAACTGCCTGGCCGGAGGTACCGACCCGCGCTGCGCTGCCAGGGTCACCGTCTCCAGCCTGACCATCGTCACCAGTTCGGACGTCTCGACCACGACACCGGGTGGGGTGATCCGCTTCACCAGCACCTTCACCAACACCGGCCAAACCCCGTACACGGACGTCAGCGTCTCTTTCGACGGTACTGAGCTGCTGGATGACGTGATCCCCAATGGGGACGAGACCGCCTCCTCGGGGACGATGTCGATCGGCCAGACCGGGTTGGTGTGGACGGGGGACGTCCCGATCGGAGGCCAGGTCGTGCTGTCGTCATCCTTCACGGTCAAGAATCCCGACACCGGTAACCGGACCATCAGCAGCACGACCGCTTCGAGCGCTCCGGGCAACAACTGCGCGGCCGGGAGCGGAGACCCACAGTGCACCGCGACAGTGACCGTTCTGCTGCCCGCACTCACCATCACCAAGACAGCGAGCGCGCCGGCGACGGTCCCCGGGGGCACGATCGGCTACACGATCACGGTCCACAACACCGGCGAGACTCCGTATGCCGGGATCGACGTCACCGACTCGCTGACGGGTGTGCTGGACGACGCGACCTACAACGCCAACGCCGCCGCGACGGCGGGGACGGTGTCGCTCTCCGGTGAGGTCCTGACCTGGACCGGTGACGTATCGGTCGGTGCCACCGTGACGATCACCTATTCGGTTCACGTCAACAATCCGGACCTAGGCGACAAGATCATGTCCAACGCGGTCTCCTCCACGGCGGTAGGCAGCAATTGCTCCGCCGCGGGTCGTACCGCGGCCTGCGGCGTCACGGTCGGCGTGCTCACCCCGGCTCTGACGATCGTGAAAACCGCGGACGCGGCCACCACGACCCCGGGTGCCACCGTGCACTACACGATCAAGGTGACCAACACCGGGCAGACCTCCTACCCGGCGGCGACGCTGACCGACTCGCTCTCGGGTGTGCTGGACGACGCGATTTACAACGCTGACGTCGCGGCGTCGACCGGCGCCGTCTCCTACTCAAGCCCCGATCTCACCTGGACCGGCGCGCTGGGCCCCACCGCCGTGGCGACCATCACCTACTCCGTCACGGTGAAGTCCCCGGATACGGGTGACAAGAGCCTCACGAATGCGGTGGTCTCCGCGACATCGGGCAGTAACTGCCCATCCGGCGGCCCCGACCCTCGATGTGCCACCACTGTCGGGGTCTCGGAGCTGACGATCGTCAGTGCGACCGATGTGAGCACCACCGTTCCGACCGGTGTGGTGCGTTACACGGTGCTGGTCGCCAACACCGGGCAGACGCCGTACACGAATGCGAGCTTCACCTTCGTTCTCGCGGGCGCTCTGGACAACGCGACCTACAACGGTGACGCCACGGTCAGCTCCGGCAGCCTGAACTTCAATCCGGACGGTTCGGTCACCTGGACCGGTGATGTGGCGATCGGGGCCACGGTGACGTTGACCGCCTCGTTGACGGTCAACAACCCCCACACCGGGGGCAGCACGATGACCAGCTCCATCACCTCGGCGACGCCGGGCAACACCTGCCCGGTGGGCGGAACCAACCCGGCCTGCACCACCACCGTCACCATCCTCGATCCACAACTCGCCATCACCAAGACCGCCGACACGGCGACCATCACACCCGGAGGAACGATCACCTACACGGTGACCGTCGCCAACACCGGGCCGACCTCCTATACCGGTACGAGCGTCACCGACTCGCTGTCCGGAGTGCTGACCGACGCCGTCTACAACAACGACGCCACCGCGACCACCGGCACCCTCAGCTACACCAGCCCCGACCTGACCTGGACCGGTGACCTGGCCATCGGAGCCACCGCTGTCATCACCTACACCATCACCGTGCGTGATCCGGATCCGGGCGACAAGAACCTCTACAACACGGTCACCTCAACGGCGCTCGGCAATAACTGCCCGGCCGGCAACACCGACCCGGCCTGCATCGCCAGGGTCACCGTTCTCGTCCCGGCCCTCACGATCACCAAGGTCGCCGACGTATCGGAGATCGTGGCCGGCGGCACCGTCCACTACACCATCACGGTCGCCAACACCGGACAGACCTCCTACAACCCGGCGACCTTCATCGACTCGCTGAGCGGTGTGCTGGACGACGCCACCTACAACGCCGACGCCTCCGCCACCTCGGGCATCGTCTCCTACGCCGCGCCCGATCTGACCTGGACCGGCGGCCTCGCCATCGGAGCCACCGCCACCATCGCCTACTCCGTCACCGCGGCCAACCCGGACAGCGGCAACGGCCTCCTCACCAACACCGCCGTCTCGACCGCCGTCGGCGCCAACTGCCCGACCGGCGGCACCGATGTCCGGTGCACCGCGAACACCGACGTCATCGCCCAGAGCATCGTCCTCAGCGACCTCACCAGCAGCTTCACGCTGACCGGTCTCCCGCACACCACGGTCCGCGGCGACGGCGCCGTGACGATGACCGTCGTCACCAACAGCCCCGCCGGCTACACCGTCACCGTCCGGAGTGCCGCCCCGGCACTCACAGCGCCGGGCACCGATGCCACCATCCCGATCTCCAACCTGAAGGTCCGTGAGAGCGGTACGTCCACCTTCCAGCCTCTCTCGGCCATCACCCGGGTTCCGGTCCACGACCAGTCCAGCCCCTCGGCGCAGAACGGCGACTCTCTCAGTAATGACTATGAGATAGATATCCCCTTTGTCCCGTCTGGTAGGTATTCGGGGGCGCTCGACTATATTGCCAGCACACAATGACATGGGGTGCTACCTGCCATTTGTGGGGTTTACTGGAAAGGCGGCATGGTGATTATAGTGAATAAACAATGTTATTTACATGGGGGGCGATATGTCCAGAATTCGAAAAGCAGGCATCGCATGCGCGTGCCTCGTGCTGGCGGGGACGGTCACGGCCGTCGGAATCCTGGCTTCTACTGCCGCACCCGCTCTGGCGGACACGGACACGGGCAGCACGGAGGCGCACGTCGACGTGTCCTCGTCGATCGTCCTGACGGATCTCACCCCGTCGTTCACCCTGAGCGGAGCGCCAGGGGAAACCGTCACCACGGGGGCGACTCCGGTCACCATGACGGTGACCACGAACAACTTCGCCGGCTACACCGTTACCGTCGTCCCGCGCACAGCCAACCTGACCCCGGCCATCGTGGGCAACACTGATGTCATCCCGGCGACCACCCTTGAGGTTCAAGGGCCCGCTCAGGGTGGCGCCTACGTCCATCTCACCCAAGGCCCGCTGGTCGTGGCCACCAAGGACACGGCGTCGTCCACGGACGGGGACAGCATCACCAACAACTATCGGATCACCATCCCATTCGTTCGTCCGGACATCTACTCCGGCGCTCTGGATTACGTCGCCACCACTCTCTAGCCGACTCTATGAACGGCTTGCGGCGTGTCGAGATGGAGCTGGCAGATGTGCGATCTTCCGGCTCTATCATTCGTGTATGCGGCGTTCATCTGATGATTTTGCGCAGGCATAAGAGTCTTTCCAGTAAAAAGGATTGATCTATGACCTTTCGCGTTACTCGTGTGCGGAAAGCCGACGCGTGCCACCATCGCCCACGGATCACCCATCTCCGTGCGGCGGTGGTCATGTCGCTGGCCGTGATGCCGCTCGGGATGCCCGCGGCACACGCCCACGCGCCACACCCGGCCGAGCCCGATCGATCGTTCGCGCTGCACATCGGCATCGACAACGGGCACAGCAGTGTGCAGCAGGGTGACCGGCTCACCTACACCATCAAGATCAGCAACACGGGTGCCGCCAAGACGCCCGCCCTGCTGCTCACGCAGACCTTGACGCCTGGCCTCAAGCTCGTCTCGTCAACGCCGCAAGGCAAGCTCTCGGCGGACCGGATCGCGTGGAGCAGGGCCTTGCCCCCCGGTAAGACGGACCAGTTCAGTGTGACCCTTCAGGTCGAACGGTTGCCCGCGCAGCTTCAGCGGCTGGCGGCCGTCGCCTGCGCCTCGGCCAAGGCCGGCAAGCGGCCCATCGTCTGCGCGACCGACTCCGACCGGTTGGCGGCCGCGCCGTCGGAGGGACTCCAGGGCCGGCCCGTCCCTGCTTACGGTGATGGCCTCTGGTACGCGATCGCCGGGGTCGGGGCACTGTCGACGGCCTCTCTGGCGCTGTACGCCCGCAGACGCAGACGCAGGTGGGCGACGGGCGAGAGATGAGAGCGAGTCGCGTCGGCGGACGGCGCGCTGTGGTTCACCGAGGCGGTCGGCAACAAGATCGGGCGGATCACCACCTCTGGGATCATCGCCGAACACACCCTGCCGATCATCACCTTTGCGCACGGTGAGCATGTCCTGGCCAAATCTCTACTTGCAACTTCCTATATAGTTGGTAGGAAATTGGATGTTAGACGTAGGGGTTTGGAGGGATGACCGTGCACATGCCGAACTTCCTGGTCGTAGGCGTCCCCAAGGCGGGAACGACGGCCTTGCACGCCGCGCTCCAGCGGCATCCACAGCTCTACCTGCCGCAGGTCAAGGAGCCCAAGTACTTCCTCACCGACGGCCCGCCGCCGACCAGGGGCGGGCCCGGCGACGTGGAGACGTACCGGGAGCACGTCTGGCGCCGCGAGGACTACGAGGCGCTCTTCGCCGCGGCGCCCGCCGGGACGCTGGCCGGCGAGTGCACGCCCTTCTACCTGTACGACCGGGACGCGCAGCGGCGTATCAAGGCGGCCCTCCCGCACGCCAAGCTCATCGTGATCGTGCGTGACCCGGTCGAGCGCGCCCACTCCAACTGGACCCACCTGTGGTCGGCCGGGCTCGAACCGATCGGCGACGTGGTGCGCGCCTGCGAGGCGGAGGGCAGGCGGATCGCGGCCGGGTGGGCGCACTTCTGGCACTACGTGGGACTCGGCCGGTACGGCGAGCAGCTGGCCGCCCTGTACGAGCTGTTCCCGCGCGAGCAGGTGCTGCTCTTCCGCTACCGGGACCTCGTCGACCGCCCGGCCGACACGCTCGACCGGATCTGCGGCTTCCTCGGGGTGGAGCGGGGGCTGCTGACCGAGATGCCGAGGGAGAACGTGACGGCCCATCCCGACGCGAGCCCGCGGCACGCGGTGCTGTCCTCGGTCCGGCGGCTCCTGCCCGGAACGCTGGCCGATCCCGTCGAGCAGCTGCTCCAGCGGCGGGCCGCCCCGCGCCGCCCCCTGACCTGGGAGCAGCGCCGGCAGCTCATCCCGTACTTCAGCGACGACATCCGGCTCCTGCAGCAGGTCACCGGCGAGGATTTCAGCGACTGGCTCAGGCCCAGGGAGCGTTCGGGCGGGCTGGTCGGCACCCGGCCGCCCGGCCAGCGGCAGTCCAAGAACGGGCGCCCGCACCCGTCCTGACGATCAGCGGCTTGGGTCCCAGGGGCAGGCGCCTCTGGGACCCACCCTCCGGAACCCCACCCTGACGATCAGCGCAGCTCGGTGCGCAGCTCGTGGGCTCCGTCGGCGCGGGTGTACTCGTAGTACAGCCGGATGCGGCCGTCCGGCAGGTCGACGATGTCGAGGTACCGCAGGCCGCCGCCCGCGTGCGGCGACATGGCCGCCGGGGCGGTCCCCACCGGGGTCAGCTCGCCGGGGTCGGGCCCTACGGCGATCCCGGTGCGCTCCTCGTAGTTCTCCGCCGCGCTGGCCCGGCCGTCATAGAAGGCCAGCACCCGGTCACCCTCGAAACGTACCGAGCTGATCCGTACGCCCCGCCCGTCCCACAGCCCCGGCCGCCCGCTCAGCGCCGTGCCGTGCCACGTCCACTCCAGGCCGTCGGCGCTGGTGGCGTAGTCGGTCACCATCCGGTCGGCCTCGTCGGAGTCGGCCAGCGGGTGGCAGGAGGCCCACAGGTGCCACTTCCCGTCGTGCCGGACGATCACCGAATCCTTCACGCCGGTCTTGGGGTCGCCGGGCAGGACGGTCTCGCGCGAGCGCGGGTCGAACCGGGCGGGGTCGTCGCTCTCCAGCACCTCCACCCGCCAGTGCTTGGTGCCCGGGGTGGCGCAGCTCAGGTACAGCCGCCAGCGCCCGTCCTCGGTACGTACCAGGGTGGGCCGTTCCAGGGACTCGGCGGCCATCTCCTCGCGGGTGATCGTCGTCAGAGTCTCGAACCGCTCACCGTCCACCGAACGGGCCACCACCACCGCGTACCCGCGTCCCTCCCCCACGGGGCGGCGCAGCCGGTAGGCGAGATAGATCAGCCCGTCCGCCGCGACCGCACTGGGGCCCCCTGCCCAGTGCCCTTCGCCCGCGATCGGTGGCGCGATCGCGACGGTCGCGCGGTCAGGGTCGGGGAGCAGGGCAGCGGGAGCGTCCGCGGGGTTCGACATGGAGACGAGGCTAGGCCACGACGTGGAGTGGGACACCGCTGCTCACCGACCCTTTGCATTCCCTTATTCCTACCTAAATAGTATGGATAATACACGCTCCCCGTCCACGCCGCGCATCATGCAGGAATCGGTAAGGGAAGTGACCTGGCCGTCCGCATTCCTCCATCGACGCGGTCACTATGTGTATCGAACGCTTACTCCTTGTCATTAGGGGCGATACCTACGGCATTCCCCCAGCTGCCGAGACGAGGGCCGGGTACATGAGCGAAACCACGACGAAAACCGCTGTGGACGAGGTTCACGTGCTGTGGACCTCGGAGGGCATGAGCTGCGACGGCGACACGGTCTCGGTGACGGCGGCCTCCAATCCGAGCCTCGAAGCGGTGCTGCTCGGCCTGGTGCCCGGACTGCCGAAGGTGCATCTGCACAACAAGGTGCTGGCGGCGGAGGTGGGCAAGGACTTCATGGCCCCCTTCCACCAGGCCGCGGAGGGCCAGCTACGCCCGTTCGTCTTCGTGGTCGAGGGGTCCATCCCCAACGAGCAGATCAACGGCGACGGTTACTGGACGTCGATGGGGAACGACCCGGTCACCGGGCAGCCGATCACCGTCAACCAGTGGATCGACCGGCTCGCGCCGCAGGCGTGGGCGGTGGTCGCGATCGGCACCTGCGCGACGTACGGCGGCATCCACGCCATGGCGGGCAACCCGACGGGAAGCATGGGACTCGGCGACTACCTGGGCCACGACTTCCGCTCGGCCGGCGGGCTGCCCATCATCAACGTGCCGGGCTGCCCGGTGCAGCCCGACAACTTCATGGAGACCCTGACCTGGCTGCTGTACCAGGCCGCGGGGCTGGCTCCCATGATCCCCCTGGACAAGGAGTTGCGACCGACCTGGCTGTTCGGCAAGACGGTGCACGAGGGGTGCGACCGCGCCGGCTACTACGAGCAGGGTGACTTCGCCAAGGACTACAACTCCCCCAAATGCCAGGTCAAGGTCGGCTGCTGGGGACCGGTGGTCAACTGCAACGTGCCCAAGCGCGGCTGGATGGGCGGGATCGGCGGCTGCCCCAATGTGGGCGGCATCTGCATCGGCTGCACGATGCCCGGGTTCCCGGACAAGTTCATGCCGTTCATGGACCAGCCACCCGGCGCGCTGGTGTCCTCCACCGCCACCGGAGCGTACGGGTCGGTCATCCGCAAGCTGCGCTCCATCACCAACAGGACGGTCAACAAGGAGCCGAAGTGGCGCCACAACCGGCCTGAGCTGACCAGCGGCTACCAACCGGACCATAGCTAGGGGAGAGGGAACGTCGCGGTGACCATCCGATCCAAGGAGGCTCAGGAGACTCGGCAGCTGGTCGAGATGTCCTGGGACCCGATCACCCGCATCATCGGCAACCTGGGGATCTACACGAAGATCGACTTCAACAACAAGGAAGTCGTCGAGTGCAAGAGCACCTCCTCGTTGTTCCGGGGCTACAGCGTGTTCATGCGCGGGAAGGACCCGCGGGACTCGCACTTCATCACCAGCCGCATCTGCGGTATCTGCGGCGACAACCACGCGACCTGCTCGGTCTACGCCCAGAACATGGCCTACGGCGTCAAGACGCCGCCGCTGGGCGAGTGGATCATCAATCTCGGCGAGGCGGCCGAGTACATGTTCGACCACACGCTCTTCCAGGACAATCTGGTCTTCGTCGACTACTGCGAGCAGATCGTCAAGGAGACCAACCCCACCCTGCTGCGCAGGGCGGAGACCACCGAGGCACCGCATGGCGGCGTCCACGGGTACCGGACGATCGCCGACATCATGCGGGCGTTCAACCCGTTCACCGGCGCGATGTACCGCGAGGCGCTGCAGGTCAGCCGGGTCACCCGGGAGATGTTCTGCCTGATGGAGGGGCGGCACGTACACCCCTCGACGATCTACCCGGGCGGCGTGGGCACGGTGGCGACGCCTCAGCTGTTCACCGACTACCTGTCGCGGCTGCTCAGGGTGCTCGACTTCGTGAAGAAGGTCGTCCCGCTCAACGACGACCTGTTCGACTTCTTCTACGAGGCGCTGCCCGGGTACGAGGAGGTCGGCCGGCGGCGGACGATGCTAGGTTGCTGGGGTTCGTTCCAGGACCCGGCCGTGGTCGACTACGACTACCGGAACATGGGCGAGTGGGGCCGGGGCATGTTCGTCACTCCGGGCATCGTCCTGGACGGCGAGCTGCGCACCACGAGCCTGGTGGACATCAACCTCGGCATGCGCATCCTGCTGGGCAGCTCGTTCTACGACGACTGGGTGAACGAGGAGGTCTTCGTCACCCACGACCCGCTGGGCAACCCGGTGGACCGGCGTCATCCGTGGAACCAGACGACGCTGCCCAAGCCGCAGAAGCGCGACCTGGCGGACGGCAACTACAGCTGGGTCATGAGCCCCCGCTGGTACGACGACCGCACGGGCGATCACCTCGCGCTCGACACCGGGGGCGGGGCCCTCGCGCGGCTCTGGACGACCGCGCTGGCCGGCATCGTCGACACCGGAGGCGTCCGGGCGACCGGCAACAGCGTGGAGATCAACCTGCCCAAGAGCGCGGCACTGCCGGAGACGCGTTTCGAGTGGAAGATCCCCAAGTGGTCCAACACGATCGAGCGCAACCGGGCCCGCATCTACTTCGTCGCCTACTCCGCCGCGATGGCCTTCCACTTCCTGGACCAGGCGATGGCCGAGGTACGCGCCGGCCGGACGCGGGTCTTCGCCGACTTCGACGTGCCCGATGACGCGATCGGCTGCGGGTTCCACGAGGCGGTGCGCGGGGTCCTGTCCCACCACATGGTGATCCGCGACGGCAAGATCGCCAACTACCACCCGTACCCGCCCACGCCGTGGAACGCCAGCCCACGGGACATCTACGGCACCCCCGGCCCGTACGAGGACGCGGTCCAGGGCATGCACATCTTCGAGGAGAACGGTCCGGAGAACTTCAAGGGCATCGACATCATGCGTACGGTCCGCAGCTTCGACCCCTGCCTGCCGTGCGGTGTCCACATGTACCTCGGCGACGGGAAGGTGCTCAAGCAGGTGCACTCCCCGACGCTGGGCGCGAGCATCTCCGGTTAGGGGCGGGCGATGTCACTGACCGACCGCGAGGTGGCCGACCGGCTGGCCCGGGTGGACGCCCTGCTGGACGGCGTCGAGTCGCTGCCCGACCCGGAGTCCACCATCGAGGTGCTCCAGGGGTTGCTCGACCTGTACGGCGAGGCGCTCGCCCGGATCGTCGCGATCGGCGGCGAAACGCTCGGGCCGGCGCTCGTGCGGGACGAACTGGTCTCCTACCTGCTGGTGCTGCACGACCTGCACCCGCTGGACGTGTCCGCCCGGGTGGAGAAGGCCGTGAGCGGTGTACGGCCCCGGCTCGGCGGCGCGGCCGTGGAGACGGTGGCCGTGGCGGACGGTGTGGCGAGCGTACGGCTGCTGCGCGGTCGCGGCGGCTGCGGCACCGCCGATCGGGCGGCTCTGCTGGAGGAGGCGATCCGCAACGCGGCCCCGGAGCTCGACCGGGTTGAAGTCGAGGAGATCGGCCCGCCACCCGTCTTGATCTCCATCGACGCCTTGCGCCGCGACCCCGGCGCGCGGACGTCGTGAGGGAGCGCGGCATGGCACGAGGGGGTCTGCGCGGCCTCATCGACCGGACAGCCGAGCGGCGTGCGGCTGACCAGCCGGCGGCTGATCACGACGGCAACCCCTGCCGGTGTGAACTGTGCGCCGCGCCCATCCCCGCCGACCACCGTCACCTGCTCGAACCGGCGGTCCGCGAACCACGCTGTGCCTGCCGCCCGTGCGCCCTGCTCTTCGAGCATCCACCGGCCGAAGGGGACCGCTACCGCCTAGTGCCCGACCGCCGGTGGTACCTGCCGGACTTCGCCCTCGACGACGCCACCTGGGCGGCCCTGGACATTCCCGTTCAGATGGCCTTCGCCTGTCACGACTCGGCCGAGGGCCGGACCGTGATCCGCTACCCGGGCCCGGCCGGAGCGGTCGAGGCCGCGGTCGAGCCGGCCGCCTGGGCCGCGGTGGAGGAGGCCAACCCCGTGCTGCGGCGGCTGGCCCCCGACGTGGAGGCGTTGCTGGTCAACCGGACGCGCGACGCGCGCGACCACTGGCTGGTGCCGATCGACGACTGCTTCGCCCTCGTCGCCGTACTCAGGTCTCGCTGGAAGGGCCTGGCCGGCGGCCAGGACGTCTGGAACGAGGTCGGCGCCTTCTTCACCGAGCTAGGGCGCCGAGCCAAGCCCATGCCCGTGGGCCTGTCGAAAGGAGTTCCACGATGACCGGCACCATCAAGGTGGGTCGTCCCGATGTGCGGCCCGACATGACCGCGCACCTGAAGGGCGTCCATGAGGGCAACGCGGTCGGCAACTACGAGCAGCAGCCCGGTCACCTTCCTGACGGCTGCTCGACGGCGGCCCGATCCACCGGGATCAACCCCAAGGACCGCGACCCGATCGACCCGGCCATGCCCAACCTGTCCCCGGCATGAGGCCGGAACCTGTCCCCGGCATGAGGCCGGACGCCGCCTTCGCCACGCGGGAGGACGCGCCGCCGCCGGTGCTCAGGTTCGTGATCGAGAGCGCCGCGGCGGTGGAGTTCGCCGCGGTGCCGACGGTGCGGTTCACGCTGCGGATCGACGGCGCCGGCTCGTCGCCGATCCGCAGCGTCGCGCTGGACACCCACATCCGCATCGACGCCGCGCGGCGCCAGTACGACCCGACCACCCGGCAGCGGCTCACCGATCTGTTCGGCGCGCCCGAGGATTGGGGCCGGACGTCGAGGAGCCTGCTGTGGGCGCGGGCGGTGACGCAGGTGCCCGGCTTCGACGGGCACACGGTGGCGAGCATCGACGTGGCCTGCACCTACGACTTCGAGGTGGCGGTCGCCAAGTACTTCCACTCCCTGCCGGACGGTGAGGTCCCGCTGACCTTCCTGTTCAGCGGGACGATCTTCTACCTCGACGCCGGCCTGCTCCGGGCGGCCCGGATCCCGTGGGACACCGACGTCGCGTTCCGGATGCCGGTCCGGGTCTGGAAGGACGTCATGGAGCACTACTTCCCGCGCAGCGCCTGGCTCCGGCTGGACCGCGACGCCTTCGACCGGCTGTACGACTACAAGGTCCGGCACACCCTGACGACCTGGGACGACGTCGTGACGGCACTGCTTGTACGTGAAGAGGGCGGTGGCTGACCGATGGACCAGGTGACACAGGTCGCGCGCGCGGTGCTGTACGAGGGCTACCTGCTGTGGCCCTACCGCCACTCGGCGCTCAAGAACGCGCAGCGCTGGACCCTGGGCGGCGTCTACCCCGAGCGGTGCGCCGAGACGGGCGACTCCTCGCTGATGCGCACCCAGGTGCTGATCGAGGCGGACCCGGCCGACACCATCGACGTCCGGGTCTGCTTCCTGCACTCCGTCGCCCGCCAGGTCGCGCGCGGCACCGGCGAGGAGCTCGTACCGGTCGCGGAGCTGACGGCCGGGGGCGAGCGCCACGTGGCCAGGGACGAGGCGACCGAGCGGGAGGCCGCCGCGCTCGGGCTCGACCTCGCGGGTCTCGTCCAGCGGGCCGCCGTGGTGGACATCGACATACCCGAGGGCGGGGACGTCGAATGGCTGATCGGCCCGGACGGGCGCGGGGTCGGGGCGCTTTCGCGCAGCTGGCGGGCGCTGCGCGGGCGGATCGAGGTCAGCGCGGAACGCCCGGCGCCCGGCGTCTTCCGGATCACCGTCGAGGTCGCCAACACGACCGGCTGGGCGGGCGGCAGCCGTACCGAGGGGCTGAAACAGGCGTTCCTCTCCGCGCACACGGTCCTGCACGCGCCGCGCGGGCGGTTCGTCTCGCTGACCGACCCGCCGGAGGAGCTGCGGCCGCTCGCGGAAGGTTGCGACAACGTCGGCGCCTGGCCGGTCATGGTGGGCGAGGAGGGCGAGCGGCACACCATGCTCTCGGCGCCGATCATCCTGTACGACTACCCCCGGATCGCGCCGGAGAGCCCGGGTGACCTCTTCGACGCCACCGAGATCGACCAGTTGCTCACCCTGAGCGTGCTCGCCCTGACCGAGGAGGAGCGGCGGGAGATCCGCGACGGCGATCCCCGGGCCAGGGAGATCCTCGACCGATGCGCCTCGCTGACACCCGAGCGGCTCATGCGGTTGCACGGAACCGTACGCGAGATCCGTCCGCTGATCGAACAGGAGCCGGTACATGACCGCGACGGATGACTTCTGGGCCCGGATGGAACGACGGGGCCCGGACACGGTGATCGTGGACGGCGTGACACTCGGCGCGGGCAGCCGGGTGCGGCTGCGCCCACGTTCGCGGGCGGACGTCTTCGACCTGGCCCTCGGCGGCCGGGTGGCCGTCATCGAGAGCGTCGAACAGGACGAGATGGGCGCTCTTCACCTGGCCGTCACCCTTGAGGAGGATCCCGGCCGCGACCTGGGAGAGGCGAAGCTGCCCGGACACCGGTTCTTCTACTCCGCCGAGGAGGTGGAGCCGATCGTGGAGGAGAGCCGGCCCGCCCGCGTCCTGGTCGCGGGCATTGGCAACATCTTCCTGGGCGACGACGGCTTCGGCGTCGAGGTGGCGCGGCTGCTGGCGGCCGAGGACCTGCCGCCCGGAGTGGACGTCGTGGACTTCGGGATCCGCGGTATGGACCTGGCCTACGCCCTGCAACGCGGCTACGACACGGTGATCTTCGTGGACGCCGCGCCGCGCGGGGAGACTCCCGGGACGCTGACCGTACTCGAACCGGCCGAGCCGGAGGCGGGCGTGCCCATGGAGACCCACGGCATGGACCCGGTACGCGTGCTCCGGCTGGCCGCCGAGCTGGGCCGGATACCGCCCCGGGTGCTCGTCGTCGCCTGCGAACCGGCGACCGTGATGACCGGGGCGCCGGACGAAGACGTGCTGGTCGAGCTGAGCGAGCCGGTTCGCGCGGCTCTCGGCCCGGCACTCAAGACGGTCCGGTCCCTTGTCGAGACTTGATCGAAGCCATCGATGGACCGGGGTTACTGAAAACCGAGGAGGTGGAAACGGATGAGGAAGGGGCCGGTGGTGGCTCTGGTGACGCTGTGCGCGGTCGTCGCGATGATCGCCGCGCAATGGCCGGAGATCAAGCGCTACCTGAACATGAGAAGGATGTAGGCACTTCATGCATGAGCTAGGAATGTGCGAGGGCCTGGTCGACCTGGTCCGGCAGCAGGCGGACGGCCGGCGGGTCACCGGGCTGCGGGTCCGGATCGGCGCCCGCCACGCCGTCGTGGGCGAGGCGTTCGACCATGCCTTCGCGCTCGCCGCCGAGGGCAGCGCCGCCGAGGGGGCGGCGCTCGACCTCGTCGTCACGCCCGTCACCGTGGACTGCGGGGCCTGTGGCCACCAGTCGGAGTCCGTCGACGTGCTCGCGGTCTGCGCGCGGTGCGGCGACGACGACGTGGACGTCCGCGGCGGCGACGAGCTGGTCCTGGAATCGGTCCAGTTCAAGGAGGAAGCGGATGTGCCTCGGGATCCCCGGTGAGCTGGTGGGCGACGTCGAGGAGCACACCGACCTCGCCATGGTGGACGTCAGCGGGGTACGCCGCCGCATCAACATGGGGCTGCTCGCCGACGACCAGCTCAAGCCCGGCGACTGGGTGCTCGTCCACGTGGGCTTCGCCCTGTCGAAGATCTCCGAGGCCGAGGCCAAGGCCGTGATGGACATGCTGCACGGACTCGGGCAGGCGTACACCGACGAGATCGACGCGCTCAAGGAATCGGACATCTCATGACCCTCCTCTGCAAGGAGCGCGATGCGCTTCGTCGATGAGTTCCGCGACGCCGACGCGGCCCGGGCGCTGGCCGCGCGGATAGCCGCCCGGTGCGAACCGGGACGCCGGTACAAGTTCATGGAGGTGTGCGGCGGACACACGCACACCATCTACAAGCACGGCATCGAGGACTACCTGCCGGAGGCCGTGACGCTCGTGCACGGGCCGGGCTGTCCCGTCTGCGTCATCCCCATGGGACGAGTGGACGACGCCGTCCACATCGCCCGGCAGCCCGACGTGATCATGACGTCGTTCGGCGACATGATGCGGGTGCCCGGGGGAGCGGCCACGTTCCTCGACGCCAAGGCCCAGGGCGCCGACATCCGGATGGTCTACTCGCCTCTCGACGCGCTCAAGATCGCCCGGGACAATCCGGACCGGCGGGTCGTGTTCATGGCGATCGGCTTCGAGACCACGGCGCCGTCGACGGCGGTGACCGTGCTGCGGGCGGCCGAGGAGGGCATCGACAACTTCTCCGTCTTCTGCAACCACGTCCTGATCATCCCGGCCGTCAAGGCGATCCTCGACTCGCCCGACCTGCGGCTCGACGGCTTCATCGGGCCCGGCCACGTCTCGACGATCATCGGCTGCCGGCCGTACGAGTTCATCGCGCGCGACTACCGGCAGCCGTTCGTGGTCGCCGGGTTCGAGCCGCTCGACATCCTCCACGCGGTCGACCTGCTCCTCGGCCAGCTGGCCGAGGGCCGTGGCGAGGTGGAGAACCAGTACGCGCGGGTGGTCCCGTGGGAGGGCAACCGGGTCGCCATGGAGGCGATCGGGACGGTGATGCGCGTACGCCCGCACTTCGAGTGGCGTGGGCTCGGCTTCATCTCGCACTCGGCGCTGGAGATGGCCGAGGAGTACGCCGCCTTCGACGCGGAGCGGATCTTCGACATCCCCGGCACACGCATCGCCGACCCCATGGCCTGCCAGTGCGGCGAAGTGCTCAAGGGCGTGCTCAAACCGTGGGAGTGCAAGGTGTTCGGCACCGCGTGCACCCCGGAGACGCCGATCGGGACCTGCATGGTCTCCTCGGAGGGAGCGTGCGCGGCGTACTACAACTTCGGCCGGTTCAGCCGGGAACGAGTGCGGGAGGCGACCCGGGCATGACCACCGAGAAGCAGGTCCTCGACCGGATCGAGCGCGTACGGCGGCGCCGCGCGGTGGTCCGGGAGGAACGCATCACCCTGGCGCACGGCTCCGGCGGCAAGGCGACCCGGACCCTGATCGACGCGGTCTTCCTGGAGGCGTTCCGCAATCCGCTGCTCGCCCCGCTGGAGGACGGGGCCATGCTGGCGCTGGACGGTTCCCGCGCGGTGTTCACCACCGACGCGTTCGTGGTCTCCCCGCTGTTCTTCCCCGGCGGCGACATCGGCGACCTGGCGGTCAACGGCACCGTGAACGACCTCGCGGTGTGCGGGGCCCGTCCGCTGTACCTGTCCGCCGGGTTCATCCTCGAAGAGGGGTTCCCGGTCGGCGACCTGCGGCGGATCGTCGCCTCGATGGCGGCCGCGGCGGAGGCGGCGGGCGTCACGATCGTCACCGGCGACACCAAGGTGGTCCAGCGGGGCAAGGCCGACGGCTGCTACATCACCACCGCCGGCGTCGGCGTCGTCGAGCGCCCGGCCACGCCGTCCATCTCCGCGGCCCGGCCCGGCGACGCGGTCATCGTGTCCGGGCCGATCGGCGAGCACGGTGTCGCCATCATGCTGGCCCGTGGCGAGCTCGGCATCGAGGCGGACACGGTCTCGGACACCGCGCCGTTGAACGGCCTGGTGGCCGAGCTGCTGGACGCCCTTCCCACCCAGGTGCGGACGTTGCGGGACGCCACCCGAGGTGGTGTGGCCACCGTGCTGAACGAGGTGGCGGGTGCCTCGGGCGTCTCCGTGGTGATGGACGAGGAGTCCGTACCCGTCCAGCCCGCGGTCACCGGGATGTGCGAGCTGCTCGGGATCGACCCGCTGTACGTCGCCTGCGAAGGGCGGCTGGTCGCCGTCGTCGACGGCGATCACGCCGAGCAGGCGGTCGACATCATGCGCGGCCATCCGGTCGGCGCCGGGGCCGCGATCATCGGGTGGGTCGGGGAGGACCCGCCCGGCCTGGTACTGCTGAGGACCGCCTTCGGCGGCACCCGCATCGTGGACCTGCTGGTCGGCGACCCGCTGCCGCGCATCTGCTGACGCCCTGCGCCGTGTTCAGCGGGTCGCTCTGTCCCGAGCTCCCGGTGTCGTGTTCAGCGGGTCGCTCTGTCCCGAGCTCCCGGTGTCGTGGTCAACGGGTCGCTCGATCCCGAGCTCCCGGTGTCGTGGTCAACGGGTCGCTCGATCCCGAGCGCCCGCCACCACGGCCTGCCCGAGACTGATGCCGCCGTCGTTGCAGGGGACGCGCCGGTGCAGCAGAACGCGCAGGCCGTGGCGGCGCAGCCCGTCGACCACGGCGCCGAGGAGGAGGGTGTTGCAGAACACCCCGCCGGACAACGCCACCGCCTCCAAGCCGTTGGCGGCCGCGACCCGCGTCGTGGCCGTCACCACCGCCTCGGCCAGCCCGTGGTGGAACCGCGCCGCGATCACCTCCGACGCCTCGCCCCGGCGAAGGTCATCGACGACCGCGCGGATCAGGTCGGTGCTGCGGATGACCGTTCCGGCGACGGCGACCGGATAGCCGCCGCGAACCCCCGGATCCGCCCGCTGCTCCAGCTCCACCGCCGCCTGCCCGTCGTAGGTGACCGTGTCCCGGATCCCGAGCAGCGCGGACACCGCGTCGAACAGCCGCCCGGCGCTCGACGTCACCCGATCCGCCGGGCCGTTCGCCACGAGCGCCGCCACGGCCGGCCACCGGTCGTGATTGCGGCGAACCACGTCGAGGTCGTCGAAGCCTTCGGGTCCGTACGCGCTGTGCAGGAAGGCCGCGGCCATCCGCCAGGGCTGCCGGATCGCCGTCACGCCGCCGGGCATCGGCACCGGCTCCAGGTGCCCGGCCCGCTCGAAGCCCGCCAGGTCGGCCACGAGCAGCTCGCCGCCCCAGATCGTGCCGTCCGTGCCGTACCCCGTGCCGTCGAGGGCGACGCCGACGACCGGGCCGGGCTCGCCGTTGTCGGCCAGGCAGGAGGCGATGTGGGCGTGGTGGTGCTGTACGCCGAGTGGCTGGACGCCGTCGAGGGTGAGGGCGTACTTGGTGGACAGGTATTCCGGGTGGAGGTCGTGCGCCACCACCTCCGGCTCGATCCCGAACAGCCGCCGGAAGTGCGCGACGCCACCGGCGAAGGCCTGCATCGTCGCGTAGTTCTCCAGGTCGCCCAGGTGCTGGGAGACGAACGCGTGGCCGCCCGTCGCCAGGCAGAAGGTGCTCTTGAGCTGCGCTCCGCACGCGAGCACCGGGCGGGGGAACGTCCAGGGCAGCGCCAGTGGCGCGGGAGCGTGCCCGCGCGCTCGCCGTACCGGAACCTCCACGTCGCGGAAGACCCGGACCACCGAGTCGTCAAGGCCCGCGTGAATCGGCCGATCGTGGGTGAGGAAGGCGTCGGCGGCCAGCCGCCGCGCGTCCTCGTCGCGGTGCGCGATGGGCTCGCCCGACAGATTCCCGCTGGTCAGTACGAAGGGGCGGCCCAGTTCGCGGGCCAGCAGGTGGTGCAGGGGCGTGTACGGCAGGAGCACGCCGATGTCCCGGTTGCCGGGCGCCACTGAGACGGCGATGGGCGAGCCGGGGCGTCGTGGCAGCAGCACGATGGGGCGGCGCGCGCCGGTGAGGGCGGCGACCACCCCGCTCGCCTCGCCGTCCAGCTCACACAGCTCGCGTACGGCGGCCAGGTCCGGCGCCATCACGGCGAACGCCTTGTCCCCACGGTGCTTGCGGGCCCGCAACGCCGCGACCGCGTCCTCGTCGGTGGCGTCCACGGCCAGGTGATGGCCGCCGAGCCCCTTCACCGCGAGGATGGACCCCCTGCGGAGCAGCGCCGCCGCCTCGGCCACCGGATCGCCCGCGATCACCGCGCCGTCGGAGGTGTGCAGGACGAGCGTGGGACCGCAGGCGGGGCAGCACACCGGCTGGGCATGGAAGCGGCGATCGCGGGGATCGCGATACTCGGTCGCGCACGCCGTGCACATGGCGAAGGTCCGCATGGTGGTCGCGGCGCGGTCGTAGGGGATGGCCGTGATGATCGTGAACCTGGGGCCGCAGTTGGTGCAGTTGACGAAGGGGTAGCGGTAGCGGCGGTCGGCCGGGTCGAACAGCTCGTCCAGGCAGTCGTCACAGGTCGCCGCGTCCGGCGACACATGCGCGCGTGGGGCGCCGCCGATCACGCCCGGTCCGCCGGTCGTGCTCTGGACGCTTTTCTCGCTCGGTACGCACATCCCGCTCGGTACGCACATCCCGCTCGGTACGCCCATCCCGCTTCTTGGTTCGCCTGTCTCGCTTGGGACGATGCGGAAGCCGCGGGCGCCTGTGGAGGGAACCGATTCCACGCTCACCCGGTCCACGACCGCCAGCGCGGGCGCGTTCCCGCTGACCGCCTCGACCAGCGCGCTCACCGCCCCCGGTGGGCCCTCGACCTCGATGAACACCCCGAAGCCGTCGTTGCCGACCGTGCCCGACAGGCCGTACCGGATGGCCAGGCCGTGGACGAACGGCCGGAACCCCACGCCCTGGACGATGCCCTCGACCCGGATCCGGGAGCGCATGATCGGGTCCAACGGTCAGTCCGCCTCGTCCAACGCCCGCTGAACCGACTCCCACAGCACATGGCACACGGTGGCCTGCGCCTCCTGGATCCGATGGACGGACGAGGACGGGATGACCAGCAGATGATCGACGGCACCGCACTCGGCCAGCTGGCCGCCCCCCGAACCGGCGAGCCCGACCGTCACCATGCTGAGGCGTTTCGCCTCCTGGAGCCCGCGTACCACGTTCAGCGAGCCGCCGCTCGTCGAGATCCCCATCGCGATGTCCGTACCGGTGCCCAGGGCGGCGAGCTGCCGGGCGAAGACCGCGTCGAAGCCGATGTCGTTGGTGAGCGCGGTCAGCAGCGCGATGTCGGTCGTCAACGACATCGCCGGCAGCCCTCTGTGGCTGGGTCCGGGAGCGAGGAACAGGTGGGCCACGGCCTGCGCGTCGGTGCTGCTGCCCCCGTTCCCGAAGGTGAACAGCCGACCGCCGGCGGCGAACGCCGCGGCGAGCGCCCCGGCGCACGCGGCGATCCGGGGGCCGAGCAGGGTGAGCACCTCTCGTCGCAGCGCGACGATCTCCTGGGCCTTCTCCGCCGTGGACCGGGTCACCGTGGCCAGCAGCGATTCGACGTCGCCCGCCGCAGAGGACAGGAAGGGATAGAGCGCGTCATTCACCGCCTTATCTCCAGCACCGCTCACTCCGGCACCGTTCTTTCTGGAACTGTTCTTTCCGGAACTGTTCTTTCTGGCACCGTTCTCTCCAGCACCGCGATGGCCTCTTTCGCGTGTACCAGGACCACGTCGCCGGCCCGCGCGTCGACCAGCCGGACGCTGATCTCCTCCGCGCCGACGGCGGTGTCGGCCAGCGCGAGGTGGCCGGGCCGCAGGGCGACGATCCGGACGGGTACGGCCATGTCCGAGCAGGTCACACACACCTCGTCGGGGCACTCCGGACTCGACCGGTCCGAACCTCCCGGCGAAGCCGTCGGACTGGACTGGTCTGGATCTCCCGGCGAGGTCATTGGGAGACCTCCGTCGCCGCGAGCCGAGGGTCGTTCAAGAACACATGCACCAACTCCCACAGCACGTGATATGTCGTCATTTGGAGCTCGCGGGCGACCCGCGGATCACGGCTGTGTGCCGTGAGAAGGTGATCCACCACCGCGCTGCCGAGCCCGCCCGCCTTCGTCAGCGCCACCGTCGTCATGCCCATCTCACGCGCCACGGCGAGCCCCGCCGCCACCTCGGCACAGTCCTCGTCGATCGTGATGCCCACTGCGATGTCCCCGGCGCGCCCGAGCAACCGCAACTGCGTCGCGAACACTCCCGCGCGGGCGAGCCCGCTCATCGCCGACGCGTCGTTGGCCAGCGAGAAGGCCGGCAGGGCGCGCTTGCCCACGATCACCGGATGGACGAACTCCACCGCGAGATGCGCCGCGTCGGCCGCCGACTGACCGGTGCCGAAGCTCAGCAGCCTGCCTCCCAGATGGAAGCGCAGGGCCACGGCATGGCACGCGCGGGCGATTCGCTCGGCGTCCTCCGCCAGCGCGAGGCCGGCTTCGTCGCGTTCCTGGAGAGACGTGCCGAGAACGAGTGTCATGGATGATCCTTTCCTCGGCTCTCGATTCTCAGTGCCCCGGAAGAAAGGCTGGCAATCGCGTTTTACAGGAGGTTGAAGTTCCGTTTCCTTTTAGCGGCGACAATGTATACAAATGGTCGTACTGGCGCGGAGAAAAGACATCAACCGGCGCTGATTCGGTGGCGGAAAACCCAATAGGTCCAGCTCTGGTAGAGCACCACCAGCGGCAGAAAAATCGCCGCGACCCTGGTCATGATGCCGAGCGTCTTCGGCGTCGAGGCCGCGTTCTGGAGGGTCAGGCTGTAGGCCGGGTTGACCGTCGAAGGCAGGACGTTGGGATACAGAACCACGAACAGGCAGATCACGCTCACGCCGACGGCGACCGCGGACAGCAGGAACGCCCATCCCTGACGGCCCTTGGCGATGGCGCCGAGCGCGGCCACGAAGGAAAGGGCGGCGAGGGCGGCCAGGATCACCGTGCCGGGCCCGCCGCCATGGAACTGCGTCCAGGCCAGGAAGACCACCGCGAGCACGGCCGCGACGCCGCCGGTCTTCAGCGCCAGCGTGGTCGCGCGCCGGCTGATCTCGCCGCTGGTCTTCAACGCCACGAACACGGCTCCGTGCGTGACGAACAGGGTCAGCGTGGTCAGCCCGCCGAGCAGCGCGTACGGATTGATCAAATCCCAGAACGTACCGACGTAGTCGTGGTGGGAGTTGAGCTTCACCCCCCGCACGATGTTCGCGAACGCGACCCCCCACAGCAGCGCGGGCACGAACGAGCCGATCGCGATGCCCACGTCCGACCACCGCCGCCACGGCACGGAGTCCCGCTTGCCGCGGTACTCGATGGCCACCCCGCGCACGATCAGCGCCAGCAGGATGAGCAGCAGCGGAACGTAGAACCCGCTGAACAGTGAGGCGTACCACTCGGGGAAGGCGGCGAACGTGGCGGCGCCCGCGGTGATCAGCCACACCTCGTTGCCGTCCCAGACGGGGCCGATCGTGTCGAGCATCGCCTGGCGTTCCGCGTCGTTCCGTGCCATGACGTGCAGCAGCATGCCGACGCCGAAGTCAAACCCCTCCAGGACGAAGTACCCGACCCACAGGACGGCGATCGCCACGAACCAGATCTCGGTGAGCTCCACTACCCGATCCCCCTAGTAGGCGAAGGACGTCTCGCCGCCGTCCTGCGGCTCGGCACCGTCGGCGGGCGGCGGGGCCGCCCTGCCGTACTTGATCATGAGACCGACCTCCACCAGGGCCAGCGCGCCGTACAGGGCGGTGAAGACGATCAGCGAGGTGAGTACGGTCCCCGTGCCGACGCTCGGCGACACGCCACGCGCGGTCTTCATCTGGCTGAAGACGATCCACGGCTGCCTGGCCATCTCGGTGAAGATCCACCCGAAGCTGTTCGCGAGGAAGGGCAGCACGACCGACCAGACGGCGGCCCTCCACATCCAGTCCTTGCCGCGGATCATTCGTCCGCGGGTCAGCCAGAGCAGGAGGAGCGCCACCAGCGCGGCGAGCATGCCGAAGCCGATCATCAGCCGGAAACCCCAGTAGGCGACCGGGATGTAGGGACGGTAGTCGCCCGGTCCGAACCTGCGTTCGTAGTCCGCCTGGATGTTGTTGACGCCCTCGACCTTGCCGCTGAACGAGCCGGTGGCCAGCTGGGACAGCAGGCCCGGGATCTCGAGCTGGTAGATCGGCTTGGTGCCGTCCAGCGTCCCGATGGTGAACACGGAGAACGGCGCGGGCTGCCGCGTCTCGTAGAGCGCCTCGGCGGCGGCCATCTTCATCGGCTGGGTCTGCGTCATGATCTTGCCGAGGAGATCCCCGGACACGAGGGTGCCGAGCGCGCCCAGCAGCACCGCCACGATGCCCAGCCGAAGCGACGGACGAAAGACGTCAATATCCCGCTTTCTAGCCAGATGCCAGGCGGAAACCGCCATGAAGATCACGCCACCGGCCAGCCAGCACCCGAAGATCGTGTGCGGGAAGGTGACCAGCAGGACCTTGTTGCTCAACACGGCCCCGAAGTCGACCAACTCGGCCCGCCCGTCGAGCCGGAAGCCCACCGGCCACTGCATGAACGAATTGGCGGCCAGAATGAAGTAGGCGGACAGCACCGTGCCGAACGCGACAATCCAGATGCACGCGAGATGCACCTTCTTCGGCAGCCGATCCCAACCGAAAAGCCACAGCCCCAGGAACGTCGACTCCAGAAAGAACGCCAGCAGCGCCTCCAGCGCGAGCGGCACCCCGAAGATGTCGCCGACGAACCTGGAATAGCTACTCCAGTTCATCCCGAACTGGAATTCCTGCACGATCCCCGTCACCACGCCCATAGCGAAATTGATCAGGAAGAGCGTCCCGAAGAACTTGGTGGCGCGCAGGTAGGCCACCTTGCCGGTCCGTACCCAGGCCGTGTTCAGGATCGCCACCAGCAGTGACATCCCTATCGTGACGGGCACGAACAGGAAGTGGTACACCGTAGTGACCCCGAACTGCCAGCGTGCGAGATCAACGGCATTCATGTGCACTACTGTACGTATCCGACCATGCCCAGCGCGTCATGACACACTGGGCCGGAAGTAGCGCACTCGCGCGGGTCAGTCCCAGGTGGGGAGGTGCTGCTCGGGATAGCGGGCGCCGAAGCCGCCGGCCGGGAGGATGTCGGCGATGAGCTTCAGGTCGGTGTCGTCGAGGGTGAGATCGGCGGCGGCGACGTTCTCCGCCAGGCGCTTGGGGTCGCGGGTGCCTGGGATGGGGACGATGTCGTCGCCCTGGGCGAGGAGCCAGGCCAGGGCGAGCTGGGCGACCGTGGCGCCCTTGGTGGCGGCCAGGTCGGCGAGCTGGTCGGTGGCCGCCACGTTCTTCTCGTAGTTGCCGGGCTGGAAGCGGGCGTCCCAGACTCGCATGTCGGTGGCGTCGTACTCGGCGCCGGGCTTGGCCTGGCCGGTGAGGAAGCCCCGGCCGAGCGGCGAGTAGGGGACGAACCCGATCCCGAGCTCGCGCAGGACGGGGAAGAGGGACTCCACCTCGCGCTCGAACAGGCTGTACTCGGTCTGCAGAACCGACACGGGATGTACGGCGTGCGCGCGGCGGATGGTGTTGGCGCCCGCCTCGCTCAGGCCGAAGTAGCGTACCTTCCCGGCCTCGACGAACTCCTTGACCGTCCCGGCCACGTCCTCGATCGGCACACTGGGGTCGACGCGGTGCTGGTAGAGCACGTCGATGACGTCGACGCCGAGGTAGCGCAGGCTGTTGTCGACGACCTCGCGGATGTGCTCGGGACGGCTGTCGACGCCGCCCTCCCGGGTGCCGCTGAAGTCGAACCCGAACTTCGTCGCGATGACCACCTCGTCCCGCACCGGTGCGAGCGCGGCCCCGACGATCCGCTCGTTCTCGCCCTGTCCGTAGAGCTCGGCCGTGTCGAAGAACGTCACTCCCAGCTCGTGGGCCCGGCGGATCGTCGCGGCCCCCTCCTCCTTGTCCGAGGGTCCGTACGCCAGGGAGATCCCCATCGCGCCGTATCCCAGAGCCGACACCGTCAGGCCCTGTTGTCCGAGATTTCGCTGCTCCATGATGCGCCTCTGTTCCGAATGTTAGAAGGCTCTTACATAAAGTAAGAGTACTCTAACATCTGGAAGAGGGGACAATCGTTCGCCGTGAGCAGTCCAACGACACCGCAACGCGGTTACCACCACGGCGACCTGCGCGCCGGGTTGATCCGCGAGGGCATCGCACTCCTGGCCGAGATCGGCGTGGCGGGTTTCTCCGTGTCCAAGGTCGCCGCCCGCGCGGGTGTGTCGTCGGCGGCGCCCTACCGCCACTTTCCCGATCGCGAGGCTCTGCTGGCCGCCTGCGCGGCCGCCATCGTCGCCGACATCGCCGACCTCCTCGCCCAGGCGGCCGAGCAGGCGGGACCCGACCCGATCGACCGGCTCGCCGCCACCGCGGGCGCATACACCCGCTATGTCCTGGATCATCGCGCCGGCGTCGACCTCGTCTACTCGTACGACTTCGGCGCCCCCTACAAACAGACCGTCCAGGAGCAGGGCCGCCGCCTCATGGACACCCTCATGGCCCTGGCCTCGGCCGCCCTGCCCGACGACATCTCCTGGGCCGAGACGACGGACTTCGTCTACGTTCATCTGTCCATGGCGCACGGTTACGCCACGCTGGTCCCAAGAGACGCCCGGCCACCGCAGGAAATCGACAACCTGGCCATCCGCGCCGTCACCGCCGCCCACGACCACATCACCGGCTACCTCGTGCGCCTGCGCGACCGGTGAGACCCCCTGACGAAGCCCTCAAGGCATGATCACCGTCGTCAGGCGTCAGCCTTCGTCCGAACGCTCCCGGGAACGGTTGATCCGCAGCGCTTCGGCGAGCTGGTCTTCCAAGATGACGATGCGGCAGGCGGCTTCGAGGGCGGTGCCCTGGTCGACGAGCTCGCGGGCCCTGGCCGCCAGACGTAGTTGGTAGCGGGAGTAGCGACGGTGGCCACCGCTGGAGCGTTGCGGCTCGATCAGTTTGGCGGCGCCCAACGCACGTAGGAAGGCGGCGGTGACGCCGAGCATCTCCGCGGCCGCGCCCATGCTGTAGGCGGGGTAGTCCTCATCGTCGAACCGGTCATTGGCTTTGCTGGGTGCGAGTGTGGGGTCGCTACGTGCTGGAGGTGTTTGATCCATAAATGCCTTCCGCATGCGTCAGGGGGCCCCGGCGCGTATTGCGCCGGGGCCCCGAAGAGGTTCAACACCATCTACCGGCCATCTAGCCGGTCTACTGTCGTCCGCATCAGCCGTAGTGGACGGCCATGACGCGGGGATCGCGGATGCGTGACCGTGTACCACCTTCCCATCTGTGGAACTCCGGTACCCGAGCGGCGAGTGATCAGCCGGCAGCGGGCGATCCCGATGGCGTTCAACGCTCCCTTCTCTTACTCGAACTTCTTTTCCTACTTCTCGTGTGGCAGCGCGTCCACGGCCAGGGCCCCTTGCCACTGCGCTGGCCCCGTCAGTCCGACCTGCTGCCATCACCTGGTATTTCGTCAAAATCATCCGGGCAGCTCGTCGTGGTGCTGGGGTCTTCGTGTTCTGCCCGGTTGGATCCGTTTCTTGCGATGTCAGAAACTCTAGCTTCCGTCATCGCGAATGTCTACCGCAGCCACTACAGATTTTTGGCAGCCGGTGGAGCAGGCCCTGAGCTCGTGGTTGATCGTCTTCGCGGTACGGAACGGGCGCCACGCGCGTGCGACACTCGGGGGTGACGGGCCCGCCGAGCCGTCCCGGCGGCAGCTGGACGGCCACCGCCGCCGGGTCAGGCGCGCAATGTGGGAGGCCTCAGCGTGAGCGTCCAGCGTTCGCAGCCGTACCGGCACTTTGACGCGGCGCTGATCCGCGCCACCGCGCACGGGACTGAATTGGATCTCCCTCCATGGCCCGAGCCGCATGCCCCACCGCCCCCTCAGCCGTATGTCGCGCCGCGCCCCGAGCCGCATGTCCCGCTGTCGCGCGAGCTGGATGACGAGGCCGACGTTGAGCGGTGGTGCGGGTGGCTCGTTCAGGTCTGGGCGCGGGAATCCGTGGCAGCGGCCGTCTCACTGGCCAGCCCGATCCTGGCGGCCCAGATCGAGGCAGTCCGCGCGGGCCGTCGGCCCCGCCCCGGTCGCCTCCGGCGCATGGCGCTGTCACTGGCCCGGTATCTGGTGCGGATGCGCGGCCGAGCCACGCCTTTCGGGACGTTCGCGGGCGTAGCCCCGCTCCGCTTCGGCGCGGAGCCGGAGCACCTGGCCGGAGACCCGCGCACGCGGACGACGGCGGACGGCGTGTGGCTGGCCGCGGTGATCGCCCGCCTGGAATCGGACCCGGAGCTGCGGCATCGCCTCCCGGTCATGGTGAACGATCTCGCGTTCGTACGGGGGGAACGCCTCGTGGTGCCCTGGCAGCCGCACGCGGGCGATCCGGCTCGCAGTGAGCTGACGGAGGTGTCGGTACGGCACAGCGTGGCCGTCCGCACAGTCATGGAGCTGGCCCAGGCACCCGTTCGGGCTGGTGACCTGGTCGACGGGCTGGCCGCCGCGTTCCCCAATGCCAAGGTCCCGGCGATCGAGACGATGGTCGCGGAGCTCGTCACGTGCGGGCTGCTGATCACCAGCCTGCGTGCTCCTTCGACCAGCGTTGACGGGCTCGCGTACGTGCTCGACCGGCTGCGAGACGCGGCGGACTCGCTCGATGACACCACCCCGCAGGAGCAGGTACGGGAGGCCGCCCCGCCGGGCCGGGAGGTCGAAGCCGCTCCGCAGGTCCGGGAGTCCGAGATCAGCTCGCTGGGCAGAGAGTCCGAGGTTGGATCGCTGGGTCAGGGGTTCGAGGTGGGCACGCTGGGCCGGGGCTCCGAGGTGGTTCGGCTGGTGCGGGAACTGCGTGCGATCCACACGGAGCTGCGGGCGGCCGATCAGGCGACCGGCGAGGCCGCCGTACGGGCCAGGCGAGCGGTCGGGGAGCGGATGCGGGACCTGGTGCCGGTTGAGGTCGCCCAGCCGCTCGCGGTGGACCTGCGGCTGGGCGGCACCGTGGTACTTCCTCGGGAGGTGGCTGCCGAGGCCGAGTCCGCCGCCGGGGCGTTATGGCGGTTGACGCCGGACCCGGCCGGGCATCCCGCCTGGCGGGAGTACCACGTCATGTTCCTGGACCGGTACGGGGTCGGCGGCGTCGTACCGATCGAGCAACTCGTCGATCCCACGGCGGGGCTGGGGTTCCCCGGCCATTACGACGGGCCTGCCGTCCCCGCGCCCCTGTCGCGCAGGGATCAGCGCCTGCTGGCCCTGGCACAGCAGGCGGCTCTGGACGGCGCGCAGGAGATCGTGCTGGACGATGCCGTGATCGAGGCTCTGGCGGCAGACAGTGTGGATGGGGCACGACCGCTCCCGTACATGGAGCTGGTCGCCGAAGTCCACGCGCCCACCATCGACGCGCTGACCGCCGGAGCCTTCACCATGATGGTCCTCGCCGTCGACGGCACGGCGGCCGGCCTGGTGGGCCGGTTCGCCGACCTCCTGAGTGACAGGCAAGACGGCGACTTGCGGGACGACCAGCCGCAGGACGGTCTCCCACGCGACCGCGACCGGCAGGGCAGCGGCTGGAAGGACGGGGACCGGAGTCAGATGGTCGGCCTCTACGGTCGGCTGCCCGTCGCGGTGGACGGTGCCGTGCCCGCCCAGTTGTCGTTCCCCGCCCGGCATCCGCGCGCCCAGGATGTCGCCCGTACCCCGCTCCTGCTGCCGGAGCTGATCACCCTGGCCGAGCACCGCGCCGGCCCCGACCGGCGGATCCCCTGGCGGGATCTGGCGGTCACTGCGGACAACGACCGGCTGTACCTGCTGTCGCCGTCGCGGCGGCAGGTGGTGGAGCCGGTGCTGAGCAGCGCGGTGGCGCGGCATGCGATGCCGCCGGTCGCGCGCCTGCTGTTCGAGATCCCGCGTGCTCGGGCGGCTGTGGTGTCGCCGTTCTCCTGGGGGGCGGCGGCCTGTCTGCCGTTCCTGCCACGGGTCCGGTACGGCCGCAGTGTGCTCGCGCCCGCTCAGTGGCGCATTCCCGCCGAGGCACTGCCCGGGCCGGGCGTCGCGTGGCCGGAGTGGGTGCGGGCCATGACAGAGCTGCGCGCCCGCCTGCGGCTGCCGGCCGCCGTGTCCGTGGGTACGGCGGACCGCCGGCTGCGCCTGGATCTGGACGAGCCCATGAGCCTGGCGCTGCTCCGCGCCCACCTGGACGGCGCCGGCGAGAGCGCCGTCGTGTCGGAGGCGACAGGACCGGCGGAGCACGGCTGGTTCGGCCGCCGCGCGCACGAGGTCGTCATCTCGCTGGCCGCCACCGCGCCGCCCGCCCGTGCCCCCGCCGCCGTGACGGTGCCGGGGCCGCTGCCGCTGGTCGGGCGCGAGGATGGGGTTCTGCCGGGGGCGCGCGTTCTGTTCGCCAAGCTGTACGGGGATCCCGGCGTGGTCGACACGATCCTCATCAGGCATCTGCCCGACCTGCTTGAGACCTGGGACGAGCCGCCGATGTGGTGGTTTGTGCGTTACCGCGACCCTCGTCCGCACTTGCGGCTTCGCTTGCACCTAGGCGAGCACGACTACGGTCCGTCTGCCGCCCGGGTCGGGGCGTGGGCCGCCGAGCTGCGTGGTCGTGGCCTCGTGGGTGACCTGGTCCTGGATACGTACCACCCGGAAACCGCGCGGTATGGATCGGGAGAGGTCATGGCCGGCGCGGAGGCCGTCTTCGCGGCCGATTCCGCCGCGGTGGTCGCCCAGCTCGCGACGCTGTCGGCGGCTCGCCACGTACACCCGCACGCGCTCACCGCGGCGAGCCTGGTCGATCTGACGGCCGCCCTGATGAGAGGCCGGGCGGCGGGGGCGCGTTGGCAGATCGAGCATCCTTTGACCGGGCACGCTGCCCCGAATGACCGCGAGGTCGTCCGCCAAGCGGTCGGCCTGGCGGACCCGGGCGGGGACCGGGCAGCGCCGGCGGCTCTTCCAGGCGGGGACCGGGCGGCGCTCGCGGCTCTTCCGGGCGGCTCGCGGATCGTCAGGGCATGGGAGCACCGGCGGCGAGCCGTGGCCGCCTACCTGGACCGCCTTCCACTCGGCGCACCACATCTGACCGAATCATCGGTGGTGGCGTCGCTTCTGCACATGCACCACATACGGGCGCTCGGGATCGACCGCGATGTCGAACGCCGGTGCCGCAAACTGGCCCGCACCGTCGCGCTGACCTTCGCCGCCCGCGACGACGCTTCACTTGGTGTCGACGAGTGACGCTGCCTGCCGCAGGGCAGCCCCCAGGCCGCAGCGGGCCGTGGCCTGGGGGCTGCGGTTGATATCGCCGGGCGCCCGTGTCCTGACTGATCGCCTGGTGCGGTGGTAGGTATGGACGGTGGCCCCTTTTTTCCGGACCAACAGCCCGGAATTCGACTTCCCGCCGTACGCCGGGCTGCCGCCGACTCGCTACGTCCTGGCCGCGGCGCCGCGCTCCGGCAGCAATATGCTCGTCCGCACGCTCTGGCACACCGGGCGGGCCGGTTTCGCCGACGGGTACCTCGCGGACACCCATGTTCTCGACTATTTCGAGCGCTGGGGATTCGACACCGCCGATCCGGAAGGCCGGGTGAAGGGCTATGTCAGTCGGTTAATGACCTGCCGCACCAGCCCGAACGGGGTTTTCGGCATCAAGGTGCACGGTGAGCACCTGCAGGGGCTCGAAGTCGACCTGGACGAGCTCCTCATGTCGCCTCAATACATCTGGCTGCGGCGCAGGGACCGGATCCGGCAGGCCATCTCGTACGTCCTGGCGAAGCAGACCGGCGTCTGGATCGTGGACGGGATCTACCTGTCGACCAGCCGGGCGCAGTCCGAGCCCCACTACGACTACGCCGAGATCCGCCGCCACCTGCAACACCTCGACGACGAGACGAGGGCGTGGCAACAGTACTTCGACCGCCGCGAGCGCGTCCCGCACGTCATCTACTACGAGGACATGCTCGCCGACTACCCGGAAACCGTCCTCGGCTGCCTGCGGCACCTGGGCGTCGACCCGCCCGAATCCCTCCCCGAGCCCGGCATCAAGCGCCAGGCGGGTGCGGTCACCGAACGATGGCTGGAGATGTTCGAGCGGGACAGCACCCAGGAAGCACAGGTGAGCGCCGACTATTAAGGGATCGTCGAGCTGAGCGGCCAGCGCCTGATCCGGTACGGCGTCCACCACACGTACCGCCCCACCTGATGCAGCAGGTCCGCCCGCAGATAGCGCTCCGTCACCGTCGGCGCCAGGCTCGTCGCCCGCACGCCCCGCAGCAGCGGCGCGATCGCCTCCTCGCGGTGCGGGTTGCGGATGACGAGGCGCCTGAACGAGCCCGTCCGGCGGTCGCGGATCTCGATGAAGCCGGGACCGAGCCGGTAGCCGCACTTCGCGATGTGGAAGGTGTCGCGCCACTCGGCCGCGATGCCGTCCCCGGCGGACCCCGCGTACACGGCAGCCGGAGGATGAAGGTGACTGAGCGGCCGCCAGCCCGCCGGACCGACCGACATGCGGAGGGTCCAGTCGACCGCGATGCCGTGGCTGGTCAGCTCGCGGATGACGGCGAGGGCGGCCACCGCCGCCGCGCCGCCCGGGTCGTCCAGATCGACCATGTCGTCCAGCTGGGCGAGCTGGACGCCGTCCGCCGCCAGCCGGGACACGGTCGCGAGGGGGTCGCCGGTGACGTTCACGCGGCCCGCGTACATGCCCCGGACGCGCATGGCCGCCGGGTCGCGGTCCTTCCACAGCGTCATCGGTACGTGCGCCGGTAGCGCGGCGTCGGTGCTCATCTGGGCGTCCCCACTGGTACCGCGGCCTCCGCGAGTGCCGGTACGAGCGGTTCGCCGCGACTGAGATTCTCGCCGTCGAGCCGCATCAGGTCCTGGTTGGCGACCGCCGGCGCGACGTGGACCGCCTGGCCGGCGTCGCAGAAGATCACGCCGAGTTCGCGCCAGCGCGCGAGCAGCTCGTCGATCCGGTCCTCGGTCGCATCGTCGTGCCGGGCCGCGGCCTTGCGTACGAGCGCCGCCGGGCTGTGCGGCGTGTCGAGCAGGCGGAACACCGTCAGCTCCAGCGGTTCGGTGAGGTCGAGCAGGTGCCAGGAGAAGCCGGGCCGGGTGTCGACGAGCACGATGTGGTCGCCCAGGTCGCAGTGGGTCAGGCGGCTGCGTGGATAGGCGTCCGTCCAGGCGGCGACGGCCGCGCGCAGGCGGTCGAGGCAGTCCGCGTCGATGCCGCGGCGCGGGGAGTCGAAGACGTAGACGAGGTCGTTGAGCTCGGATTCGGGAAGATCGTAGATGTGCTGGTACTGCGCGGCCGGACGGAGCTCCCCGAAACCCAGCTCAGGGCGGTCGAAGTACGGGCTGAAGCGCTCGACCTTCAGCCGGGTGGCGTTCGACGGCGGCATGAGGTGGTGCAGGGCGGGCGCCTGGTCGATCACGCTGTCGTAGTCGGCCTCGGACTCCTCCGGGAAGCCGTAGAGGTAGTTCCAGTTCAGGTTGATGCCGACGGTCTCGGCGTCACGCAGCAGCCGGACGTTCAGGCAGCCCGTCACGCCTTTGTCCATCAGGGTGAGAACCCGGCTGCTGAGGTTCTCGATTCCGGGCTGCATGTAGTCGATGCCGGCCGCGCGAAGGATCTCCAGCTGGTCCCGGCGCAGGTTCGACTTGATCTCGTAGCCGATCCGCAGGTCGTAGCCGGACTCCTGGAGGCGCGGCGCCATCGAGGTCAGGTAGGCCATGTCGAGGATGTTGTCGGTCACCCACACGTCGAGGACCCGATGCCGTTCGACGAGGCTGAGGATCTCCGCCACGAACCGGCCGGGATCCTTGCTGCGGAACTGCATGAGCGAGCCGTTCAGCCCGCAGAACGTACAGTGATGTTTCTCGCCCCACCAACAGCCGCGCGAGCTCTCCACGGTGAGCCGCGGCTCCACCCAGGAGCCCGCGAGGGATCTGGCGTGCTGTTCGAAGTAGTCGCCGAAGTCGGGCGGGACCAGCGCGTCGGGCGGTAGCGGCCGGGCCTCCACCGGGTTCACGACGGACTCGCCGCCCGGCCCGCGCCAGCACAGTCCGGCGATCTCGCTGACCTCGCCCCCGTCCCCGCCGTCGGCGCCGATCGCGGAGAGCAACTGCGGGAAGGCCAGCTCGCCCTCACCGCGTACGACGAAATCGATGAACGGGAAATTGCGGTGCATGGCCGCGCCTTGCGGACCCTCGCAGTTCGCGCCCCCGAACACCGTGACGGCATCCGGCGCCTGCCTCTTGACCGCGCGCGCCGCCGCGAGGGCCGCGGCGTTCTGCGCGAAGGTGGCGGTGAAGCCGACCACGTCCGGTGTCATGGCCGCGATCCGGGCGGCGGTCTCCTCGATGAACAGCGGCGCGAGCTCGTGGAGTTGCGTCGCCTTGGCGAGCATCGGCTCCGGCACGCTGCCACCGAGGAACTCGGCGAACTCCGCCACCTTCCACCGAGGCCGCTCGTTCAGCGCCGCCGAGAAGATCCACTCGCTGTGACCGGAGAAGTAGGAGCTCACGAAGGTGTCGTACTCCTCGAACGTGAAGCCGACATGCTCGTCCACCCAGTCGATGTAGTCGAGCTTGGCATGGATGACGTCCACTTCGGCGTCCGGAAACACGTCGAGGACCCGGCGCTTGAGCACACCGAGCGAGAGCGACGGCGCGTCGATCGACGACCACGGCATGTCCACCAACACGATGTGCATGGGTTTGTCCCTCATCTCCAGGTCGTACGGCTTACCGGGTCACCACAGGCCGCGCCGGGACAGCGCGCGACGCGCCGCGTCGCTCTCGGCCGTCGGGATGGCCGCGAACGCCGCGGCCACGCGCTCGGAGACCACGCCGCGAGTGACCCCGGCGGGCGTGGCGAAGTACGCGTACGGCACGCCGCCCGCCTGGCCGCCGCCCGCTTGGCCACTGCCCGCCTGGACGTCGACCGCTTGGCCGCCGCCCGGCGTGGCCTCGCTCCAGGAAGCGAGGGCGGCCGGCGTGTACCGGCGCAGAGCGGCGTGACCGCGGCCGGTCTCGACGATCCCCTCGCTCTCGATGACGAACGACAGCGGCTGCTCGCACGCCAGCGCCGCGAACAGGGCGATCATCAGCTCGTGTCCCACGGTCTCCCGCAGGATCGCGGCGTCGGCGTCGGCGTCGGTGTCGGTGTTGGCCTGCCGCGCCCGCCGCGCCTCCGTCAGATCGAGCAGGAACGCGGCGAACGCCTCCTCCACCGACACCCCCGGCCCCGAGTACGGAATCAGCCGGAACCTGCTGAAATGCGGCGACCCGAGGAAGCCGTCGAGCAACTCCGCATCACCGAGGCCGGTCGCCGCGAACACCGACACACTGCGCGGAAACGCCGACGCCAGGCTGCCGCCCGCGCCGAGCCGCCAGATGTTCGAGCGGAATCGGCGGGCGGCGGCGTCGAGCTCGTCAAGGTCGATGGTCTCCAGACACTCCAGCTCGCCCGCGTCCGCCGCCACGGCCATGGCGCCGTCGGTGGCGAGCCGCTCCCGCAGCCGGGCGTCGAGCAGCAGCCGCATGATCAGGTCGGCGAGCTGCTCACCGTCGAGTGACCGCGCGACCGGGGTACTCATCGCGCCGTCCTGTCCTGGCGCATCGTCCTATCCGGCTGCGTGGTCCCATCCGGGTATGCGGTCCCATCCGGGTGCGCTGTCTCGTCCCGCTGCGCGGTCCCGTTCCGCCACGCGGTCTCGTCCCGCCATGCGCCCACCAGCGCCTTCAGGCGGCCGTAGTTTCGCCGCGACTTCTCGACCAGTCGGCCGTCGTCGCGGAACATCGGGTCCTCGTAGGTCACGCCGAGCAGGTTGGGGCAGCGCGGCAGCAGGTACTCGGTGAGTTCGAGCTGCTCGTCCAGCAGCACCCCGTGATGCAGGTCGCGGAACTTGCCCTTCACGATCTGGCAGCCGGACAGATGCAGCTCCCGGCAGCGCTCGAGCGGCAGCGCCTCGATGTCGTCGACCATGTGGCGGCCGGTACGCCCACGCAGCCACTGGTAGCTGAGCAGGTGGCCCACGTCCAGCGTGACGTGCACGTCGGCGTCGTCGGCCAGCCGCGCGAAGTAGGTGAAAGCGTCGAGATGCCCGAGAACGAACGACCCGCCTTCGGTGAACCCGGGGAACTCGACGTGCAGCGGCAGCTCCAGGAGACGGGCGGTCTCGGCCACGTTCCGCGTGGCGATCTCCAGGCCCGGCTCGGTCAGCGGCGGCGGCAGCGGGTACGGCAGCGGATAGCCGCGGAGGTTCCAGATGCCGAGGTCCTCGACCACCCAGCGGAACCCGTAGCGAGCCGCGAGTTCGTTGGTGAACTCGGCCGCGGGTCGCCGGTCGTAGCGCTCGGGCGTTCCCATGTTGAACTCGGTCTGATGGAAGGCCCGGCCGAGCCCGGTGGGAAACGCCTGGAAGAAGCGGTCGTAGGTACGGATGTAGTCGGCTGCTCGCGGGGTCGCGCGTGAGCGGGGCTGGTAGGCGAAGGCGGCGTACGCGAAGTCGTCGCCATGGCGCTCGGCGAAGGCACGCACCCGTGGCGTGATGTCCCCGCCGCCGTCCGTCTCCACGAACCCGACGCCGCGCCGACCGAGCGAACCGCCGCCCCACGGCATGTCCATGAGGAGTCCGAACCCCAGCCTGACTGGGCCGGCCTCGCCGTCCCGGATGGTCCCGGTCGTGATGTCGGTCGTCATGTCGGCCTCCTGACGGGCTCCCCGCCCGCGACCACAGGCGGCGTCTCCCGATGCTTCTCATCCGCGCGTTCCGCGTCCGTGCCTTCGGTGCCCGGGTGTTCCTCATTCGTGTGCTCTGTGCCTGCCGTCGCCTCGACCAGGCGGGCCAGCAACCGCCGTCCGTAGGGGGTGCGCGCCTCGAGCACGCCGTCGGCGCGCTGCTCGACGTCTTTCAGCGGCAGCGCGTAGAACCGTTCCCAGACCAGATCGGCCACCAAGATCCGGCCATTCCCGTCCCCCTTGTCGCGGGTGGCACTGGCATCCTGGCCCTTCGCCCCCGCGAAACCGGCCGCGTCCACGCCCGCCGGCACCGTCCGTACCCATGGATACGGCCTGACGGCTGCGACGGCCGTCCGGGGCCCGACGCCGGGGCGGCGGGGCAGGATCGCGCTTACCTTGCCCGGCTTGACCGTGTGAAAGACGCGCACCAGGCGGTCGAGTGCCTCCGCCCGGGTGGGGCCGCCGGGCACCGTCAGGGGATGGCCGACACGGCCGGAAAGGTAGCTCAGCTCGGGATTGCCGACCAGCGCGCCCGAGGTGTCCAGCGAGAGGCCGAAGCCGTCCGGGTCCCGCGCCAGCCTGCTGCCGGGCTCGGACACCATGAGCTCCAGCGCGTCGATGCCGATGCGCTCCTGGTTCGCGGCGAGGAAGCGCAGGGACTCCTCGAACTCGGCGGGCGTCTCGTCGAAGACGTACCCCATCACCGAGAACCGCAGGACGATGCCCGCCGCCGCGACGTTCTCGACGATCCGCTGGTAGTCGGCCGCCCGTACGCCCCGGTCCATCAGGTCGAGCAGCCGCTGGGAGGTCCCCTCGTAGCCGACCGACATCAGCTCGCACCCCACCTCGGCAAGGCTCCGGCAGAACTCCGGGTCGGCCAGGGTGGCGTCCAGCCTGCTGCGTACGCCGAACCCCACGGTGACGCCGCGGTCGCGCACCTCGCGCATCGCCTTCACGATCAGCCGCAGGTTGGTGTTCTCATCGGAGATCGACACGAAGGCCGCGCCCGTGTCGCGGACCACGGTCTCCACGGCGTCGGCGATCTGGCGCACCGTGCCCTGCTGGTAGGCGCCCGGCGCGAGGGACCGGTTGCCGTACGAGCAGAACGCGCACCGCCCCCAGTAGCAGCCGACGCACGAGATGATCGCGACCTCCATGGTCTCGTTGAGGTACGAACGGACCGGCAGCCCGGCGAAGTCGGGCGGCCCGAGGTCGTGAAAGCGCAGCGTGACCGGCTGCTCGGAGCGATGGGCGAGCGAGGAGCGATGGGCTGGCGAGGAGCGGTGGGCGGGCGCGGAGGGTAGAGCGGGCGTGGCGCGCGGCAGCCAGATCATGCCGGGGACCGCGTCCGCCGGGACGTTCCCGTCCAGCGCGTCCAGCCAGCGTTCGAGCGGCTGCTCGCCGGCGGTCCAGCACAGCGCGTCCACCGTGTCCTGTACGCCGGGCAGCCGCGCCAGCTCCTCGTGCCGGAGCATCACCTGCTGGCCACCGAGGCAGATCCTGGCGTCCGGCCGCAGCCGCCTGATCCAGGCGGCGATGAGCAGCGCGGGGGCGAGCTGGCTGAAGAACGCCACGGACAGGCCGACCACGCGTGGCCGGTGCCGGGCCAGCAGCGCCTCGACCATGAGGTACAGCCGCTCAAGCGGTATCCCCGACGCGGCGGGCGGCAACCGGGCGGACCGCCGCACCGCGTCGTCGAGCTGGGCCAGATCCCGCCAGGTACGGACCAGAAAGGAATCGCGCACCAGCAGCTCGATCGCGTGATGGGCGAGCCTGACCGCACGAGCGGGGCCCAGCTCTCCGGCCGGCTCCTTCCGCAGGACATGCGCACGGAGCTCGTCGACGTATCGGGCCACGACGTCGGCCATCGCCCCTCGGTACCAGGTGCCCGCCCCGTCGTCCGGCTGCTCGCGCACCACGTCACCCAGCAGTTCCGGATGCCCCAGCAGGTCGTGCAAGAGGGCGATGTTCAGATCGGCCTGGTGGACCCGCCGCCCGTGCCGCCGTAGATGACCGGTGAGATAAGGCAGGCTCAAATAGGGAAAGAACCTGGCTTCGGTCTGCGGCGGAAACAGGAGCAGAACGTCGGCGTCGCGCGATTCCACCGGACCGGCCGACAGCCTCGTCAGCCCTTGGCGGGTAGGTCGCCGGTGTCCTCCGCCGCCTTGTAGGTGTAGGAGTGGTACGACCCGCTGAGCTTGAGCTCGCTGGATTCGATCACCTCAAGCTGGTCCAGCTCGGTGAATTCGTCGTCGATGACCATTTCGGGTTTCACCGCGACCACGGTGCCTCCTCGTGGGAATCTGCCAGGCAGTCTGGCGGTCCCGGCGGCAGTCAGCGCATGGACCGCACCCTTCTTAACCTGTTCAACGATAGTCACGTCATTCCGCACGTCAATAGCCGTCGAAAGGCAGCCGAGGGGACACAGCCATTCCGGCCGTACATTAAATCAGGCGGGCCGATTCCGGAATGAATAGCGCGATAAGTATTCGTCACCCAGCGGTGTGGGTCGAGGCGCTGTGGTAGTCGGTATAGGTATACGGATTATCGAGGATGGTCGTCTCGGGAATGTCAGGGTTCATCCCCTTCTGCCACGCCTCCTCGCCCATCGTCGAGCGCAGATACTCGATCGTCCGATCGGCGGCGTGGCGGGCCGCGGCGAGGTCGACGCCGACCAGGCGGTGCTCGTGCTTCACCACCCGGCCGTTGACCAGAACCGTGTGCACGTCCCCGCGCTGAGCCTGGAACGCGACGTGCCCGTACGGATTGAGCAGCGGGAACGACACCGGCGAAGCCTCGTTCTTGATGAGAACAAGGTCGGCCTTCTTCCCGGCGGCGATGACGCCGAGATCGTCGCGGCCGAGGGCGCGGGCGCCACCGCGGGTGGCCCACTCCACGACCTGGTCGGCGCGCAGGCTGCAGTGCGTGACGGTGTCGCCCTTGGCGTGCGCCTCCAGATGCTGGCGAGAGCGGTCGGCGCCGAGGGTGGCGCGCATGGCGGAGAACAGGTCACCGCTCCACCAGACGCTGGTGTCCATCGACAGGGACACTGGGATGCCGTGGGCGCGGATGGCCCAGGTGGGCGGGTAGCCCTGGCCGGCGCTCTGCTCGCTCTCGGTGGAGACCGAGATGGAGCCGCCGGTGGCGGCGATGCGGTGGTAGGAGTCGGCCGACAGCGACGCGGCGTGCACGTACACGGTCTCGGGCGTCATGAAGCCGTGGTCGTGCATGAGCCGGATACCGTCGTCGCCGGTGGCGCCCCACACTCCGGCATGCGTGGTGACCGGGACGCCGAGCTCGCGGGCGACTTCGAAGGCCGGCCGCTCGGGGAAGGCGGGGTCGCCCAGGACGTCGAAGGCGAGCTGGAAGCCGAGCAGGTCGTCCCCGGTGATCCGCCGCCGCACGAAGTCGCGGAACTCCGGTGTGCCCGTCCACGCCGCGGGCGGCTGCTGGATGTTGCCGTACGCGAGGACGTACCGGCCGGGCGCCGACTGGAGCGCGTCCACGGCCGCGTCGGCGTGGTCCACCGTCTGGAGACCGTGCGACCAGTCGACGACGGTCGTGACCCCGGCGTCGACGGCTTCGAGCGCGGCCAGCAGGTTGCCCGCGTGCACGTCCTCGGGCCGGAACAGCTTCCCGTGCTCCAGGTAGTACCAGACGAAGTACTGCGTCAGGGTCCAGTCCGCGCCGTAGCCGCGCATGGCGGTCTGCCACATGTGCCGATGGGTGTCGATCATCCCGGGCATGACGATGCCGTCGCTCGCGTCGATCTCGACGGCGTCGTCCGGCGCCTGGAGCTCGGGCCCCACGGCCGCGATCCGGTCGCCGGCGACGAGGACGTCCGTGCGGGGGAGCACCTGCCGCCCTTCGTCCATCGGGAGCACGGTGCCGCCGCGCAGCACCACGGGCCGTCCGTCCATCGACTCCATCGCCCTCTCCTTACCGCCTCGCGCCGCATTGGCGAACGAGTGTCCGCTGTACGGTCAGCGCAACTCTAGAAGCGCGGGAGAGGATGTCAAGCAGAGGATTTCCCGGTTAGAGTGCAACGGACCAATGTCCGTTGAACGGACGACGGAGGGTGAGTCAATGAGTGATGGGCCGCTGTCAGGTGTTCTGGTGGCCGACTTCTCCCGGATCCTGGCCGGCCCTTATGCCACGATGCTGCTCGCGGACATGGGCGCCGACGTGGTCAAGGTCGAGGGCCCGCAGGGGGACGACACGCGTACGTGGATGCCGCCGGTGCGCGAGGGCGTGTCGACGTACTATCTCGGCGTCAACCGCGGCAAACGGTCGATCGCGCTGGACCTGCGCGACCCGGCCGACGCGGCGGTGGCCAGGGAGCTGGCCCGCCGCGCCGACGTGCTGATCGAGAACTTCAAGCCGGGCGGGCTGGCCAAGTTCGGCCTCGACTTCGCGTCCGTGCGGGCCGCCAACCCGGGCGTCGTGTACGCCTCGATCACCGGGTTCGGCTCGGGCGCCGGGCGCGACGTGCCGGGATACGACCTGATGGTCCAGGCCATCTCCGGCCTGATGAGCCTCACCGGTGACGCGGACGGGCCGCCGTACCGGGCCGGGATCTCGGTCTTCGACGTCATGGCGGGCAACCACGCGGTCATCGGCATCCTGGCCGCGCTGCGGCACCGCGACGCCGTGGGGCAGGGGCAGCTGGTCGAGGTCAATCTGTTGTCGTCGGCGCTCACCGGGCTGGTCAACCACAGCTCGGCGTACGTGGCGGGCGGCACCGTGCCGTACCGGATGGGGAACGCGCACCCGAGCGTGTTCCCGTACGAGCCGCTGCCGACCGCGGACAACGACCTGATCATCGCCGCGCCCAATGACGGGTCGTTCCGCCGGCTCTGCGAGGTCCTCGGCATCCCGGACGTCCCCAGCGACCCACGGTTCGCGCGCAACGTCGACCGGGTGGCGCACCGCGAGGAGTTGCGGCCCATCCTGGTCGAGCGGCTGGTCAAGCGCGGCGCGGTCGAGTGGTTCCAGCTGCTCGTCGAGGCGGGGGTGCCGAGCGGGCCGATCAACACGATCGACGGGGGCTTCGCGATGGCCGAGCGCTTCGGGCTCGACCCGGTCGTGGCCGCCGGGGAGGGGGAGCGCGCGATGCCGACGACGCGACATCCGATCAGGTTCTCCGAGACTCCGGTGAGCTACCGGCTACCGCCGCCCGACCTCGACGAACACGGCGAGGAGCTACGCGCATGGCTGACCTCGTGAACGGCTACCCCACGGCGAGGAGCCGCGCGCATGGCTGACCACGGTTACCCCACGGCGCTCGGCGCGTCGACGCCGACGTCGATCACCCTGCTCGGCCAGGACCTGGCCGAGGAGGTGATGGGCAAGGTCGGCTTCGGTGAGCTGGCCTTCTGGCTGGCCACCCAGCGGCGGCCGACGCCGGCCGAGATCCGCGTGTTCGAAGCCGTGCTCGCCGCACTGGCCGACCACGGGTTCACGCCCACGGCGATCGTGACCCGCCTCACGTACCTGTCCGCGCCCGACTCCGTACAGGGCGCGCTGGCGGCCGGGCTGCTCGGCGGCGGGTCCCGCTTCCTCGGGGTCACCGAGGACTGCGGCCGGTTCCTGCACGACGTGCTGACCTCGCTCGACGGCCCGCCGCCGGACGACGACGCCGGGTGGGACGCCGTCGCCCTCGACGTCGTGTCGGCCCAGCGTACGGCGGCGCGGCGCATCCCCGGCCTCGGCCACCACGTGCACAAGGAGGTCGACCCCCGGACGCCGCGACTGTTCCAGATCGCCGGCGAGGAGGAACTCCTCGGGCCGCACCTGTCGTTGTTCGCCGCGATCGGCCGCGTCCATCCGCGGGTGCTGGGCCGTACGCTGCCGCTCAACGGCGCCGGGGTCTGCGGCGCGGCGCTCGCCGACCTGGGGCTGCCCCTGGAGCTGCTGCGCGGTTTCGCGTTGCTGGCCAGGACAGCCGGGCTGATCGGGCAGCTGGCCGAGGAGCTGCGCCACCCGGTGGCCAACGAGATCTTCCTGTCGGTCGACCTGAACCACCAGTCCGTCTCACCTGAGCCACATCCCCCTGGAGGTGCGCATGGCTGAACTGGTCGCGGTGATCGCGTCCACCCACCATCCCTTCTTCTACCGGGCCAGCACCGCCACCGGCGAGGACCGCCCGCCGTTCGCGGACGAGTGGGTACGCAAGGTGGAGGCGTTCCGGGAGACGCTGACCCGGGCCCGCCCGGACGTGCTGGTGATGGTCGGCTCGGACCACTTCCACCAGCTGTGGCTGGACAACATGCCGCAGTTCCTGGTCGGCAAGGCCCCCTTCTACGACGCGAACTTCTACAACGAGGAGCGCGAGTTCGGCCTGCCGAGGATGCTGTTCAAGGGTCAGGAGGACCTGTCGGCGTACGTGCTGCGCGAAGGCATCGACGCCGGGTTCGACCTGGCGTTCTCCAACGAGCTGCGGATCGACCACTCGATCACCTGCCCGATCATCACGCTCCGGCCGCAGAACGACCTGCCGATCGTGCCGATCTACACCAACATCTTCGCGCCGCCGTTACCGCGCCCGGCCAGGTTCGTCCAGCTCGGGCGGACGATCCGGCAGCTGGTCGAAGCGTGGCCGGCCGACAAGAGGGTCGCGGTCATCGGCACCGGGCACCTGTCGCTCGAGCTCGGCGGGCCCCGCCAGTTCGGCCCGCACGGGCCGGACCCGGAGTTCGACCAGAAGGCCGTCGGCTGGATCGCGTCCGGGGACATCGAGGGCTGCCTGGCCGAGGTGACCCTGGACAGCCTGTGGACGCCGGGCAACGCCACCCACGGGTTCATGGACTTCATGTTGATGATGGGCGTCGCGGGCGAGGGCAGGAAGGCCGACTACGTCGACACGTACGACCTGTTCCACACCATGGAGGCCTACTTCACCTGGTATCCCACCGGAGGCGGCTCATGAGCAAGTACCTGCTCGACAAGTTCCTGTTCACCGTCGACCGCGATCCCGAGCTCGTCGAGCGCTACCGCGAGGACCCGCGCGGCACGGTGACGATGTGGGAGGCCGACTACGCCAACCGCATCCTCAACTGCCACGACGGCGAGTCCTCCACCTGGTTGCGGTTCGACGACGTCGAGCGCGAGGCGCTGGCCACGCACGACTATCCGGCGCTGTTCGGGTTGGGGGCGCACCCCTTCCTCACGCTCACGCTGTTCATCGCGATGTTCGAGCGGGACCACGAGCCTCTGGGATTCCAGCTCGAGTACGCCCAGCGGCTCGCGCACTTCGCCATGCCCTATCCCGACATCGCCACCTGAGCCGCCGGGGTGATCACGAGGCGGTGACCTCGGGCACCGTCTCATACCGCGCCCAGTCGGCGCTGATCGCGCCGGCCGTGGTGAGCAGCAGCGGCAGGTATTCCTGGGTCAGCTTCCGTACGGAGGTCTCGGCCGCGTGCACGTTGACGTTGACGGACGCGATGACCTCGCCGAGCCCGTTGCGCAGGGGCGCGGCCACCGACCGGATGCCCAGCGAGAGCTCCTCGTCCGTCAGCGCCCAGCCCTTGGCCCGCACCACCCGCAGCGCCGCGTCGCGCTCCTCCGCGTCCGGCTCCCAGCGCGGCTGGATGCCCGAGCGGCTCGGCTCGGCCAGGACCCGGCTCACCTCGGCGGGTGGCAGCGCGGCGAGCAGTACCTTGCCGAGCGAGGTCTGCAGGGCCGGGAACCGCGTCCCGATCTGCACCCGAAGCGCGACGATCTTCGGCACGGCCACCCGGGCGACGTACACGATGTCCGACCCGTCGAGCTGAGCGATCGAAGAGGACTCGTTGGTCTGCTCGACCAGCCGCTCCATATGTGGCCGGGCGACCTCCCACAGACCCATCGAGCGCACGTACGACATCCCGAGCTCCAGCACGCGCGGGGTGAGCGCGAAGCCGCCCTGCTCGGCCCGCGCGTATCCCAGCTCCTGCAGGGTCAGCAGGATCCGCCGGGCCGTCGGACGGGCCAGCCCGGCCGCGGTGGCCACCTCGGTCAGCGACATGCTCGCCCGTCCCGGCTGGAACACTCTGATGACATCGAGGCCACGGGCCAGCGCCTCGATGAAATCGGGTCCGGTCTCGGCGCGCGCCATGGGAGGTCTTCCTCTGCTCGGTTGTCCGCGTGGCGGCGGCGTCCCGGCCGTGGCACCTGCGGCGAATCGCCTGATTATACCAGCGGGCGACCGCCAGCCGGACACTTGTCCGAGCAGACTGGTTCTAGCCGCCGATCACCCCGAAGACGGCGATGAAGACCGCGTAGCAGAGCACGATCACGACGGCGCCCACCATGTTCGCGCGGGCGGAAGCCGTCCGGCCGGGTACGAGCCATGCCGCGAAGACCCTGTTCACCAGCGGCATGGCCAGCCACGTGAGGGCGGTGACGCTCAACACGTTGCTGAGGAACATGGCGAGGTATCCGGGCAGGTGCGCCATCTCGAACCCACGGCCCACCGTCAGGTTGAGGATCATCACCGTGGGATAGAGAACCAGAAGCACCATCATGGCCTGTTTCCAGCTCGGCGGGGCGCCGTCTCCCGCTTCACGCCCGAACTGGAACCAGCCGCTGAACGCCGACTGGACCTTGCGCACGTCGTAGTCGACGAAGTAGTCGCGCCCCTCCTCCAGCAGTTTCCTGCGGCTGCCGGACCCGAGCCATTCGTCCAGATGCTCGCGGGTGTCATAGCGAAGCAGCACGACCCAACGATCCTGGACGCCGATCACCGGCTCGAACTCCTCGGTCCCCATGAAGCCCGCGAACCTCTCCTGCGCTTTGCGGACCTTCTCCTGCCAGCGCGCGAAGTCAGCCTCGCGCCCCGGCCGCACATGATGCGAGATCACCGCCGTGACGGCTTCCCGGACCGCCGTCCCCCCGGCGAGAACCTCCTGCGACGCGGGCTCCTCCAGCATCGGGCCGACCTCGTCGAGCAATTTCCGCCGCACCTCGGAATCAAGCCACGCGGTCAATTGCCCGATGCTGGAGAAGCGAAATACGACGACCCATGAATTCTGCTCGCCGGCGATCGGCGGATAAATCTGGGTGCCCTCGAATCCGGGAAAACCGCGAGCGATCTCGGTCGTCTTGTCCTGCCACCGCTCATAATCATTGTCGCGGCCTTGACGAACTTTCGAGGAAATAACCACGGTCGCGCCCTGACTGCCGGGACTGTGGCCACCACCAGGCTCCATGGGGCCGAGTGTAGTGCAGCAGCGCCCGGGGAAGGAGCGGGAAGCAGCGGTTGGCCAGATCGGCGAAGTGCCGAAACTTCAACCGCCTTTTACGGATCGGAGGTTTCGGAATGGACTCCAAGGATTTCATGGCGGAAGCGGTACGCCTCGCTATCGAGTCCGTAGAGAACGGTTGGGGCGGCCCTTTCGGGGCGGTACTCACCAACGACGGAGAAATCATCGCCCGGGGGCAGAATCGCGTCCTTCTCACGGGCGACCCCACGGCCCATGCCGAAGTGGAGACCATCCGCAAGGCCATTCAGATCTTGAATTCCCGGGCCCCCTCCATACCGGAGAGCCAGCAGAACGAATCGACCCTGGAGCTGGTGCCGCGCCCTGAGGGATCTCCCGATCTCATGCCGGAGCGAGCCCGGATGCTCATGGGATACACGCTTTACAGCAGTGGCGCCCCCTGCCCCATGTGCATGAGCGCCATCTACTGGTCCCGTATCGACCGGGTCTACTTCGCCTTCGACCTGGCGGCGACGAAGAAGATCGGCTTCGACGACGAGTTCCAGTACCAGGACTTCAACCGGCCGCTCGACGAGCGAAGGATCCTGATCCAGCAGGCTCAGCCTGATCTGGGCGCCAAGGCCTGTGCGGCGTGGATGAACAAGCCCGACCGGCACCCGTACTGACAGGCTGTCGGTACGGGCGCCGGTCAGGTCGTTCAGGTGATGCGGCCGGTCCAGTACGCGGCCGCGGCGCGGAAGATCATGTACAGCCCGGTGTCGAAGTACGGGGAGACCCCCGTGTCGTAACGGCCGTCGCCGTCGGTGTCGGAGACGCCGGTCGTGATGCCGTTGAGGTAGCCGAGGTGCTGGTCGTCGCTGTAGCTCTGGAGCCAGGAGGAGCCGAGGGAGCCTTCGCCGGTGAACGGCGAGTCGACGCCGACGGGCTGGTCGGCGGGCGGGTCGGACAGCCGCATGACGAAGGTCTGCCCGGTGGACCGCTCAAGTGTCTCGCCGGTGTAGGGCCGAGTTCCGTCGGGGTTGGCGCCGGCGGGATAGCCGAAGACGTCGACGGTCGGCGTCGTCGTCTGGTTGACGGCGAGACCCTGCCCGCCGACGATGTCCACCAGCCTCCCGGTAGTGGTCAGCGCTCCCGAGGCGGGCAGGACGACGCCGGAGAAGACGTTCACGAAGGCGAAGTCGCGGTCGTGGTCCCTGTACTGGGTGAAGTCGTAGTGGGTGAACGCCTGCTTCGCGACGTACAGGCCGGACGGGGTGGCCCCCTCGGTGTAGCCGGGAACGAAGGCCAGCTTGTCGACAGTGGCGGGGGCGCCCTCCATGTCGTACACACAGTGCGCGTCGGTGGCGACGAGGTTGCGGTACTGCGACTGCACGGCGGTGCCCGAGCACCAGTGCGGCTGACCGTCGGCGCCGACGAAGAACACCTTCCCCGAGGTCTGGGGCAGCTGCCCTTCCGCCGCCGGAGGCACCGGCACCACCAGAGCGGGCTTGCCGGGCGGAACGACGGGGTCGGACGTGCGTTCCCCGTGGGCTTCGGTCGTTGGGGCGTAGGGCGTGGCGCTCTTGAGGTTGGCGCCCCCGTCGGCGAGCCAGAAGGTCGCGACCTGCGGAGCGTTCGCCATAGTGGCCAGCGGGGCCGACACCACGTCCGCGGCCTGAGCGGGTGTGGCGACGGCGATGGCGCCCAGCAGCCCTACGCCGACACCTAACGCGAGCAGCCTGCGTCGGATCATCGATCATCCCCGTTCCGTCGTGGGGCGTCCATGGCGGCCCCATCAGCGTGGAAAGCCGGTCTGGCTGGACCAGCACCAAGATCGTAATCCTTGGAGATCATTCCGGGAAGCCCTAATGCGAACTCATGTTCGACATTCGCTGGCGGGGATTCGCGTGGGATAGACATGGATCATGTCCGGGCGATCCTCCCGGCCGAGAGCGGCATGTCCGTGGGAGGCAGCAGGTGTTCGATACCCGGCGTCCACTGGTCGGCAGAACCGCCGAACTGGCCCATCTGTCGGGTCTCCTGGACGCGCGGAGGCAATGGGTCTTCGTGTTGCTGACCGGTGAGCCGGGCATCGGCAAGACCCGGCTGCTGGGCGCGTTCGCCGATCTCGCGCGCGAACGGGGCATCGTGGCCATCGCCGGACGGGCCACCGAGTTCGAGCGCAGCGCGCCGTACGGGATCGTGCAGGACGCGCTCGCCGACGCCCACCAGCATCCTGAGCTCGCCGGACACCTCGATGGGCTGCGCGCGCTGCTGTCGCGGGAGAGCGGGACGGGTGACCTGGCCGGTCTGGACCGGCACCGCCGCTTCCGCGGGATGCGTCAGGGCGTGGAGCGGATGGGCGAGTCGAGCACGCTGCTGGTCCTCATGGACGACGTGCAGTGGGCCGACGACGCCTCGGTGGAGGTGATCGACTACCACATCAGGCATCCGCCGAACACGAGCGCCGTGATCGTGCTCGCCTGCCGTACCGGCGAGCTGCCCAGAGGGCTGGCCCGGTCGCTGACCTCGGCGAACGTCGTCAACCTGCCACTCGGCCCGCTGTCGGCCGCCGAGGCCGACAGCATGCTCGCCGGGCAGTTGCCCTCTCCGGGGAGGCGGCAGCTGTCCCGTCCGGGAAGGCGGCGGCTGTACGAGCGCAGCGGCGGCAACCCGCTGTTCCTGGAGATCCTGGCCGCGCTGCCGGACACCCCGGCCGCCGACCTCGCGGAGATCACCGGTGCTCTCGCGGAGGTCACCAGGACCGATGCCCTCGACCGGTTGATCGTGGCCGAACTCGCCGGGCTGGACCCGGACCGGCAGCTGGTGGCCCAGGCGGCGGCCGTCGCCGGTGACGACTTGGACGTGGCGTTCGTGGCGGCCGTGTCCGGGCTGGACCCCCGTACCGTCGAGCCGGCGTTGGACGAACTGGTGCGCCGCAGGGTGCTCGGAACGGCCGGGCGGGCGTTGGTGTTCAGGCACCCGCTGGTCCGCGCGGCCGCGTACCAGCTGGCCGGGCCCTCCTGGAGGCGGGCGGCGCATCGCCGGGCGGCGGAGCACCTGCTCGCGCGGGGCGTCTCGGACGTCCGCCGCGCGGTGCACATGGAGCACGCGATAGGCGTGGGCGACGCGGACGGGGCCGCGCTGCTCGTCGCGGCGGCGGAAGCGGTGTCGGTCAACGCGCCCGCGACGGCGGCGCGATGGTTCCGCGCCGCGCTGGAGGCGTCGCCCGCTGACGCGACGCCGGAGCTGCGGGTGTCGCTCGCGGCGGCGCTCGGCGTGTCCGGGCGGTTGGAGGAGGCCCGGGGGCTGCTGCACGAGCTCGTACGGGAAGGCGGCGGCAACAGGGACCAGGCGGTGGGGCTGCTGTCCGCGATGCAACGGTCGCTGGGACGGTTGGAAGAGGCCAGGGCGCTGCTCACCGGCGAGCTGGCCCGGGTGGACGACTCCGCGGGCAGGCCTCCCCTCCTGGTGGAGCTGGCGGCGATCGACCTCTTGCAGGGCCAGTGGGACTCGGCCGCGGACAACGCCTCACAGGCCCTGGACCAGCCGGACCAGGAGAGCCCCCAGGGGGCGCAGGCGAGCGTGCGGAGATCTGCCCGGCCGGGGACATCGGCGTCGGCCGTCACGCTGCTCGCGGTCGCCGAGCTGTACCGCTGCCGCTTCCCCGACGGATATCGCCTCCTCGCCCGCGCCAGGACGCTCATGGACGCCCTGACCGACCGCGAGCTGTGCGACGACCTCGGCGTCGTGGCACCTCTGGCGTGGGGCGAGTTCATCGTCGACCACCACGACGACGCGCTGCGGCACCTGGCCCGGGGGTTGCAGGTCGCCCGCGACCACGGCCGCGACAACGTCGTCCCCCTGCTGCACGCGGCGCGGGCCATGGTCCGTGCCGCGCTGGGCGAGATCGAGGCGGCGCTGGCCGACGCCGAGGAGGCGGAGGAGATCGCGCGTCATCTCGGCAGCGCCGAGATGCTCGCGTTCGCGCACGTGGTCAAGTCCCGGCCGCTGCTGTGGCAGGCGGGTCCCGAGGCCGCCGTGCCGCTGGTGGAGGAGGTGCTGCACGGTCCGGGCATGCGCTCGGCGTGGTGGCGGACCATCGCCGACGACGTGGTGTCGGAGGTGCTGCTGTCGGTCGGCCGTACGGAGGACTGCCGGCGGTTCCTGGCCGCCCGCGTCGGCGGCGATCCGTCGGGGCTCGGGCCCGGCGCGGCGAGTGTCTTCGCCCGCCGCGCGCGGACGGAGGCGGCCCGCGGCGACCTGACGGCGGCCGGGCAGTGGTACGAGCGGGCCGCCGCGGTCGTGGCGTCGGGAGCGCCGCCCGCCCGGTCCGCCGACGTCGAGGCGGCCCGCGCGGTGCTGGCGATGGCCGCGGACCGTCCGCATGAGGCGGAAGCGGCGGCTCGCGCGGCCGTGGACTGCCTCGTCACGGCCAGACTGCCCGTCGGCGAAGGCTTCGCCCGGATGCTGCTGGCCGAGGTGAGCGCGGACGCGGGCGACATCCGCACGGCGCAGGAGCAGCTCGGCCAGGCCAAGGCCCTGTTCACGCGGGTGGGCGCGCCGTGGCCGGCGGCGCAGGCCGGGCGCAGGCAGCGCGGCACCGCGGCCCATGGGGCGGGTGGGCGGTTGTCGGAGCGCGAACGCGAGATCGTCGAGTTGGTCGGCGAGGGCCTGACGAACCGGCAGATCGGCGAGCGGCTGTACCTGAGCCCGCGCACGGTCGAGACGCACCTGGCGCGCGTCTTCCGCAAGCTCGGCGTCAACACCCGCGCGGCCCTGGCCCGCCGGTCGGCGGGCCGGGTGTGAGATCACACGGTGCATCGGCGGGCGTGAGGTCACCTGGACATGGTGGATCGGCGGGCCCGGCCGCGGGATCCGTCGAACGACGTACCCCCTGATGAGACGGCATCCGTGAAATGACGGACCTTCCCGATTACGGGTCGGTGGCTCTTCGCCGGTGAAGGGCCACGTGGTGAGAATTCGGACGGATCAACCGAGCACCACGAACGGAAAGGCCTCCATGGGCATCCCCAGAAGACTGCTCACCGGATTACTCAGCGCCCTCATCGTCCTGGCCGGCTTCGTCGTCGCGTCACCGCCGGCCAGCGCCGACAGACTGGTCGCCGAGGCGTCGCTGCACTCCTGGCACGCCAACAACCAGAACAAGACCATCGACACCACGGTCAAGGTCTACGCCAGCGGCAACGTCTACGGGGTCTCGACGGTCGAGTCGGGCGTCTACCTCACCGGCGTCCGCCTGTGCGCCAAGGCTCTGCTCCTCAACGTCGACGGCATGGTCATCGGCGAGGTCGGCGGCGACTGCTGGGGCGTCAACGGCACCGCCTTGGGCTACTCCAAGCGTACGGAGAACTGGTCCGGGCAGGTCTCCCCGGACGTCGCCGAGCAGACGTACGCGGTGTCGATCGTGCACTGGAACAACGGCATCGACTGGGGTCAGGTCCTCGGCTTCGCCAAGTTCATCTGGACCGTGTACAAGACGCTCCGCACCGACGGCTCCGACGCCTCGGCCAACACCGTGGTCCTGCCCAACTACCAGCCCATCGAGTTCGCCGGCAACAACGGCAGCAGTGGTGGCGGTGGCGGCGGCAGCCCGCACAACCCCAAGCCGAACGATCCCTGACCGGAACCCTCCAACGGGGTGGCGCGACGACACACTCGCGCCACCCCTCCGGGCGTCACGTCGCGCTCCAGCCAGGTCAGCCCAGGTCCCGCGTGGCCGCCGTCCATGGCCGGAGCTTCTCGGGGTTGCGTACCGCCCAGATGCGCTTGATCCGGCCGTCTTCGACGTCGAAGGCCGCCACCGTCACGGCGACGTCGTTCTGATGAGCCACCAGACCGGGCTGACCGTTGACCGTACGCTCCAGGATGGTCAGGTCGGGTGCCCGGCCGGCGAGGGCGAGGATGTAGCGGGCGATCCGCTCGCTGCCTTCGATCGGGTGGAGCCCGGCGCTGACGAGGCCGCCGCCGTCGATGATCGCCGTGGCGTCGGGGTCGAGAAGACCGATGAGGGCGTCGATGTCCTTGGCCTCCCAGGCCTGCTTGAAGTCCCTGACGATGCCGGACTGCCGCGCCGCCGGAGTTGCCGGCGCCTGCGAGGCACCAAGCCGGCGGCGGGCCGAGGAGGCCAGCTGGCGACAGGCCCCCGGCGTACGGCCGACGATCTCGGCCACCTCGGCGAAGGAGTAGCGGAAGACATCGTGCAGGACGAGCGCGACGCGCTCGGCCGGGGTCATCGAATCGAGCACGACCAGGAAGGCCATGGTGATCGACTCGTCGAGGGTGACGCGGTCCACCGGGTCGACCGGCCGCCCGGTGATCCACTCCGTGGGGTCGGGCAGCGGCTCGGGGATCCATTCGCCGACGTAGCTCTCGCGCCGGGTCCGTGCCGAGCCGAGCAGGTCCAGGCAGATGCGACTGGCGACCGTCGTCAGCCAGGCGCCGGGGACTTCGATGACGTCCTGCTGCTGCCGGGTCATGGCGTACCAGCGGGCGTAGGTCTCCTGTACGACATCCTCCGCGTCGGCCAGGGAGCCCAGGAGGCGATAGGCGAGATTGATCAGCTGACGCCGCTCGCTCATGATCGCGCTCAGTCCCGGATCGGATGGGGTGGTCATGGTGGAGACGGCTCCCTTGGTCGTATCTGCCCTCACCCGTTCGACGAGACAGTGCGCGGGACTGTGAGGTCGGCGCGTCGCCTGACATTTTCCGTGGTTGTCTCGTCGGACTGCTGGGACCCGGATCGCAGCGATCAACGATGCGCGGGGACGGCTTCCTCAACGGAAGTTCTTGCAGGTAACAACCACAAAGGACAGCTTATGTTCACCGCTTATGTCGCGGTCACCATCTTCGCCGCGCTCCTGTTCGGCAGCGCCGCCGTCGTCTACCTGATCGGCCACGAATTTCCCAAGGCCCAGGCGGACATGAAGCGCCTGCCACGGTCGTGGGTACCGGTGCTGGGCATGATGCTGGCGGCGGGCTCTTTGGGGCTGCTGGGCGGGTTCGCCGTGCCGATGCTGGGGACACTCGCCGCCTACAGCCTCGTGCTGTACTTCGTCGGCGCGCTCCTCGCGCACCTGCGAGTGGGTTCCCGCAAGCTCGTGAACTGGGGCGGATTCTTCTTCACCGCGGTGGCCGCACTAGCCGTGAACCTGGCCTACCACTGGTCGTGATCCGTAGAGATCGAGAAGGGAGACCTCGCCATGACCGTCCGGCAGACGACGCCACGGCCGTGATGCGCTCCAGGGATGAACTACACCGGGTGATGAAGGCGAAGCGTGGCCGTCGCGCCGCCGTCCGGGGCGTTGGCGAAGGCGAGATCGGCGCCGATCACCTGTGCCTGTCCGGCGGCGATGGCCAGGCCCAGGCCATGGCCGTGGCCACGCTCGGCCCCGCCCGTACGGAACCGCTGCGGCCCCTCCGCCAGCAACCCGTCCGGGAATCCGGGGCCGTGGTCGCGTACGACGATCGTCGTGTCGTTCACGGCGACCTCGACCGGAGAGCGCCCGTGGCGGTGAGCGTTGGTGACCAGGTTCGTGATGATCCGGTCGATGCGCCGCGGATCGGTGTCGACCACCGGCTCACCGGTCACCGTCAGCCGGACCGCAAGCTTCGTCCGGGCCACGCACTCCTCGACGACCCGGCCCAGCGGCACCGGACGGCGATCGGCCCACTCCGCGCCCGCGTCCAGCCGGGAGATCTCCAGCAGGTCCTCCACCAGCGCCCGCAGCACCCGCACCCGGTCACGTACCAGGTCGGTGGCCTGGCTCTCCAGGAGCAGTTCGGCCGAGACGACCAATCCCATCAGCGGGGTACGCAGTTCGTGGGCCACGTCGGCGGTGAAGCGCTGCTCGCTCAACAGCCGGTCCCGCAGACTGTCGGCCATCGAGTCGATGGTGGCCGAGATCTCGGTGATCTCGTCACCGCCCCGGCGGCCCATCATGCTCCTGGCCTCCAGGTCGCCGTCCGCGATCCGCCGCGCGGTGCGGGCCACCCGCCTCAGCCGCCGGTTGGACGTCTCGGCGGCCAGCACGGCCAGAGGTACGACGATCGCGAGCGCGACCAGCGACGCCTTCACGATGTTCCGGTCCAGGGCCCACAGGCCGCGGATCTCCGAGCCCATGTCGATCTGCACGGCCAGCACCTGGCCGTCGATCAGCTGCGCCGCCCACATCCAGGGAACGTCCGGCCGGCGGTCGTCGTACCAGGTGCTGAACTCGCCGGTGCTCCTGGCCCGCTGGAGCAGCGCGGGCGGGACCTGAGCGGGCTGCGGCGCATCGCCCGTACGCCGGTAGGTGTCCACCTCGGCCAGCAGCGCGCTGAAAGCCCGGTCTCTGCCCAGGCTCATGGACCGGTCGAAGGCGCTCCGGTGGACCAGCACCCCGACGGCCAGCGCGACCGCGCAGGACGTCACGGCCACCAGCGCGGCGATCTTCCAGCGCAGCGACCGCCAGTTCAGCGGCCCACGTACCGTCCGGGCGATGGCCTGTCCCACGTCAGCGCCGCAGCTTGTAGCCGAAGCCGCGCACCGTCTCGATCCGGTCGGCGCCGATCTTCTTGCGCAGCCGCTGCACGCACAGGTCGACGACGCGGCTGTCCCCGTCCCAGCCGTAGTCCCAGACGTTGCGCAGCAGCGTCTGCCGGTCCAGCACGATCCCCGGATTCGCGGCGAACTCCAGCAGCAGCCGCAACTCGGTGGGAGCGAGCTCGACCAGCTCCCCGGCGCGGCGCACTTCCAATCCCTGCGGATCGATGGCCAGGTCCCCGAAGACCAGGCCGGTGGCCTCCTGGACGTGTTCCGGCCCCGGGGCGAAGGAGGCCCGGCGCAGCAGGGAACGGATCCTGGCCACCAGCACGGAGGTGTCGACCGGCTTGACCACGTAGTCGTCGGCTCCCGCCTCCAGCCCCGACACCACGTCCAGGGCGTCACCCCGCGCGGACATCATCAGGATCGGCACCAGGCTCCACTCCCTGACCTGCCGGCACAGCCCGATGCCGTCCAGGCCTGGCAGCATCACGTCCAGCAGCAGCACGTCGTGCCGCTGCTCCCTGAACAGTTCGAGGCCCGTCAGGCCGTCGGCCGCCGTGCTCACGCGATAGCCGTAGCGCTCCAGCACCATCCCGACGGTCTTGCGGATCACCTCGTCGTCCTCGACGAGCAGCACGGTCACCGGAGCCGACATTTCCCCCCAAAAGCTGTGACGCCACAGACGATACAAGCCGCGGACATCCGCGATGCCTCAGCCATGTATCAGCCACGAATCAACCCTCATACGGAGGAGGGGTATAGTCCCCACTCTACAACCCGTACACAGATGTACGAGATAGTGGGGAACGTGGATGCCATCCATTCAAGCGCGGCTGTCGGTGAACGGCCGCAAGCACGAGGTGGAGCTGGACACCCGGGTCAGCCTGCTCGACTGCCTACGCGAGCACCTCGGCCTGACCGGTACCAAGAAGGGCTGCGACCAGGGGGCCTGCGGCGCCTGCACGGTGCTGCTGAACGGTGAGCGGGTCAACTCCTGCCTCGTGCTCGCCGCGCAATGCGCGGACGCGGAGGTCACGACCATCGAGGGGCTGGCCTCATCAGAGGTCGGCCGGGCGATGCAGGAGGCGTTCGTCCGCAACGACGGCCTGCAGTGCGGCTACTGCACGCCGGGTCAGGTCTGCTCGGCCGTGGCCATGCTCGCCGAGTACGAGGCGGGGGTGCCGAGCGCCGTAGGCGGGTCCGGTCTGACGGACGCCGAGATCAGGGAACGGCTGGCGGGCAACCTGTGCCGGTGCGGCGCGTACAACGGGATCCTCGCGGCGGTGCGGGAGGTCGTCCAGTGAACCCGTTCTCTTACATACCGGCCACCGACACCTCCTCAGCCGTCGCCCTCGCCGCGAACGGGGCGAAGTACCTGGCGGGCGGCACCAATCTCGTCGACCTGATGCGCCAGGGCATCGAGACGCCGCACGAGCTCGTGGACATCAGCCGCCTGCCGCTCGCCGACATCGAGGAGCGGCCGGGCGGCGGCCTGCGGATCGGGGCCCTGGTCCGCAACACCCGGGTGGCCGCCGACGAGCGGATTCGCGAGCGTTACCCGGTGCTGGCCCAGGCCATCCTGAACGGCGCCTCTCCCCAACTGCGCAACCGCGCCACCGTGGGCGGCAACCTGATGCAGCGCACCCGCTGCGGCTACTTCTACGACCGGCACTCGGCCTGCGGCAGACGTGATCCGGGCGCCGGCTGCGACGCCCTCGACGGGTTCAACCGCACGCACGCCATCCTCGGCACAAGCGAGAGCTGCGTCGCCGTACATCCGTCGGACATGTGCGTGGCCCTGGCCGCCCTGGACGCCGTGGTCGACATCGCGGGCCGCGACCCCGTACCGCTGGTGGACTTCCACCGCCTGCCCGGAGACACGCCGCACCTGGAGACGGTGCTCGCGCCGGGGGAGTTGGTGACCTCCATCGATCTGCCGCCGGCTCAGCCGGGCCGCTCGGTGTACCTCAAGGTGCGCGACCGGGCCAGTTACGCCTTCGCGCTGGTCAGCGTGGCCGCCGTCGTCCGCATGGAAGCGGGCCGCGCCACCGGCGTGCGCATCGCGTTGGGCGGGGTCGCCGCCAAGCCGTGGCGTGCCTACGAAGCCGAAGAACTGCTGACCGGCACCTCTCTCGACGACGAGCACGTCAACCGAGCGGCCGAACTGGCGCTGACCGGCTCCCGCCCGCGCGCGCACAACGCGTTCAAGGCCGAGGTGGCCCGGCGCCTGATCCGGCGAGCGCTGCGAGGAGTCAGGTCATGAATCTCATCGCACGCGGCTTCACCCTCGCCAGCAAGGCGCTGACCAGGCTGGCCAGACTCCTGCCCGACGGCAGGCCCGATCCCCTGGCGCACCGCCGCGCCGAGCTCGGCAGGCCGACCGACCGGCTGGACGGGCGCGCCAAGGCCACCGGCGCCGTCCGCTACACGGCCGAGCGGCAGCTCCCCGGCCTCGCCTACGCGGTCGTGGTGGGCAGCACCATCTCCAGGGGCCGGGTCGCCGCCGTCCACGTTCCGCCGGCGCCCGGTGTGCTGCTCGTGATGACCCACGACAACGCGCCCGCGATGAAGCGCACCCCCGCCTACGCCACCATGAAGGGCCCGCTCGGTGCCGCCGCGATGAGCCTGCCGGTGCTCAACACCGACGAGATCTTCTGGTACGGCCAGCCCATCGCGGTCGTCGTGGCCGAGTCCCTGGAACAGGCCCGGTACGCGGCCTCGCTGATCCACGCCGACTACGAGCCGTGGCCGGCCAGGCTGTCGATGGCCGACGGGAAGCCGTACACGCCCGCGCACGCCGTGCTGGAGGAGCCCGTGACCAGACGCGGCGATGTCCGCACGGCGCTCGGCGCGGCGGCGGCCACGGTCGAGGCCGAGTACACCACGCCGCTCGAACACCACAACGCCATGGAACCGCACGCCACCGTGGCCAACTGGGAGGGCGACCGCCTCACGGTCCACGACACCGCGCAGTACCCCTATGGCGTCAAGGAGATGCTGGCCAAGAAGTTCTCACTCGCCGAGGAGAACGTCCGCGTGCTGGCGCCGTTCATCGGCGGCGGCTTCGGCGGCAAGACGCCGGCCTGGCCGCACGTCTGGCTCACCGTGGCGGCGGCCAAGCTCTCCGGCCGTCCCGTCAAGCTCGTGCTCTCGCGGGCCGACGTGTTCGCCATGACCGGTGGCCGGGCCCCGACCCGCAGCCGCGTCGCGCTCGGCGCCGACGCCGCAGGGCGGCTCATCGCGCTCGAACATGACGCCCTGGCCCCGTGCACGACCGACGAGTTCGCCGAGGCCGCCGTCGTCGCCTCCCGCCACCTGTACGCCTGCCCCAACGTCCATGTCGTCCAGCGGGTGGTCCGCCTGGACCGCATCCAGAACGCCTTCTTCCGCGGCCCCGGCGTCGCCCCCGGATCCTTCGCGCTGGAATCCGCCATGGACGAGCTGGCCTGGCGGCTCGACCTCGACCCGCTTGAGCTGCGCCTGCGCAACGAACCGGAGCGGGACCCGATGAGCGGCATCAGCTTCACCAGCCGCCACCTGCGCGAGGCGTACGCCCTGGGCGCCGAGGCGTTCGGCTGGTCCCGGCGCCCACCCGCACCCCGCGCGACGCGGGACGGCCGCTGGCTCGTGGGGTATGGGATGGCCGCCGCGATCAACCCCGACGCCGTGCTCATCGCCGGAGTCAAGCTGCGCCTGTCCGCCGACGGCACCGTCACCATCCGCAGCAGCACCAACGAGCTGGGCGCCGGCACCTCGACCGCGCAGAGTCAGGCCGCGGCCGACCGCCTTGGGCTGCCTCTAGACCGGATCCGCTTCGAGCAGGGCGACTCCAACGTGGCCAGGACCCGCATCCCCGGCGCCTCGGCCGCGACCACGACGCTCGCCTCGGCCGTCTGGTCCGCCCGCGACAACCTCGTCCGCGAGCTGCTGAAGCTGGTGCGTGAGACCGACTCACCGCTGGCGGGACGGCCGTTCGAGGAGGTGGAGACCCGCGACGGTGGCCTGTTCGGGCCCCGTGGGGGTGAAAGCTACGAGCGCGTTCTGGCCAGGGCCGGGCTGGAGGGCGTGGAGGTGGCGGGGAAGTCGGCGCTGCCGTACCAGACCATCAAGCGGGGCACCTACTCCTACGGCGCGCACTTCTGCGAGGTGCGGGTCGACGAGGAGACCGGCGAGGCGCGCGTCACACGCTGGGTCGGGGCGTTCGACGGCGGCAGGATCGTCAACCCCAAGCAGGCCACCAGCCAGATGCGCGGCGGCATCATCATGGGCATCGGCATGGCGCTGACCGAGGAGACGCTGCTCGACGAGCGCACCGGCCTCATCGTCAACCGCGGCCTGGCCGAGTACCACGTGCCGACCCATGCCGACGTGCCCGGCATCGACATCCACTTCGTCGACCGGCCCGACCCGCAGACCCCGCTGGGCGCCAAGGGCATCGGCGAGCTCGGCATCGTGGGCGTGGCGGCCGCCATCGCGAACGCCGTCTATCACGCGACCGGCGAACGCGTCCGCTCCCTCCCCATCACTCCGGACAAACTCATGTAGCGAGATTGGAATACGGTAGGGGGGTATAGTATGTTGAAGAAGTCGAAAGCGTTCCTGACGACCTCGCCGAGGAGGCGGTATGACATGAACACCGCGAGCAAACTAGGTGCCTACGCCGTGGGGCTGGCCGTTGTCTTCGGTGGCGCCCTGGGCGTCGGGAACGCGGTCGGGGAGAGTGCCCCCGCACCGGTGCGGCCGAGCCATGGGAGCACCCACGCTCAGGTCAGCGCAAAACCGCAGGACGATACCCCCGGGGGGCTGCAGGTGTCCCAGAACGGCTACACCCTCAATCCGTTGACCACCGTCAAGGCCGGCGAACCCACCGATTTCCGGTTCACCGTGACCGGTCCCGACGGCAAGCCGGTGACCGACTATCAGGTTCAGCACGACAAGAAGCTCCATTTCATCGTGGTCTCGCGTGACCTGGCGACGTTCCAGCACCTGCACCCCGAACAGGCCGGCGACGGGGTGTGGTCGGTGAAGCTGACGCTGGCCGACCCTGGCGCCTACCGGGCCTACGCCGACTTCGCGCCCGCGGGCGGGAGCGGTCTGACCCTTGGCACGGATGTGCCGGTCGCGGGCGACTACCAGCCGCGGGCCCTGCCCGCGGTCACTCGTACGGCGCAGGTGGACGGTTACACGGTTTCCCTGACGGGCGACCTGGTTCCCGGGCAGGCGAGCAAGCTCACGCTGAGCGTGAGCAAGGACGGCAAGCCGGTGACGGATCTGCAGCCGTACCTGGGGGCGTACGGCCATCTGGTGGCGCTGCGCGCCGGGGATTTGGCCTATCTGCACGTACATCCGGAAGAGAGCGACAAGGCCGGCCCCGAGATCACCTTCTACGCCGAAGTGCCCAGCGGCGGCGACTACCGGCTGTTCCTGGATTTCCAGCACGCCGGCAAGGTACGCACCGCGGACTTCACCGCCCGAGCAGGGGCCGGACAGCCCAAGCCCGCGGCGGAGCCGAGCGTCAGCCCGTCCCACGGCGACGACCACACGCACTGAGCAGAAAGGGGGAGTGATGTCTTCCCTCACCGAAGGCAGAGCTGTCGAACTCACCATCGGCGGCATGACGTGCGCCTCGTGCGCCAATCGCATCGAGCGCAAGCTGAACAAGCTCGACGGCGTGACCGCGACCGTCAACTACGCGACGGAGAAGGCGAAAATCACCTTCCCCGAGGGCATTGATCCGCAGCAGCTGATCACCGAGGTGGAGAAGGTGGGTTACACCGCCGCTCTGCCCGCCCCGCCCAAGACCGAAGCGCAGCGGCAGGAGGAGCCGGCGGACGAGCTGCGGCCGCTGCGTCAGCGCCTGCGCACCGCGGTGGTGCTGAGCGTGCCGGTGGTGGCGATGGCGATGGTCCCGGCGCTGCAGTTCACCAACTGGCAGTGGCTGTCGCTGGTGCTGGCCGCGCCCGTGGTGGTGTACGCGGGCTGGCCCTTCCACAAGGCCGCCTGGACCAACCTCCGGCACGGCGCCGCCACCATGGACACGCTGATCTCGCTGGGCACGCTGGCCGCGTTCGGCTGGTCGCTGTGGGCCCTGTTCTTCGGCACCGCGGGCACGCCCGGTATGACGCATCCCTTCACGTTCACCATCGAGCGCTCCGACGGTTCGGGCAACATCTACCTCGAGACGGCGGCGGCGGTGACCGCGTTCATCCTGGCCGGTCGCTACTTCGAGGTCCGTGCCAAACGCCGCGCCGGCGCGGCGCTGAAGGCGCTGCTGGAGCTGGGCGCCAAAGAGGTCGAACTGGCCGACGGCCGCCGCATCCCCACCGAGCAGCTGCAGGTCGGCGACACCTTCGTGGTCCGGCCGGGCGAGAAGATCGCCACGGACGGTGTGATCGCCGAGGGCAGCTCCGCCGTGGACGCCTCGATGCTGACCGGCGAATCCGTGCCCGTCGAGGTGCGGCCCGGCGACGCGGTCACCGGCGCGACGGTGAACGCGGGCGGCCGCCTGATCGTCAAGGCCACCCGAGTGGGCGCCGACACCCAGCTGGCGCAGATGGCCAGACTGGTCGAGGAGGCGCAGACCGGCAAGGCGCAGGTACAGCGGCTGGCCGACCGCATCTCGGGGATCTTCGTACCGATCGTGATCGCGTTGGCGGTCGGGACGCTCGGATACTGGCTCGGCACGGGCAACGGCGTGGCGGCGGCGTTCACCGCGGCGGTCGCCGTGCTGATCATCGCCTGCCCCTGCGCGCTGGGCCTGGCCACGCCGACCGCGCTGCTGGTCGGCACCGGGCGGGGCGCCCAGCTGGGCATCCTGATCAAGGGGCCGGAAGTGCTGGAGTCGACCCGCAAGGTCGACACGATCGTGCTGGACAAGACCGGCACGGTCACCGAGGGCAAGATGACCCTGGTCGCCGTACACCTGGCCGAGGGGGAGAAGCGCGAAGAGGTCCTCAGGCTGGCGGGCGCGCTGGAGCACGCCTCCGAGCACCCGATCGCCCAGGCCATCGCCCGCGAGGCCCGATCCGACGCCACGGTGGAGGACTTCGCCAACGTGGAAGGGCTCGGCGTGCAGGGCATCGTGGACGGTCACGCGGTGCTGGTCGGCCGTCCCCGGCTGCTGGCGGAGTGGTCCCAGCACCTGCCCGTCGATCTGGAAGGCAAGCTCGCCGATGAGCAGGCCAAGGGCCGCACCGCGGTGGCGGTCGGCTGGGACGGCCAGGCCCGGGCGGTGCTGGTGGTGGCCGACGTGGTCAAGCCGACCAGCAAGCAGGCCATCGCCGACCTGCGGGCGCTCGGCCTGACGCCGGTGCTGCTGACCGGCGACAACGAGGCGGTGGCCCGTACGGTGGCGGCCGAGGTGGGCATCGACGAGGTCATAGCCGAGGTGCTGCCCGCCGACAAGGTCGATGCCGTCAAGAAGCTACAGGCCGAGGGCAAGGTCGTGGCCATGGTGGGTGACGGGGTCAACGACGCCGCCGCGCTCGCCCAGGCCGATCTGGGGCTGGCGATGGGCACCGGCACCGACGCCGCCATCGAGGCCTCCGACTTGACGCTGGTGAGGGGCGATCTACGGGTGGCGGCAGACGCGCTGCGCCTGTCCCGCCGCACGCTGTCGACCATCAAGGGCAACCTGTTCTGGGCGTTCGCCTACAACGTGGCCGCCCTGCCCCTGGCCGCGCTCGGCCTGCTCAACCCGATGATCGCGGGGGCCGCGATGGCGTTCTCCAGCGTGTTCGTGGTGAGCAACAGCCTGCGGCTGCGCCGCTTCAAGTAACCGCTCGCGTGGCCGAAGGCGCTCACCGCCTTCGGCCACTCAGTGGTGGTACTGGTGCACCACCGCATGGCCCTTGCCCCGGGAGATCAGCCACTTGTTCACCGGCGTCGTCACCACGAAGGCCACCACCAACGACCCGGCCAGCGATGCCCAGAACAGCCAGCTGGTCAGCCCCGCGTCCATGGCACCGGGCACGATCAGGACCACCGCGTTGTCCATGACCTCCATCACCGCGATGGAGACGGTGTCCGCGGCCAGCGCCACCTTCAACGCGTCGCGAAAGCCGAGTCCGGCCCGCAGCACGCCACGCATGGTCAGCCCGTAGCCGAACACGAAGGCCAACACCACCGACAGCACTACGGTGGTGAAGTTGGACAGGCCGGCGGCGGTGCCGATGACCATGCCCAGCACCTCGCCGATGGCGCATCCGGTCAGGCAGTGCAGGGTCGCCTGCGCGGCGATCGCCCACGTGGCGGCGGACGGGGCGGGGTGATCGCTGTGGTCCATGATGATGCTCCTTTGCTGCCGTCAGAGCTTGAGCATACTCACAGGGGGTATCTCTCCGGCAACGTGGTTCCGGCGGCGTGCATCCAGCTCGTCGGTTCGTAAACTGGCCGGGTGCCGAAGCTGTGGAACGAGACGATCGAGGCGCACCGCCGTACCGTGCATGACGCGATCCTGGACGCCACGGTCGCGTTGGTGCGGGAGCGTGGGCTTCTGGCGGTGACGATGTCGCAGATCGCCGAGCAGACCGGCATCGGCCGCGCGACGCTCTACAAGTACTTTCCCGACGTCCAGACCATCCTGCTGGCCTGGCACGGCCGCATGGTCGCCGGGCATCTGGAGCACCTCGCCCAGGCGGTGGAGCACGAGGACGACGCCGGACGGCGGCTCGACGTCATGCTGGAGACATACGCCTTGATGCGTCAGCGGATGGCGCGGCATGGCTTCAGCCCCGATCTCGTCCTGCTCCTGCACCGGTCCGAGGACGCCGGCCGCGCCCAGCGGCAGCTGCATGACATGCTGCGCGACGCGCTGACAGCTGCCGCGCGGGCCGGTGACGTACGTGACGACGTGGCGGCGGACGAGCTCGCCACCTTCTGCACGCACGCGCTGCAGGCGGCCGTCGACCTGTCCTCGGAGGCCGCGGTCAAGCGTCTCGTCTCGCTTACCTTGGCCGGGCTGCGACCATTCAGCGGCGGCGCCTGAGGTGGGTGGCGATCAGGACGGCTTTCGCCAGAGCCATCACCAGAATGACCCCCAGGACCGCGTCCGTGCCCAGTCCGGCCCACTGCGGGATCGTCAGCACCCCGGCCGCCAGCCCCGCGTGCACGGCCACGGCCAGAACGGCGGCCAGTACGAGGCCGAGCGTCAGGTAACGGCTCCGGCGCGGCGGGGCCGTGGCTGGGACGGGGCTTGTGGTTCCGTCGGGGCGGCGCCAGTCCACGCTCAGGTTGTCACGCCTGCCCATTCTGGTGATGTTCCTGGTGAGAAGGGCTTGGACGCGCTGTAACCGGTCCTCGTCCACGGCCTCGACGCGCACCGTCAATCCCTCCAGGGTGGCCCGCAGGGTGCAGGTGCCCCAGTCGAGGCTGATGGTGCCGTCCGTCTCCGACCACTCTGCTTTGACGCCCTTGGGCCTTTCGCCGCCTATGTGCGGGCCGTGGCCTGGGCCGGTGGGCAGGCCGTGGCCCATCTGGTCGGCGTGGCGGCAGAGCTGGACGAGATAGCGGCCGGCGCGATCGGTGGTGATGTGAGCTTCGGCGGATTGCATGACTGTCCTTTCGCGGTCTCAATAGTGAACACTGTGCATTCGATATATACACTATGTCTCGAAAAACTACGGCAGGAGTCCGCGCAGTCGTAGGGTGGCCGTATGGTGAAGACCGCGGCACGACAGCCGGTACCCGCCCGGCGCGCCGACGCCGAGCGCAACATCGCCGCGATCCTCCAGGCGGGGACCCGGCTGCTCAGCGCCGACCCCACGGCCAGCGTGGCCGACATCGCCAAGGCCGCCGGGGTGGGCAGAGTCACCCTTTACGGTCACTTCCCGTCACGGGAGGCGCTCGTGGACGCGGTGCTCGACCACGCGGTCGGCGTGGCGGAGGCGGTGCTGGCGGACGATTCGATCGACACGGCACCCGCGCCCGAGGCCATGGCCAACCTGCTGCGGTCGTCCTGGGAGATCCTCGACCGGCACCGCCGCCTGTTCCTGGCCGCCGACCGGACATTGGCCACGGAGCAGATCAGGAAGCACCACGACCGGCCGCTGCAGCGGGTGGAGCGGCTCATCGCGCGCGGTCAGCGCGCCGGTGACTTCCGTACCGACCTGCCCCTGGCCTGGCTGGTGACGACGTTCTTCTCGATCATCCACAGCGCGGCACAGGAGCGCGAGGCCGGGCGTCTGGCGGCCGAGGAGGTCGAGCCGGTGCTGGTCAAGACGATGCTGTCCCTGCTGTCCGAGCCCGCCTGACCACGGCCGTCGCGGGCTCCCTCCAGAAGCTCATCCCGAATGAACCCTACCCGCGTATGGTTCATGGGTGCTAACTTGAACATCACTGTTCGAGTTAAGGAGACTTCGGATGAGTCTTGGCATGCCTCCCGCCCACACACGCACGGGCGGGTGGGGCCTGCTCGTGCTGCTGTGCCTGGCCCAGTTCATGTTGATCGTCGACATCACGGTGGTGCAGGTGGCGCTGCCGACCATCGGTACGGACCTCGCGCTCGACCGCGAGTCGCTGACCTGGGTGGTGACCACGTACACGCTCTGCTTCGGCGGCCTCATGGTGCTCGGCGGGCGGCTCGCCGACGCGTGGGGCGCCCGCCGCACGCTCATGACGGGGCTGGGCCTGTTCACGGCGGCCTCGCTGGTGTGCGGGCTGGCCGGGAGCGGCACGATGCTCATCGCCGGGCGGGCGTTCCAGGGCGTCGGGGCGGCGCTGCTCTCCCCGGCGGCCCTGGCCGTCGTCACCACCACCTTCCACGGCGAACGGCGCGGCCGGGCGCTCGGCGTCTGGGCGGCCATCGGCGGTACGGGGGCGGCACTGGGCGTGCTGCTCGGCGGCGTGCTGACCGCCGGGCCGGGCTGGACGTGGGTGTTCATCGTCAACGTCCCGATCGGGCTGGTGGTGCTCGCCGCGGTGCCCGCCGTCGTACCGCCCATGCCCGGGCGGGGCGAGCGGGTCGACGTACCCGGCGCCCTGGTCGTCACGCTGGCGACGGCCCTGCTGATCTACGGGCTGGTAACGGCGGGCGACGCCGGCTGGGGCGCGGCGGGCACGGTGCTGCCGCTGGTGGGGGCCGTGCTGCTGTACGCGTTGTTCGTGGTCGTCGAGCGGTCGGTACGCTCCCCGCTCATGCGCGCCGAGACCCTGGCCAGACGGCCGGTGATCTCGGGGACGTTCGTCATGCTGATGGCTACCGGGCTGATGCTGGGGCTGTTCTTCCTCAGCTCGCTCTACCTCCAGAACGTGCTGCGGTTCAGCGCGCTGGAGACCGGGCTGCTGTTCCTGCCCGTGGCCATCGCGATCACGATCGGCGCGCAGCTCGGCGGCCATCTCATCGGCCGGATCGGCGGCCGGCCGGTGGCGGTGGCGTCCTTCGTGGTGACCGCGGCCGGGGCTGCGCTGATGACCCGCATCTCGCCCGACGCGAGCGCGTACACCACGCTGCTGCCCGGCTTCGTGCTGGCCGCCCTGGGGATCGGGCCGGCGTTCGTGACGGCCACCACCACGACCATGGCGAACATCCCGCCCGGCGAGAACGGCGTCGCCTCCGGCGTCATCAACACCTTCCACGAACTCGGCGGCTCGATCGGCGTGGCCGTCGTCTCCACGGTCGCCGCGTCCAGCCTCGTCCCCGGTTCGGCGGCGGGCATCGGCGGCTTCGTCTCGGGGCTCACGCTGTGCGCCGTGGTCGCGGGAGTCGCGGCAGCCGTCGCGCTGTGGCTGGTGCCACCGGGCAAGCCCGCGGCGGCGTTCGTCGGCCACGGCCACGGTCACTGACCTGCCGACCCAAACTTCTCACTCTTTTACCGCACGCCCCGGACGCGTCCTTGATCTCGATTTGACTACAGAGAGTCATATTTCAACTGCGAGACGTGGTCACATGTCGGCGTCCTTGAGCCCTTAGAACTCGTGGGGTCCTTCGAGCCACGGTCGCCTCTCACCTTTCCGTATGAACATCGGAGCAACGATGCGCAAACCGGGCCGCGTGCTCCAGGAGACCCATGCCCAGGCTCGCCGCGGCCGCCGCGGCGAACAGCCGGGTCACCGGGTCGCCTTCTTCCATCCGGATGACGATGCCGCTCCGGTCGGGCTCCTCGTCGTCCTGAAGGATCAGCCATTCGACCAGCTCCTTGAGCCGGCCGGGAGGCAGACATGACGCCCCTGCCTCAAGCTGCTCGATCGAGGCCTCGGTCAGGAACTCCAGGACCTTCCAGCGGATGGCGTCATCGGAGTCGAGGCCCAGGTTCAGCACCTGCGCGATGATGGGCCCGTGCCGTCCGTCGGCGTTGGCCAGCGCGACGGCGATCGCTTAGTAGCGGACGTTGCGGATCGGGCTGGTCAGGAGGGACGGGAGCTCGTCCATCATCGGGGCGGCGCGCTCTACCAGCTCCGACAGCAGCCAGGCGCCGGTCTCCTCGAACTCCTTGTCTGGCCTTTCGATCCGCTGCGCGTGCCCGACCTCGTAGCCCAATCTGCCTTCCTCATCTTTCCGCACCTCGAGGCTCTTCCGCCTTTGAGCGAACCAATCCCGTCATGCCGGATGACCATACCTCGACATTCAGGTAAATGCGCCATTTCCGCGCCATGGAATTGTGGCGGAAGAGGAGCGGAAGAAAAGCGGAAGAGCGGTCTCTTAGCATTCTCCATATGTCATTGCGGCCGGTGCGGCAGAAAGATCAATGGCACATTGGCGGAGGTATAACCGTGATCGCCCCCATGGTGCCGCCGATCCAGCGGAAGCCGGACCCTCTTCACTGAACCCGCACGGAGCCGACATGTCAGTACCCACACCAGAGCAGGACGCGGCGTTCCTGGCCGAGTACGTGGAACGCGGCCAGGAGGTCATTCGTGGCCTGTAAGCCGCGCAAATGGCGATCGGACAGCTCGAGGGTCGGGCGGAGAGCACCGACGGCCTGGTGTGGGCGACCGCCAATGGCCAGGGCCGGGTGACTCGGCTGAACATCAACCCGCGGGCGCTGCGAAAGAACGAGCGGGAGCTCGGCCGCGAGGTGACCGCGGTGCTCCAGGCGGCCCAGGGCGACGCCGCTCGACGAGACCTTCGGCCCGCGCGCTCTGCGCATGGGCAGCCAGGACCTGGCCGAGGAGGTCATGGCGACCCTCGACCTGGCGGGCGCCGCCGCCCAACGCCAGGCCGACGCCCTCCTGCGCGACGCTCTTCCCGGGTACGACCTGGAGCAGGCCGCCACCGATCACCAGAGCGTCATCGGTTACTGGCGCTGACCTACGACGCGGCGAGCGAGGTCTGGGCCGCCGGCGGCCGCCCAGACCAGTGCGTAGGCGGGAATGGGTTGTTCAGTAGGTGATGAATCCATACAGCGCCATATGGTTTGACTTCGTGCTGCTCACCGTGTGATCGATGCTCGACGGCCGTACGGTGCCCTTGACGAACAGATAGTCGATCTTTCTGGAGCCGGACGTCACCTTCGCGCCATAGCCGGTCATGCCGAAGCCGCCGAGCGTCGTGGCGGCGATGTTCGGGCGATTGGCGTCGATCCCGATCACCCGGATCGTCGACGCGTTCATCAGACTGGTGGCGTCCGCGCCGAGGTGGATGCCGGAGTTCGCGATGCCCGTGTCGCCCGCGCCCGCGCAGGCGTTCGCTCCGTTCTGTTCCGGGAGGTGCATAGTCGCGGCGAAAACCGTGGTCCCCGTCTCCTTGATCGTGAACTTCGCCGCGATAGCGCTCGTACGCTTCCATTTGTATGCGTTGGTGGTGCCGTCGTCGTTGCTCGGCGGCTTGTACAGCGTGCATCCGGCTCCGCCGCCGTACGATGTCCCCGGCTTTAACCAGCCCGCACTCCAATACGCTGAAATGTCGCCCGACGCCAGGCTCAGCGTTCGGGTGTTGTAGACGATGCCGTTGGTCTGCTTCTTCTTCAGATCGCCCAGCTCCTGCTCAGCGCACTTGTGCGTGGAGCCCCATGCCTCGGGGTCGTCCCAGGCCACGATCGCCTTGTAGGTGCCCGCCGGATATCCGAACTTGGCCGAGAGCTGGTCGGCGTAGGCCGTGGCCTGTCCGGTGCCGCGTACCTGCTGCACGATCAGGAGATCGGGAGCCTGCACACCGGAGGTGCCCGTCTTGCCGTTGTCGTCGACTAGCATCGACGTGAGGTGGTCCGGCGCGGAGACCCGGGTGCAGGAGCCGTCGGCGTTGTTCCGTACCAGGTTCTCGATGTTGTTGTTGTAGACACGCAGGACCCGATCCGCCGCGGCCGTGGGCGCTGCTTGCGCCTGCGCGATCGAGGTCGTGGTGGTGGCCAGCGCGAGGGCGGCCGCGAGCGCGATCGCGCCGGATGATCGATAAATGAACGACATGATCGCAGGGTAATGACCGACGCTGAGAGCACCCCGCGACCATGACAAGACGGACGACCCATCGAAGACGGGTCAGTCGGTCTCCCTCATACTCAGGCAAGCCCGGATCTTGGCCCAGCTGGTCATTCCATGGCGGGGAGATCGATGGGTAGGCCGAGTGGCGGGTCGTTGGCCAGGTCGAACGCGGCGGCGAGGATGCTGAGGACCTGAGGCATGGCCTGCGGCGCCAGCTCGTACTCGCCGCGCCGCCGTTGCGTGATCAGCCTGGCGCTCTGCAGCGCGCGCAGGTGGTGATAGAGCTGGCCGCTGGTGGTCTGCTCGCCGTCTCCGGCGAGGGACTCTTGGAGGTCGTTGCTGGTGCGCCGGCCTTGCTGTAGAAGCGCGGCGAGCAACGCCAGCCGCGGTCGGCTGCCAAGGGTCTCCAAGATGTGGGCCACCGGCGCCCAATCAGCCGACAGCAACTCGGCAAGGGAGAGCTGCCTGTCCCAGAGAGATTCGCCGGCGGCCAGCCGTGACGCTCCGATGTAGCCCACCGCCCCGAGCTTGTCCTCCTTCTTCGCCTGGCGAAGCATGCCGGTGGCCGCCGCGCTGAGGGACGGCGACTCCGGCGAGCGTCGCGGCGGGCCGACGGGGTCCAGCCGACTCTCCAGGTGGGCGATCCGGCGTTCGAGTGCGGTGAGTCTGTCCTCGCTCATGAGGCTCTCCTACGTAATTCCATTATTACGAAATAGCGTAGGGGGTGGGCGCGGGCATGGCAACGGGTGACGGCGGTCGCGAGAACGGGCAGGACCGCGAAAGACATCCACACGCCGAGTCCGCATGCGTTCGCTCCCGCCTCTCACGCGTGACGAGGCCCAGCCACGGCCACGTTGTCCGAGAACCTGCCCGATCGGGATCACGGACTGAGCGTTGGCGCTGATCGAACCCGCGTTCACCGCGTCGCTGAACGGCACCTGGGTCATACCCGCGGCCCCGATGCTGCGCTTACTGGCGCACATGGCCTGAAGGCCGCGGCCGCGCGGCCCTCAGGCCATAGAGGTTCCGGAGTGCGTGGTCAGCAAGCCGAGAGCCATCTGACGAACACGGCCCTGGACGGGATGCCGTTCGGCACCACCACGACGTGGTCCCACTCATAGACGATGCTCGGTCCCTCGTCGCCTTCGGCGGGCACCATGTTGGGCGAGTCCAGAGGGCTCTCGCCCGTGCTGCCCACGCTGGCCACCACCCGCTGCTGGGCGTCCATGAAGACGAGCTGGCTGTGCCAGACGTCGGCGTGCCTGGTGAAGTCGGTGTCGCTCACGGCGTGCACGTGTACGCGAGTAGTGCCGCTCTCGATATAGACGTAACTGGGAAACTCCAGGTGGCAGTCCCCGACCTTCCACGGGCTGCCGAACGCCCCTCGCGCGAAGAGCGAGCTCGACGTGAGCGAGAGAATCCTGGAGTCGGTGGCGGCGTCCGCGGAGGCTGGGCTTGGGATGCCGAGCATGGCGGTGAGCGAGACGATCGCGGCGACGGTGAAGAGACGCGTTGAGATGCGCATGGATCCCCCTGAAAGGCAGTCTTGCCCTTTAGGCGTTCCACGTCGTTCCTTCATGGTTCAGGGCGGTCGCCCGGCTTGCCACTGCTATCCCCAGTCCAATACAGAGCATTTCTACCTACGCGCCCGGCTGAGTGACTGACGATTTGATGGACGATGCCTTTTCGCTTCAACCCTCGGAGCCCGTGCCGGTCGTTATCGTTGCGTGGGCATCGAGGCCATGAAGGTACGGGCGAGGCGGTCGATCTCGTCGTCCCTGGAGGCCTCGTCGACGCGCTGATCTCGGTCGATCCGGCCGCGTTCGGCTTTCAGCCGGCGCTCCTCCTCGCGGAGCCTGATCTCGTACTCGCCGGTCGTCTGCCGGGTGGTGAAGTTCAGTTCGGCCTCGTGGCAGGCTGAGCCCGCGCGCAGCTCCTGAGTGAGGAGGCGGTCGTACTCGGTCTTGCCGTTCAGCATCTTCGAGATGATCGGCATGCAGTCGAGTAGGACGAAGATGATGCGCAGCAACCAGTGGGCGAAGGTGACCATGCCGCTCTGGCCGGCGACCGTACCCAGCGCCTCCCATCGGTCCAGCAGGCCGATGTCGTTGTAGGCGCGCCTCGTCTCCTCGACGTGCTCGGCGTTCTTCTTGCTGAGAGTCTTTGAGCGTTCCTTTTCGGCGCTGTTCTGATCGGCCGCGAGAGAGTCGATCTCGTCCTTCCGCTCTGCGATTTCCTTCTGCTGTTTGGGGATGTCATGGCTGGTGACGAAGGCCTTGAGATCGTCCGTATAGACCTTGCACCGGGGACCGTGGCCCGCCAAACCTGTGGTCCGATTCGCGACCTTGATCCCGCTACACTCCCGGTTGCGGATTGCCTCCAGGTCCTCGCGGCGTTTTATGTCCGCCGCCAGCCGATCTTCCGCGTCCTTGAGGATGCTCTTACTCTGTGTGATGTTGCGTTCGATAGCGACTGCCTGCTCGCCGCCGTCCAGGAAATAGCCGCTGCAGTTGACACCCGAAGGCGCCGGTCCTGTCGGGGGGTTGCATTGCTTGTACCGGCTCTCCGTCAGGCTGATCGCCTGGTCGCGCTCGACCATGATCTGCCGGTCGAGCCGTTCCTGGAATAGCTTCAGGGTCAGGGGTTCGGCGATGAAGATCCCGATGACAACGGCGAGGGCAAGGCGGATGAGCACGTTGCCCCAGCGGGACCAGCCGTCAGCGTCGCCATGGAGGCTGGTGATCAGGAATCTGTCGATGTTGGCGATGATCAGGCCCCACAGCACCGCCATCGGCACCAGGTAGAGCAGGGACACCTGCGAGAGCAGGGTCAGCGCGCCCAGCATGGAAGCGCCCGCGATAAGCGCGGTGCTGACCACGATTCCGCCGAGGCTGGTATAGCGGGAACGTTCCTGCGGGACACTTGCCAGGATCTTCTCGTCGACTCCGGTGAACCGACGCAGGAACGTCCCGAGAGTGAGCTGTTCCCGGCGCCGAGGGTGTCGCCCGTGCTGGTCGGCCGCCTTGGATCCGTGGAGGATGTCAACCACGGACGTCCTCCTCCATGAAGAAATCGTCGTCGGTGTCGCCCGTCGTCACCTCGGCGCGGGCCTCGTAGGCGGGTCCTTCGAGGTTCTTCACCTCCGCCTCCGGTTCGACGTCGTCGAAGGTGGCCAGCAGTTCCTTGCCGGTCGTCTCGTTGAACAGGCCCTGGGCAATCGCCGTCCGGACGACGTCGGCCCGGGCGCGGGCCTGAACGACCTGCAACTCGTGCTCGCGTTGGACCCTGCGCTCGATAGCGCTGTATCCACGGTCGCCCAGGGCGGCGTAACGGTCGGCGACCTGCTGGTGGCTGAGACCCTGAACCGTGGCGTACAGGCCTTCGGCGGCGCCGGGACCGCTGTTCAGGAAGTCCCGGACCTTCGTGGCTTCGGTGATCTGCTGATCCCGGTCGAGGGCCGCCTCCTGCCGGGTGAAGTCGTTGGCGCTGTGGCCCGTGGCGTGCAGGTAATCCTGCTCATCGAGTTCGAAGTCACGGTCGAGCTTGCGCTTGGCGTCGCGGAGGCCGTGTTCGCCCTGGATGTTGTGCAGGCTGGTTTCGTAGCGCCGCCGCCCATGGGCGATCTCGTCGGGGGCGTACACATCGAGGCCGGTGAACTCGGCCGACATACCGGGCAGTACACACGGCACCACGGTCGTGTAAGCCTTCACCTGGGCATGCACGATCGTCCACAACTCGTGGACCTCGTCCAACCCGTAGCTTCGGCCGAGTTCGAAGAGCTTGTGGTAGGCCCGGATGTAAGTGATCAGGTGCTCGGTGACGTCGGTCAGGCCGGCTCGCACCACCTCGATCGGTTCGTCGACCGTGCAGCGGAACTGCGCCGCGACCGTGAAGTCATGGGCGCCGGAGGAGTTGATCGACACGTGGATCGTCACCGGGTGGTCCTTGGCCACGTCCACGACGCTGACGCTGTCGCCGTGCAGCACGTGCGGTTCGTCGCCGCGCAGTCGCCGGTCGCCCAGCACGAACGTGCCGTCGTATTCGAAGACGAGCCGCTGGTGCGGGAGCTGGCGGGGCAGGCTGGAGATCAGGCGCCGGGGTTTGCTCAGGAACCCTTGCTTGGCGACAGGATCAAGGGGGATCTGGCTGATCACGGGGTAGCTCATGGACGCTTTCCAATGGTGTCGAGGGACAGTACGGCCGGGCTCAAGAAGATGCGGAGCAACGACAGGAGAATCTCCAGCCGGTTCTCGTCGGTGTTGCGGGAGATGGCGTATCGCCGCAGGTCATGGGCCAGTAGCGGCCGTTCCTTCTCAGGGAGCGCCGCCACCAGTGCTGCGAACAGGGCACGGACACGGTCGCGGTCATCGTCGTCGCGCTCGTCGAGGGCGCAGACGGCGTCGTACAGGGCGGCCAGTGCGGCCCTGCGGTGCGGGCGCTTGACCAGAACCGCGGACCAGAGTTTGGCGAGGGGGGCAGCCGATTCAGGGCGACTGCGTAGGTGAGCGGTGACGGTGGGGATCCCGACGCCGTCCGCGCGAGCCGACAGGACACTCAGGATGGCCCGAATCAGCGGGTCGACCGCACGGCCGATCCGCCTGTCGTTGCTGATCTGACGCGCCAACCAGTCGAGCATCGGGAGGGCGTTGCCGGTGGCCTCGGTCAGCGCTGCGAACAGACGGGCCAGTGCGATCTCCGCATGCCGGACAGGCTTCTCACTGTCTCTGATCTGCAGCCAGAGCAACCGGGCCGCCTCCAGCGGGAACCGGATGCCCAGCTCACCGGACCAGGCAAGGGTGGCGGTGAATTTGGGTCTGGCGGCGGACGCCCTCGTCCACAAGCTGACCGTACGCAGAACCTCCGGACGGGTCGTCTCGTCCAGGCACAACCATGAGACGGCCATCGCGGCGGTGGCCTGGCTGCGCATGACGCCCCTTCCGCGGGCCCAGGGGGTGAGAAAGGTGCTTTCGACGTACGAGTAGTCCGCGACGGAGGCCAGAATCGCCACGCCCCTGGCGATCTCCGCCTGTGCGCTCGGGTCGCGTAGCGCGGCGCACTCATGCAGCCATTCGGTGACCGGATCCCATAACCGCATGCCGTGCCGCTGGTACAGCTCCCGCATCACATGTGTTCGATGACCCCCGACCTTGAACTCCAGCCGGCGTCCCGGCGACAGGCTGAAAAGGGAGCCCTCTGCCACCCGGAGCAGGCGGCGGCTCGGCATTGGATCATCAGCCGAGATGGCATCCGCTTTTTCCACGCCCATACCGGCGATGGATTCCAGCCGGGCGAGCAACGACTCGAAGCCGCTTTCCGGGAGGCCGGCGGTGAAGGCCATGGCGGCCATCTCGAAGAGCTCACCTCGAGTACGCGCGCCATCGAACCAGGCGACCACGTCGCGCCGCCCGGCGGACTCCAGCTTGCCGAGCGCATCGGCCAGCGGAGCCCCTGAGGCCAGACCACGCGCCAGTGTCACCACGTCGGTCATGGCATGGTCGGTGGTGATCTGGGCGGCCGCCTCGTCAGCGACCTCTGGTGCCACCTGGTGAGCCAGCAGGACGTCGCGGGCCGGCGGCGGTAGCCACGGTATTTGGTCTCCTTCGGGCAGCGAAGTAGCCGTCCCAGTGATCACCAGGTAAGCCCCGGCATCGCGCACGCGGCGCCTGATCTCCCGTACGTGAAAGTCGGCGATGCTCCCGTCAACGTCGTCCTTGGGCCAGTCGCACAGTAAATAGCCGTGAGCCTTCCGGTATTCGCGGGCGGCCAGCTTCTCCAGCGTGTAGCCCGGGCTGAGTTCCACCACCACCTCGCGTCGTCCCCCGACGAAGTCATGAAGCAGATTGAGCGCCGCCGTCCGGCGGCCGGTGCCGGCCTTGCCGATCAAGGCCACCATGTTGCAGCTCCCCAGCTGTTCGGCGGCGGCCTCGTAGCTGGCGTGGCGCACGTAGCAGGTGCGGGCCTCCGCCATCTCGTACGGGGATACGGGTCCGGATGTGCGGCGGGACTTGGGGTGGGAACCCGAGATGCCGAAAGAGGCTCCCCCGATGTTGCCGTGGATGTGGTTGATGACGGTCTGGACCTGGGAGACCTGCGCGAAACTTTCGTCCGTCGCCTCGGCCTGATCAGCCAACTCGACCGGCGTGGCCTCATCGCCGACCAGGACCCCCTCGGCCGGCGAGTCAGTTTCGGATGCCAAAGTTGATCTCCTCACCAGATATGGGAGCGGTGATCAGGTTGACGGTCATCTGCTTGGCGTTGAACTGCTGCACGAACTGCTCCGCGGTGGCGTCGGCACGCACCAGCTTCTCCAGAGACTCCAGCAGGTCATCGCGCGACTCCGGGGCGGCCGGCCGGCCCTGCTCGGATCGGAACTCCTTGATCTTCGCGAGCAGTCTCCGGGCGCCACCGAGCCCGGTCTCGGTGCCGTAGGCGCCGAGACGTTCGAGGGCGCCGCCAGCGATCAGCGCCCACAGGGTGTCGGCGACCTCGGGCAGGTTGTCCATGTCGAGGGTCCCTTTCTGCTTCAGGTCTTCTGCGGGAATCCACATCCAAGCGATCTCGGTGCGTTCCTTGGTCGGCACTTCCAGCCGGATGAAGGACTCTGGTCGGTAGGAGGTGTGGCGTTGCCGGACGACGTCCTCATAGAGCCGATCGGTGAGGATCAACACCAGGTCGGCGCGCGGGTTCACCTTCAGGGCGAGACGGGCGGCCTTCGCGTCGAGCAGCCGGCAGGTGGTCACGACGACCTGGCCGACGAAGCCCATCGCGCCACGCTTCACGACGCCGTGGCCGATAGAGATGCGTATCCGCAGGCGGGAGTCGTCTCGGCGTTCGCGGTTGTAGTCATGGAGCGCCTTGCGCACGCGGCGGATCAGGTCGTCGATGACCCGGAGTTCGGGCTCCCCTTCGGGGAGGACGCTGACCTCACCGTCGCCGGCCTCCTGGCGGGTCCAGGCCTCGCGGCGCAGGCCGGCCTCTCGTGCGCCACGGTCCATGACCTGGGCCAGACCTGACTGGATCGAATCGTGCCGCAGGTCGTCGCCGCGGCCGTATCCCTCCGCGTCGACCGCCACGACCAAGCGGCGGCTGAAATCATCATCGAGCATCACGTCACCTTGTGGTTGCGAGAAGGATCGACCAGAGTGGTCGGGGAGATCGTCGGGGACAGAGTCTGGCGAAGATCGCGTCGCCTGAAGACGTACCAGTACGCTTTACCGGAAATTGGCTAGACCGATTGGGTCGATGACGATCTTCCGGCGATGGCTGGGGTCGATCAGTTCAAGGTCCTTGAAACGTCGGATGGCTTTGAAGACAGCGTCTTTTCTGGCCCCGACAAGATTGGCGATCTCCTCATGGGTGAGATCGACTCCGAGGTCCCGTTTTCCGTCGCCCCTGTCGGCTCCGTGCCGGCCGGAGATTTCCATGAGCACGTTCGCGACCCGTACCGGCACGCTGAACTGGGCGAAGTCAGTTCTTCTCCGGTTGGCCCAATCGAGCCGGTCGGCGATCATTCTGGCCAGCGCATTCCAAGCCGCCGGGTGGCGATCGAGGAAGTCGGTGAACGCCTGTGCGCGGATGACGTGCACCAACATAGGACTGCACGTGGTCACCATGGCCGATCTCGGCTGTCTGCGCAGCGCTGCAAGTTCGCCGACCACGTCGCCGCTGACGCGGATGCCCAGCATGGCCGCCCCGCCCGATTCCAAGTAGGCCGTCACCTTCACACACGCCGTGAGCGGCTGGTTGGGAATGGATCTCAGCAGATAAACCTCGGACCTTTTTCGATCTCCTTGGGAGATGAGCGGCTCGCCGGCTTCTCGCGAGGACGACGGTGCGAGAGCCAGAAGTTCTGTCCGGTCCTCCGGGCTAAGTCTGTCCATAAGGGTGCCAATGGGCCATCTAGCCGGAATATGATCATTTGTCACGGGTTATGCGCCTTGGAGTCATTGATGTGAAGCTTTTAGAAGTTACACCCTGAAATAGCCATAGGCCAGCTGTTAAACGATCTTCGGACTAGCTATTTGTGGCATTTTGTCCACCTACTTCCTAAAAAGGGTGGAGAATTCGGGGGGGAACGGAACAATGTTCCTGTGATTGGCGTGAATCGCTGGAATGTTGGTGCTGATCTGCGACTTATGTCCTTGTAGGGTCGCTCATCAGGGGTTTCTGCGGCATCTGTACTAATCCGGCCCGCGCTCGCTTCGACAGCCGGCTTGTCACCTACCTCACCGATCCCGGGACCACCCAACTGCCCGCCGCACCGGGGCGGGCCCGCCTGGACCGCACAGCGTGATCGCGCCATGCTTGTGCTGGCCCTGCACGGGAGGAGCGACGCCATAACTCGTCCCACTTCTGATCGACCAGCTACTGGCGGGCGATCGCGGCGTTCCGCCCCTTGAAGTCGGGCAGTTTCACTGTGCCCGCACGCGAGGCCGCGCAGCACGGGCTCGCGCACCAACTGCGCAGCATCGAGGGCGGCCATGATCTCGGGGTCGCGCGTGCGGCGGTTGAGTTGTGTCACGCCTGGTGGTTTCCGCTGCTCGTCTTCTCCGGCACCACCAGCCCGAGGCCGAATTGGTGTGCGCCTGGCCGATCCTGTTGCCGACGCCGTGTTGCCCAGCTTCTGGCCGACCACTATGGGCACAGCGCTTACTGACGGGCTCTCAAGAGACGGCTCGAACCGGTGCTTGCCGACTGCGACAGAACGGACCGACAGGCGGACATGACGGAGCTGTCCACGCGCCTGCTGCTCGAGGAGGTCGGGTGGCCGTGGCGGATCCCGCACAGCAGTGATCTGCTCGCGCGCGGGGCGGACGGTTCACGTGACCGCTGACAGCCGTGAAGGCCGAGCGCATAGTCAACGTGGCGGTTGCGAACCGCGTGGCGCGCTGGATTAAGAATGGGGAATTGGCGGGCGATCTAGGTCGATTCTCGACAGCGTGATGAACAGCCAGCCGACGTTGATCGCCACTCCACACCCCTACAGCGCCGTGCAAATGGCGCAATAAACGCCGACTGCGAATGTCCGGAAAATGTCCGGTCCCTGCCCTTGGCCGGGTCATCAGCGAGGAGGAATGTGGCAGTCAACCCGGCTTTGGGCCAGCTGGAACGGAAGAAGGAGAAGACCATGAGTACGAAAATCATGCGGATGGTGTCAGCAGTCGCTGCCACAGCCGTGCTGGCATTAGGCATGGCCGCCTCCCCCGCACAAGCGCACACGGTTAAGCCGGGAAACGAGTGGGGTTTCGCGGAGCTCAGTGCCAACCACGCGAACCTGAATGTCTGCCGGATCCTGGGGCACTATCCCGATTCAGACGTCTGGGGCACAGTAAAGTACCTCCACTCGGGCGTCGTATCTCTCGTACGTTATGACGCGCCAACGAACAGCGGCTTGTGTTACAAGCACAACCTAGCGGCCAGCAACGTCATCGAGGTCAGGTTCTGTTGGCGGCCCTCAGGGGCGAACAACAACTGTACGGCGTGGCAGGCCGCCTGACCTCTCTCCTGCGGGGCGTTGCCACGCCTTCGCGCCACGTCAGGAGCCCCGCCGTCGGCATCTCCACGGTCGCTGCCGACGCTCGGGGCGGTCAGCCGTCCGTGAGCTGCGCGCTACCTCTGGAGTGCTACGGCAGCATCCCCACCAGCGCGGCCAACTCGGGGTCGCTTTCGTACCGGCGCCGGTGCAGGTCGGCGATCTTCGATCCCATCTGCGGGTCGTCATCGTCGGTGATGTCGTACGAGTCATACTTCTCGACCAGCGGCATGCCGATCCGGTCGGTGCGCGTGCGCCGGATGCGTCAGGTACTCCCAGTAGCCGTCGAGGTCCTCGATGACGAACACGCCGCCCCAGTCGAAATCGCTTCCGTAGTCGCGGCCGACGACGAACGACTTCACCGCCGAGATGACCCGGCCCTGGTCGCGCATGCTCTCCAGCGCCTCTTCGACCTGCTCCTGCGTCACGTCCGCCGTGGCCTTCATGCGGATGCTGTGGTAGATCATCGTGCTCCTCTTCATAGGCGGTGCCCGACGCCATGGAGCAAAAGGTCCCGCGCGTCAGCCGACTATGAACGAGCCTGGTGTCTCGTCGCATCGGTACGAGTTGCCTATTCGATGGCAATGGCGCGTAGGCACATGCCCGCCAGGCCGAAGCCGGTGAGCACGACTCCCGGCCGACCGCAATTCAAGCTCGCTCTTCAGCAATCTCCCGCATCGACTTCATGACTTACCTGCGCCTACGGTTGCCGCTTGATCGGCATCGTTCGCGGCGAGGCGGAGGCCCACTGCCGCCGGCTTCGCGCATTGCGCCCCTTCCTTCTCGTTCCCGCGCAGGTATTGGAGTTCGCATGTCCGCTGTGACCATGTCACGGGCCCTTCGCCGCCGCTGGTGGTGGACCCTGTGGAGTCTTCTCGCCGTGCTGGCGACCGGCATCACGGCCTACTTCGTGCCGCCGTATCTGGTCGGCGGCACGACCGTTCCGGGTCTCGACATGAGCATCCCGGGGTACTACGTGAGTCTCGTGTTCCACGCGGTGCCTGCCGGCACGGCACTTCTCGTCGGGCCGTGGCAGTTCGTGCCGCGGTTGCGGGCCCGTTTTCCCCGGGCGCATCGCCGAGGCTCTGCCGCGGCAGGCCGAGCGCTACCGCAGCAGTGAGTCGACCTCGTCGGCGTACAGCAGCGCGACGTCGATGTCCATGCCGGTGAAGTGGCCGGCGAGCTCGAGGGACAGCACGCCGTGCAGCCGGGTCCAGAACGTCAGGGCCTGGCGCAGGACGGCCGTCGGCGCCGTGGGGTCAGGCGTCCAGTGCCGGTGGCTGTCGAGGTGAGCGCCGAAAGGGCTGTCCGGCGAGGGGATGTCCGCCTCGCGGTAGGCGCCGATCAGCACGGCCATGATCTCCTGCGACAAGGCGACGGTGTCGGGGGGCGCCTGATAGCCGGGTACGGGGGTGCCGTAGATCAGCAGGTACCGGTGGGGATCGCTCAGGGCCCACGCGCGTACGACGTGAGCCAGCGCGGCGATGTCGGCACCGGAGTCGTACGCCTCGCCCACGGCGGCGGCGAGGCTGCGATAGGCGTCCCGGATGAGCGCCGTGATCAGATCGTCGCGACTGGCGAAGTACCGGTAGAGGGCCGGGCCGCTCATGCCCAGATGCTTGGCGATCGCCTTGAGAGACAACGCTGACACGCCCGTGGTGGCGATCTGCTGCCAGGCGTGTTGCTTGATCTCGGCTTGCACCTGCGCTCGGTAGCGCTCGCGCGGGCTCACCACATCGCTGTCCATGGGTCGGCCTCTCCGGTTCCCGTGCGCCACCTCGAGTTAGAGGCTATCACCATTGCGATTGACGAAAGCTTGAGGCCAGTTATAGGGTGTAACGAAAGAGAGCTGGGATAACGCGATGTGCGCTGCTCGTCACCCGTACCGGAGAAGTGGTCTCGGACGCGTTGCCGCGACTCGTGCCTGCCGACGAGCAGATCGGTGGTGAGCGCAGGAGTCCGCATAACGGGAACGGTAAATGATCGCCGCATATCGGGCACCCGGCTCGAACCCCGCCGTCGACAAACGGTGACATGCGGCGGACAACGCGCGCACATTCAGCACCAATCGTGGTTCGTCATGAACGAGCGGCGTGAGCTCCCTGATCGAACCGAACCGGCGGGTCTTCGGAGAGGGATCGGGGACATTAGCAAGCAGTCCGGATTGCTGGAATGGCGCCTGCGAGCAGCGCGCGAGACGGCGTTCGTGGGCCGGGAGGAAGAGCTCGCGGTTTTCAGCGCGGCGTTGTACGGCGGAGAATGCAGCGTTCTGTACGTGCACGGTCCCGGCGGCATCGGGAAGTCGGCCTTGTTACGGCGGTTCGCTCACGAGGCCGCGGTGGCGGGGCGGCCGGTGTCCATGGTGGACGGGCGTTCGCTGGAGCCGTCGCCGGTGGCGTTCGAGGCCGAGGCCGAGCCGGTGTTTCGCGGTGCGGACGCGGTGCTGCTGATCGACGGCTTCGAACGAATCCAGGGCTTGGCGGGATGGCTGCGCGAGCGGTTCCTGCCGCGGGTGCCCATGGGCGCGCTGGTGGTGATCGCCGGGCGAAACCCGCCGGACCTGCGGTGGCGGGCGGATCCGGGATGGGCGGGGGCGCTGGAGGTGCTGCCGCTGCGCGACCTGCGAGCCGGAGACGCGCAGGCCCTGATGGTCTCCTCTGGGGTGCCGGCCGAGTCGCGCGAGTCGCTGTCGGCCTTCGCCGGTGGTCATCCGCTGGCGCTGCTGCTGGGGGCGGCCGTGGCGGTGAAGGAGGGCGGGGCGGGCAGGCGGTGGACGCCGAGTCAGGACGTGGTGGCCACACTGCTGGATCAGCTGGTGGGCGAGCTGCCTTCGGCGGCGCATCGGCAGGCGCTGGAGATCTGCGCGCATGCGTACATGACGACGGAGGACCTGCTGCGGGCGGCCCTGCCGCAGGACGCCGGGACGTTGTTCCGGTGGTTGCGGCGGTTGCCGTATGTGGAGTCGAGCAGTCTTGGGCTGTTTCCGCATGACGTGGTGCGGGAGGTGCTGGAGGCGGACCTGCGATGGCGGGATCCCGAGGGGTACGCGGTCATGCACGAGCGCGTTCATGCGCATCTGGCGGAGAGGGTACGCGCGGCGAGCGATGCGGAGGTGCTCGGCGCGGTGGCGGCACTGCTCTACCCGCATCGTGTCTACCCGCATCGTGGCACCGAGGCGCATTTCCCTGGGAGCGAGTTCCAGGAAGAGGTGTTGCGGGAGGAGGACGCCGGCGCGTTGCTCCGGGTGGCGGCGACGGCGGAGGGCGCGGCGTCCGCGCGCGGTGCCGCCTTTTGGGCTGAACGTCAGCCGGAGGCGTTCCGGGTGTATCGACGGGCCGAAAGCGGGGAGCCCGTGGCCGTTTCCGCGTGGTTGCGTCTGGCGCGGCTCGATGAGGAGGAGCTGGCAGCCGATCCCATCGTGGCCGGGGCGTGGGCGCACGCGCGGGCTACCGCGCCGTTGCGTGCCGGTGAGCATGTGGCGGTCGGCCGGATCTGGATGCCGCACGACATTTCGCCGGTGGTGGAGTGGCGAATGATCGCCAATTGTCTGCGGACCGAGCGGATGGCCTGGTCATATATCGCGGCACGGCGTCCGAGCCAGGCGTGGACGGACCATTTACGGCATTACGGCATGCGTGACCTCTCCGAGCAGCCGCTGCTGGGGGATGACGCGTACACCCTGTTCGTCCATGATTGGCGCGCAGTGCCGGCACAGGCGTGGCTGGAACGGATGAACAGGCTGCTCATCGCGGGTTCCGCCGACGGCCCGGGCGCCGCGACGGCGGAGCTGGCGGTGCTGTCCCGGGCGGAGTTCGCCGAGGCGGTCCGCGAGGCGTTGCGCCGGCTTTCGCGGCCGGAAGCGCTGGCCGCTTCTCCGCTGACGCGCACCAGGCTGATCGCCGAGCGGGCCGGGCGGGATCCGGCCGCGGCACTGGGTGACCTGCTGCGCCAGGCGATCGACGGCCTGCGCGAGGATCCGCGCTCGGTCAAGTTCCACCGGGCGCTGTCCGTCACGTTCCTCCGCGGCACGCCCACCCGGGAACTGGCCGCGGAACGACTCGGCCTGCCTTTCACCACCTACCGCCGCCACTTGATGGCCGGCATCGAACGCCTCTGCTCCGACCTGTGGCACCGGGAGCTGTACGGCACGCACGGATCCACCTAAGAGCCGGCCAGCGCGAAGCCGGCCGCCCGCTCCGCGTGCAGCCGCGCGCTCGGCAGCGCCGGGATGGCGGTGTCCTTCTCACTGATCAGCAGCTCGATCTCCGTGCAACCGAGGATGACGCCTTCCGCGCCGTCGTCCGCGAGATCGGCGATGATCTGGGTGTAGGCGTCCCTGGACGATTCCCGGAGTACCCCGCGTATCAGTTCGTCGAATATCACCCGATGAACCAGTTCCCGCTGCTCGCGCCGCGGTACGACCACGTCGAGGCCGTGGGCGGCCAGCCGATCCCGATAGAAGGCCTGCTCCATGGTGAACCGCGTGCCCAGCAGACCGACCTTGCGCATCCCCCTGGCGCGGGCCTCGGCGCCCACGGCGTCGGCGATGTGCAGCACGGGCACGCTCGCGGCCCGCGCCACATCATCACTCACCCGGCTGAAGGTGTTGCTGCAGACGAGCAGGACATCGGCGCCGAGATCCTCCAGTTTCCGGCCGGCACCGGCCAGCAGCGTACTCACCTCGTCCCAGCGGTCGGCGAAGATGAGGTCCTCGACGGTCGTGTAGTCGACCGACCAGATGAGGCTGTCGGCGGAATGGCTGCCGCCGAGTCGCTCGCGTACCCGCTGATTGATGATCTGGTAGTAGATCACCGTCGATTCCCAGCTCAACCCACCGATGAGCCCGATAGTACGCATGAAACTCCATTTCCCCTGGACAGTCACTGAGCCAGCGCACGGGCGCAGACGCTGAGCCCGATCTCGCTGGAAGCCTTGACGAGCACCACGTCTCCCGGTTCGAGGAGCGCGGTGGCCAGCCTGGTGGCCTCGGCCACGTCCTCGACGGTGTGGACGGCCACGCCCTGGTCCGAGGACGCCGCTGCCCACGCCATCGCGAGCGGATCCCCTGATCCGACCGCGATCAGCACGTCGAAGCGAAGGTCGGCGACGAGTCGCCCCATCTCCGCGTGCCGGGCGCGGGAAGCGTCCGCCTGCTGCCCCATCGCGCCGAGCACGGCGACGGTACGACGGCCGCCGGCCAGGGCCTTCACCGCCCGCAGCCCGGCCCGCATGGATTCGGGGTTGGCGTTGTAGGCGTCGTTGACGATGGTGATGCCGTCAGGTCGTTCGACGATCTCCAGCCGGCCCGCGGAGCGCCGCCGTGCGGCGTTCAGCCCATCGGCGATCTCGGCGACGTCCATACCGAGCACGGTGGCGACGGCGGCGGCGGCCAGGGCGTTGCTCACCTGGTGCTCACCTATGAGGTCGAGCTCGACCGGGGCGCGGCCGGAGGGCGTCACCAGCTCGAACACGGTTCGCGCCCGGTCGTCCATCCGTACGCCTTCTGCTCGCACCCGCGCCCCCGCCGACCTGCCGTACAACAGGACCTGGGCCTTGGTGCGGCTGATCATGCCCATGACGTACGGGTCGTCGGCGTTGAGCAGGGCGAACCCGTCCAGCGGGAGCGCCTCGACCAGCTCGCCTTTGGCCTCGGCCACGTCGGCCAGCCCGCCTCCCATACGCTCCACGTGCGCGGTGCCGACATTGAGCACCAGCCCGACACTGGGCGGCGCGAGCCCCGTCAGATACGTCAGGTCGCCCTTCCGGCCCGCGCCCATCTCCAGCACCAGGTAGCGGGTGGTGGCATCGGCACGCAGCACGGTCAGCGGCAGGCCGAGCTCGTTGTTGAACGACCTGTCGGTGGCGACCGTCGCCGCGTCCCGTTCGAGGACCTGGGCCAGCAGGTCCTTGGTCGTGGTCTTGCCGACGGAGCCGGTCAGGCCGATCACGGTCGGGCTGATGTGTTCGAGCAGGTGCCTGGCCAGCAGGCCGAGCGCGAGCTGAACGTCCTCGACCACGAGCGCGGGCACGCCGACGGGCCTTGAGGCCAGTACGGCGACGGCGCCGCCCGCGACGGCGCCCGCCGCGTAGTCGTGACCGTCGACGTTGGCGCCGACCGTCGCGGCGAACAGGCCGCCGGGCACCACTTCGCGGGAGTCGACCGCCGTGGGCGCCGTCACCGGCGCCTCGGGGTCGCGTACGTCATGCAAGCTCGCGCCGACGACCCGCGCGATGTCGTCCAGCGTCATGGGGATCATGAGCCGCTCCTGGCGAACGCCAGGTCGATCAGGCGGCGCAGCAGGTCAGGGTACGGGACACCGCGTGCGGCCCATGCCCTGGCGTAGACGGAACGAGGGGTGAAACCGGGCATCGTATTGATCTCCAGTACGTACAGGCGTCCCGTGTCCTCCTCATAGAGGAAGTCGACGCGGGACAGGCCGTAGCCGCCGATCGCCCGGAAGGCGCGCACGGACAGCTCGCGCACGTCCTCGGCCACCCATTCGGGCAGCACGGCGGGGATGGCGGCGATCTCGGCCCGGCTGAGGTATTTGGCCTCATAGTCGAGCCAGTCGCCGGGCACGATGAGCTCGCCGGGCACCGAGGCGTCCTGCGTGTCATGGTCGCCGAGCACGCCGCAGATGATCTCGCGCGCGGTCACGCCCTGCTCGACGACGACCACCCGGTCATGGGCGAGCGCCAGCTCCACGCCCGCGCGCAGCTCCTCCATGGAGGTGACACGTGAGATGCCGATGGAGGAGCCCATGTTGGCCGGTTTGACGTACATGGGCCAGTCGAGCGACTTCACCAGACCCCAGTGGTCGGCGGTGGTGCGCCATTCATGCCCGGTGAACCACACATACGGGGTGACGGGAATGTCCTCCGCCAGGAACGCGCGCCGCATCGCGACCTTGTCCATGCCCACGGCCGAGGCCAGGACGCCGCAGCCCACGTACGGGATGCCTAAGGTCTCCAGATGACCCTGGACGACGCCGTCCTCGCCGAACGGCCCGTGCAGCACGGGGAAGACCACGTCGGCCAGGTCGCGTCCCAGCTCCACCGGCCATCTGCCCTGCCGGTCGATGATGACGGCGACGGGCTCGTACAGATCTTTCGGCAGAGCATCGAGCACAGCCTGCGCCGACTGCAGCGACACTTCATGCTCGGCGGACGGCCCACCCGCCAGCACAGCCACGCGTACACGTTCAGTCACGATCAATGAGCCTTCCTCGGTGGCACGGTGTTCGCCGTCGCAGGACCAGCCCGCCGAGTGTCGGCTCTTCGCCTGACCAGTTCCCAGGCCATTCACTGTCCAGTTCCTGACCAAAGCGCACCCGCGCCGGCAGGGGTCCGTGGCCCGTGCGCCCAGGCCCCGTGGTGGCGGGGCCTGGGCGCTTTCCGGTCGCTAGCTCCCCGCCTTCTGCCCGGTTCCCTTGATGCAGTACGGGCAGAAGGGCTCAGGGTCGACGCAGATCTTGACGCTGTCGGAGTTGTTGGCGGGATCGAGGTCCAGCTCCTTGCCGTCGGCGATGGCCGCGTTGGTCGTCTCTCCGATCGCTGTGGCCTTGGCATGGATGGTCAACGTGGCCGAGGCGCCACTGGCCAGCGCGCCGACGGTCCACATCCCGCTCGCCGGCGTGTAGGTCCCGTTGGAGGCCGTGGCGGACACGAAGGTGAGGTTGGCCGGCAGCATGTCCTTGACCGTGACCCCCTTCGCGCCGTTCGGGCCGGCATTGCGTACGGTGACGCGGTGGGTGACGGTCTGGCCCACGGTGACCTTGGTCGAATCGGCGGACTTGACCACGCTCAGGTCCACGGCCGGGTTGACCTTGGTAACGGCGTCGCCGCTGGTATAGGTCAGCTGCTCCGGCTCCGGACCGAGCCGGTTCTCGTAGCCGACCGTCGCCTGGTTGGTCACCTCCCCGCCCGCGGCGTCCCGGCCGACCTTGACCTTGAACTCCACGGTGGTGCCGCCGGGCAGGCTCGCGGCGTTGGGCAGCGAGCCGCCGGCCGCGGCGGTGGCGCCGTTGCCCAGGGTGAAGGAGACCTTGCCGCCCGCGGCGTTGAAGTCGCCCTGGTCGTCGCCCGCCTGATCGGTCTTGTCCCCGGTGCCCGGGCCGTCGACCACTCGCAGCGAGCCGGGCACGTAGGTGGTCCCCGCCGGGACGGCGTCGGTGAGGCGCACGTTCTCCGCCGGGGCGCCGCCCCTGTTGACCGCGTTGACCCGGTAGGTGATCACATCGCCGACGTCGACCGGCCCCTGCGGGCTCGCGGTCTTGGTGACGACGACGCACGGCGCGGTCGCGAAGGAGATGTCATCGAGCAGGTTGCCGAAGGTGGCGTTCCCTCCGGCCGCCGAGATGGAACGGAAGGCGAACCTGGTGGTCGTCTGGCCCGCGGGCACGATGTAGGCGCCGGAGTAGGTGCCCCAGCTCCCGGTGCCGTCCGACATGACCTGAAGTTGCACCGGGGACGCCGGAGCGCCGATGTCCAAGGCCATCGTGTCGACCCCCAACCGGCCGCGGTGGGACAGCCGCCAGTACAGCTTCGCCCCCGGGCTGGTCACGCGGTCCTGGTACAGGGTCGAGACCTGGTTGGCGTTCAGCTCGGCCAGTTGCCTGCCCTCCTTGGGCGGGGTGTTGGCCGGGTTCGGCGGGCTGGCCCACAGCTCGATCATGTGGTCGGTGGCGGTGGTGAGCCAGCCGGGCACATGGTTCGGCGCGCCGGTCTGCGAGGCATCGGGGAACGAGGCCCACGTCCCGCGACTGACGACCGGCTGCTCGAAACCGCCGTTGACCAGCGACACCTGGTCGGGGCATGAGGCGGGATCCGGCGCGACCCGCGGAACCGCCGGGGCGGTGACGACGGGTGCGGCGGCGGCCGGGACCGCGCCGAACAGCGTCAGCGGAAGGGCCGCCGCCGCTTGTTCAGCGCGTACACGACACCGACGGCGTCATCGTGGGCCGCTCGAACTGGCAAACCCCAACATTTACCCTTTTCTCGAACAGATCCCGCCGCATCGCCGGCTGCCGATTTACTTCGCGCATGAGATTCATCCGGCAGGGGGCCGTACTGGCCGCGGTCACCGTCATGACGGCGGTGGTCACCCCAGTGGCGGCGACAGCCGCGCAGAGTTCGTGCGAGGCGCCGGCACGGAGCGACCCGGCCTACAACGACTTCGTGCTCACGTACAAGTCCGCATGCGCCACGAAGAAGAACTACGACCGGACGTTCCAGGACGTCACAGCGTCCGTCCTGGTCGACAAGCGCAACAGGCTGGCGGTCACGACGTCGACGGCGCTGGCCGGCGCGATCGCGTCGGTCAAGGTCAACAACAAGGAGTTCATCTCCAGCGGCGGCCATGGCGCCGCCTTCCAGTACGCCTTCCACGCCTGGCAGGAGGGCGAGGCGGCGACCGAGTGCTACAACCCCACGCAGGCCGGCACCCGCCTGGACGACGTGGACCAGCCGCCTCCCTACCACGGCCCCAGTACGAGCGCGCTCTACACCATGGCCAGGTCCGGCAGTTCCATCCGCACGGCGGGGCGGCCCGCGATGTTCGTGACCCTCGCGGACACGAAACCGGGTTGGGGCAACTGCCGCAGCGCCGACCACCAGGACAAGCGCGTCCCGTTCACCATGGGCCTGTCGCCGTACTGGCTGGAGACCGAGATCGAGCTCGCCCCCGATCACGACGCGCCCGCGCTGGAGAACGTCTTCCGCGCTGCCGCCACGATCACCTCGGACGACGAACGACACGACCGCTTCAGCGGCGTCTTCGTCGCCTACCTGCAGCCGGATTTCACGAAGGTCTTCTCCTACAGCCCCGCCACCGGTCGCCTGTCGCCCAAGCCCGTGGACTCCCACACGAGCAAGGACCCCATGGTTCGTTGCACGGACGACGGCGCCTACTGCCTCGGCATGTACGTCAAGCCCGAAGTTCTCGGCGGCAAGGCCTACTACTACACGATGACCCGCCGGCCCATGGACTACAACGGTTACTTCGGCGAGAACACCATCCAGGTCACCAGCCCCGGTGGAGCCATGGACAGAAAAGACAAGGTCAAATACGAGACCTATGTGGTCGTCGGCGACAAGAGCCGCGTCGAGCGCACCATGACCCAGCTCCATCGCGCATTCGGGTAGCAACAGCGGACTATCCGAAGCATGCATTTCGTACGACGCGATCTGGATAGCCATTGCCAGATTCATTCCCTACAGTTCATTCCCGGGCCCACTGCTCTGGCTATGTCGACAAAGCGTTCAGCGCCAGTTCATCGATTCTCGATTTACCGGGAGGAACCATGCGCCGCACCATTCTCACCCTGGCGGCGATTGTCGCCCTTGGCGGCTTCGTCGCGTCACCGGCCGCCGCTGCCGCAAGTCCGGACGGGAGCGTGCGCATCACCGGCGCAAGCTCGGCGTCCGACGGGTCCGAACTCGAGTTCGGAATCGGGACCTTCGGCTCGGAGATCATCTGCTGCTAGTGGATCGCCGATAGGCCACGTTCCGTGGACCCGCAGGTGGCCCGTCAGGGGTCACCTGCGGTGGTGGACGCTCACCGTGACCCGTACAAGGTGCTGGAGGGCGATTGGCCGTAGGTCTCCCTGTAGAGGCAGGCAAAGCGGCCCAGATGCATGAAACCCCAACGCGTGGCCACGTCCGTGACAGTGCTCTGAGTGCCCGTCTGGGCCATGCGCACCAGGTCGGCATGGGCGTGCGCCAGCCGTACTTTGCGCAGGTAGGCGAGCGGTGTGGTGTGCAGGTGATGGCGAAAGTCGTATTGCAGGGTGCGGACGCTGACCCTGGCCGCGGCGGCGATGTCCCGCAGGGAGACACATTCACCCGCGTGTTCCTCGCAGTAGCGCTGCGCCCGGCGCAATGCCGCTGGACTGGACGAGATGTCAGGCTCGGCGCGGGTGGCGGAGTAGTCGTGCGGCTGCGAGCCCAGAAGGGTGTGCAGCAGAAATTGCTCGAAATGATGCCCGGCCAAGGACGAGGCCATGAATGGTAACCTGCCGTCGGCACTCGCCAGCGACAACATGGTAAGCACCCCGCTGAAAGCGCTGTCTCTGGCGATGTCCGGCCGGAAACGCGGGGCTTGCTTCGGAGGATCACCCAGATAATCGGCAAGTGTCCGCTCGATCAACGCCGCGGGAATGTGGATGATCAGCACCTCGTGGTCGACGCTCCACCACATGTCGGACTGCTCATGGGGGCCGACGATGATCGAGGGCGCGTCGATATACTCGCCCTCGATTTTCACCTTTCCGGCGCCTCTCAGCGGAAGGTAGATCTTGTAGGAGTCCGGGCACCGCGGGACGGTGACACGGACTTCGGCTCCGTACGACAGGATGCGCATACCGATGTTGCCCTCGTACAACTCTTTGTAGCCGCCGCCTGCCGGATGTCCTTCGGACGTCAAGGGCGCCAATTCTCATACCTCGATCTGCTGATCGCTACAGGTCCATGGGTGACCCACATTTCTGCCAGCCGTTGTCGTCCTGGCGTCGTTTCGCCGTCGCCTGGTCGGTGCTGAACGAGAAGTCCTCGCGACCAGCTATAACCGCATCCCGGGGCAGCCAGATCCAGCGTGTCCTCGTGCGCTTCCGGAAACGACCGTCGGGTGTCCAGATCGCGCCGCGGACCGCTCACTTGCCGGATAGTCCGGCATCCCATTTCTCCGTACGATCCACCGCAGGAGACCGAGAGACCCGAGCATCAGGAGGAAAAGTGCGTAAGACCGTTCTCGCCCTGGCCGCGACTTTGGCGTTCACCGGGGCTGGACTCGCGTTCGCCGCCGCTCCGGCGAGCGCCGCGAACCGCGACTTCTCAGCCGGCAACCGCGACTTCTCGGTCGGCAACCGCGACTTCTCGGCGGAGAACCGCGATTTTTCGATACTCGCCGACCCTGACTCGCGCCATTGGGCGAACGGCGGAGGCGTGTCCACGTCATCCATGAAGTTTGGCTGAGCCGCAGAAACCGCGGTTCTGCGATTCCGGGTGGTGCCCGGTACCCGACGTCACCTGCTGATGAGGGCGCTGACCTCAGCGGCTTCCGGGCTGCCGATCGCGGAGAACAATGAGAGCGCTTCCCGCCAGTACGGCACCGCGGTGTCGGCTCCCTCCTCTTCGTACAGGGCCTCGCCGATCACTCGCAGAGCCCTCGCTTCGCCGAGGCGGTGTCCGGTGTCGCGGTGCAGTGCGAGAGCCTGATGGGCCTGAGCGACAGCTTCGGACGGCGCGTCCCTCGCGATGCTGATCTCTGCGAGCGCGGTCAGTGCGAGGCCTTCGAGCACGCGGAAGGACCAGTCGCGGGCGATCTCGTAGGCCCGTTCGGCCTGTGCGGCGGCGTCGGAATGGCGGCCAAGGCTTCTGGCGGCGTCGGCCAGGCCGATCAGGCTGACGACTTCGGGATGGCGGTTTCCGCCCTGTTTGGTGGCATCGAGTGCCTGCTGGTGGAGTTTCAGCGCCTCGCCGTATCGGCCAAGATCACGATGGAGGGTGGCGACGACATTCAGGGTTCCCGCCTGGAGAAGATGGTCGTCCAGGTCCTGGCTCATCGCCAGGGCCATGCTGCTCAGTTCGAGCGCCTCCGCGTGGTGTCCGAGGTCCCGGCGCAACGCTGCCAGCACAACCAGGCACTCCAGCTCGACGGCGTGGTCACCTCGCTGGCGGCTGAGGGAGATGCCGTCGTGGAGATACCGGGCCGCCTCGTCGAGCCGGCCCAGGCTGTGGCAGACCGCTCCCATCGTGCAGATCAACGCCGCGGAACGGTCTGTGGCGAGCTCTAGGGCCTGACCGAGTTGATCGAGGGCCAGCTCCAGTCGTCCGAGCTGGTGGTGGGCGTTCGCCAGGTTATTGAGGTAGGCCTGTTGCCCGCGCTTGCGATTGGTCTGCCGGGACAGCTCGAGAGCCCTGCCGAGATGTTCGACAGCCTCTAGCAGATGTCCCAGGCGCAGGTAGGCGTTGGACAGCCCGCCGAGGGCGGAAGCCTGGCAGTCCAGCCATCCGACCTCCTCGGTGAGTGACAGGGCGCGGGCGTACAACGCCATCGCCTCCGCGGGCCGGTCCTGATGCGTGTGGGCGTCGGCCAGGCTCAACTGGATCACGGCCTGGGCAGCACGGCTACCTTCGGCCTCGGCGACGGTGAGGGCGGCTTGGGCGCAGGTGAGCCAGTCGTCCAGATGTCTGCTCACCCAGAAATGGCCACGAAGCGCGTCCGTCAGGCGCCATACCAGCTCGCCGGGACCGTGCTGATGCGCGTGGCGAATCATGGCGACGAGGTTGGCGTGTTCGGCCTCCAGCCAGGCGGCGGCGGCTTCCTGGCTGTCGAAGGCCGCCGGAAGCGCGGTGCTGGTGAGTGGTGGCTGCGGCAGCCGTACCCAATGGGGGTGAAGTAGTTGGGCGGCGGCGAGCACGCTGTGCAGGTACCAATCGTGCAGGCGCCGGCCGGCCTCCAGCAGCTCTCCGGGGGTTTCGTCGGAGCGGGCGTGCTCGGCGGCGTACAGGCGTAGCAGGTCATGGAAGGCGTAGCGGTCGGGGCCGAGCGCTCGGATCAGATGGTAGGCGGCGAGCCTGTCCAGCCCCTGTCTTGCCTCGGCCGTCGAGCAGCCGGCCAGCGCGGCCGTGGCGGCCGCGGTGAAGTCCGCACCGGGCAGCAGCCCGAGCAGACGAAACAACCTGCGCTGTGGCTCGGGCAGGGCGGTGTAGGACAGGTCGAAGGTGGCATGCACCGCGGCTGCTTGATCATTCCCGGCTTCCAGGGCGGCCAGCCGGTTGCCTTCGCGCAGCTCGCTCACGTAGTCGGTCAGGCTCAGGTGTGGGTTGGCGTCGAGATTGGCAGCCGCGATGCTCAGCGCCAAGGGGAGCCGGGAGCATAATTCGCCGAGCTCCGTCTCCGCCTGCGGAGCGGTGCTTAGGCGGTCTTCGTCCAGGAGCGAGAGCAGGAGGGAATGGCTTTCCTGCGGCGAGAAGACGTCGAGGGAGACGCGGAACGCGCCTTCTCGGGCGGCCAGTCCGCGCAGCTGGTTGCGGCTGGTGATCAGTACGGCCGACTGCGCCCCGGGGAGCAGGGGGCGTACCTGCGCCTCGTCGCGGGCGTTGTCGAGGAGTATCAGCATGCGGCGCCCGGCCAGCATGCTGCGCAGCAGCGCCGAGCGCGCGTCCAGCTCGGCCGAGAGCCGCTCGGGCGCGACATCCAGCGCCCGCAGCAGCATCTCCAGAGCGGCGGCGGGCTCAACCGGCGCGCCGGGGCCGAATCCACGTAGATCGAGGTAGAGCTGGCCGTCAGGGAACCGGTCCTGGACCATGTGCGCCCAATGGACGGCCAGCGCGGTTTTTCCCACTCCGCCGGTGCCGCCGATGATGATCGGCCGCAGGGCCTGGCCCTCGGACGCGGGCAGCATTTCTTCCAGGGTCGCCAGCTGGGCCAGGCGGCCGGTGAAGTGCGCGATGTCAGCGGGCAGCTGTCGGGGAGGGGCGGCCGACGGGGCAGAGACGGACGCGGATGCTCGTGCTGGTTGCGCGGTCACGTCAGCCGGCCGCTCCTGAGCACCGGCCACGCTGTTCGAGTCGGGAGGAAACAGCAGGGCGGGATCGCCGGTGAGGATGTCGTGATGCAGCTTCCGTAACTCGTCACCGGGATCGACGCCCAGCTCCTGGCGGAGCAGGGTGCCGACGGTGTGGTAAACCTGGAGCGCTTCGGCCTGATGGCCGGATCGATACAGTGCGAGCATGAGCTGAGCCCATAACCGCTCACGCAGCGGGTGTGCCGTGGTGGCCGCTCTGAGCTCCACGACCAACTCATCATGGCGGCCTGACCGCAGCCCAAGGCCGAACCAGCGCTCCAGCACCTGCACCCGCTGCTCGGTCAGCACGAGCACGTGATCGCGATGCAACGACTCCGACGGCACGTCGACCAGGGCAGGACCTCGCCACAATGCCAGTGACCGCTGGAGGAGATCCGTCTCGCCCCGCTCGTCACCGGCCTGGCCGGCTCTCTTGGCACGGGCGACGAGATCAAGGAAGACAGCGACGTCGAGGTCCTCCACCGGGAGCTTGAGGACATACCCCTCTCCCCGCGTGCGGATCAGCTGCTGCTCATCACCGCGGTCGAGCAAGGTACGCCGCAATCTGCCTATATGCGTCTGAACGGCCCCGCGCGCATCCTCCGGAGCCTCCCGACCGTCCCACATTCGTTCGGCGAGCTGATCGAGCGATACATGCTGATTCGCCTGCAGGAGCAACGTGGCCAGCGCGATCCGCTGCTTGAGCGCCGACACGGCTACCGGCACCCCATCGCGCACCACCTCAAGGGCCCCCAGCACACCGAACCGTGTCCCCATGCCGAAACGATTTCACGCTTTCCCAGCGGGGCCCCAAAGTTCAAAATACTTGAAAGCCAGAGGGGCTCGGCGGCGTGGCGCGTGCCCGTGAACGCTTCACCCAGTGTGGATGGCGAGGAATCCGCGCAGCATCTCGGCCTCGGGCTCCACGGCGTCGCGCTCGGCCGGCGACAGCGGCGTGAACGGCTCGACGTGGATCTCGCCGGCACGCAGGCTCCAGATAGCCCGCCAGAAACCGTCCACCAGCAGGGTGCCGGGCCTGGCGCCATTGCCGGGCGGCAACGGTACTTGGCGGTCGTTCATGATCACCCTGGACCGGTCCGCGTGCGACAGCAGCAGGTTGTCGTACTCGGGCAGGAAGCGGGGCGGCGCGGGGGTGTCCGGTGTGGACAACTCGGCCGGGCGGAAGCCGGCCAGTCGCGTTCACAGGCCGACGTACGGCGCGAGCGGCGCCTGCGACTGCATCCCCGCCAGGTGCTCGATCGCCTCCAGCGCCGGCAGCTCCGCACGCTCCAGCAGGAACTGGCGCGCCGGCGTGGCCCGGTTCAGGCCACGCCGGCTCAGCATCCGCGTCACCGCAGACCGTCGAAGAAGGCGGACAGGTCCTCGGCCAGCTGCTCGGGCGCCTCCATCGCCGGAAAGTGCCGGCCGCGGTCGTGCTCCAGGCACGGGCGTCATGCATATTCCTGCGTCGATTTCCGCCTCACTGGACCAGGCGCGGATGAGCCTAGCCGTGCACGGCGGCGAACAATATCCGCGTTACGTCTGATCCCACTGCGCGTTCGGGATAGCAGCCGGCGCCTCGGTAGGGGTCGGTGATGACAGCCGTCCGGCCGCGGCGCAGCTCCACCAGCCCCTCATCGTGTAACTGCTGGTAACCGCACAGGACGGTGGTGCAGGTTGATGCCGAGGGCGGCGGCCACGCGGATAGGTCTCAGGAGCGTCGGAGCAGCCGACAATGCCACGTCAGCAACGTCGCCGGTGTGACCGGCCGATGAGCGCGCAGGCGTGATGCAACACCATGATCTCCGCGTCCTCGGGCGGAGCCGGCGCGCAAGGCGCAGTTGTACGGCAGGCTGGGGGTGCGACTGGCATATCACCCCAGCAAGCACAAAGTCCTGGTCAGTTCTGCGTCCGACCAGGACTTCATTGGTGAATCGAGTGTGTCCGAGGGGGGACTTGAACCCCCATGCCCCGCAAAGGGCACTAGCACCTCAAGCTAGCGCGTCTGCCTATTCCGCCACCCGGACTTGGTGCCTGCACGTGGGACCGTCATCCCGCGTCGGCTCCGTAAGGTTAGCAAACTCTGAGGGGTGCGTCATACCAGGATTCCGGAGGCAGGATGAGACGGCAATCCGTACCTGATCGAAGGAGCCCCCGTGGCCGAGGACGAGGTCGTTGAGCTGTGCCGTGATCTGATCCGTATTGATTCCACCAACGCCGGAGACAACGCGGGGCCCGGGGAGAGAGCGGCGGCCGAGTACGTCGCGGAGAAGCTCGCCGATGTAGGGCTCGAGGTGACGATCCTGGAGAGCGACGATCGGCGGGCGAACGTCGTCGCGCGCATCGAGGGTACCGATCCGGGCCGTGACGCGCTGCTGCTGCACGGGCATCTCGATGTCGTGCCGTTCGACGCGGGTGACTGGCGGCATCATCCGCTCTCGGCGGAAGTGGCCGACGGGTGCGTCTGGGGGCGTGGGGCCGTGGACATGAAGGACATGGACGCGATGATCCTTGCGGTTGTGCGGCAGCGGCTCAGGGAGGGGCGGCGGCCCGGGCGTGACGTGGTGCTCATGTTCACCGCCGATGAGGAGGCGGGCGGCGAGTACGGGGCGAAGTTCCTGGTCGAGGAGCACCCGGAGCTGTTCGAGGGGGTCACGGAGGCGATCGGGGAGGTCGGCGGGTTCAGCGTGTCGATCGGGGAGGATCGGCGGCTCTACCTGATCGAGGCCGCCGAGAAGGGCATGGCGTGGATGCGGGTGACCGCGAACGGCCGGGCCGGGCACGGGTCGATGCTCAACCTGGACAACGCCGTGACCGAGCTCGCCGACGCCGTGGCGCGTGTGGGACGGCATCAGTGGCCGGTACGGCTGACGCCGACCATGAACAGGTTCCTGGAGGAAATAGGCGGCGGCGATCCCGAGGCCGCGATCGACAAGCTGGGGCCGCTGGCCAGGATGCTGGGCGCGGGGCTTCGCAACACGGTCAATCCGACCATGCTGGAGGCCGGCTACAAGGCGAACGTGGTGCCGCAGACGGCCTCGGCGATGATCGACGGGCGGTTCCTGCCGGGGTTCGAGGAGGAGTTCTTCGCCACGGTCGACGAGCTGCTCGGGCCCAACGTCACGAGGGAGTTCGTGCAGCACCAGGTGGCGCTGGAGTTCGGCTTCGAGGGGCCGCTGGTGACGGCCATGGTGGCGGCGCTGCTGGCCGAGGACCCGGCCGGGCGCGCCGTGCCGTACACGATGTCCGGAGGGACGGACCTCAAGTCGTTCAGCAGGCTCGGCATCCGCGGATACGGGTTCGCGCCGCTCAAGTTGCCTGCGGACCTGGACTTTTCTGGGATGTTCCATGGGGTCGACGAGCGGGTGCCGGTGGATTCGCTCCGGTTTGGGGTGCGGGTGCTTGACCGCTTCCTGGATCACTGCTGAAAACCTCTTGCGGCAACCTTGAGTGATGCTACGGTTACGGATCGTTGAGGGGTGAGTCCACGGACCGGCCTCACAGTGTGAGGTCGGTCCTGGTGCTTCTGAAGGAGGGTTCACGTGGCACGCATGCCGGTGCGGTGGTGGCGGGCAATGCCCGCACTCGCTGCCCGGCGCGTGCCCGTGATCATCTTCGCGGAGGCTGCGATCGCCGATCGGGCCGCCCGGATGGCGCGGTTCGCGGCCGGCGCCCGCCAGGTCATCGCACGAGTAGTCGCGGCCGGCTTCCTGCTGGCCGCGGGATGGCTGCTCGCCGTTCTCTTCGGACTGCTCTTCGCCGCTCCGGCGGCCGCGGATTCCACCGCGGCGACAGGGACGGCCACAGCAGCCGACACCTCTCACACCGTCACCGGGTCCATCACGGACGGTTTCCCCACGGCTGACGGAAAGGTCTTGGCGTCGGACAACGCCGAGATGATCGGAAAGGTCTTGGCGTCGGACAACGCCGAGGCGATCGGAAAGGTCTCGGCGTCGGACAACGCCGAGGCGATGGCGGGGCGGACGGTCGACGGGCTCAACAGCCAGTCCGATCCCGGCATGCCGCCTGCTTCTCCTGCGACCGACATCTTGGACACCAATGGTCTGGTGCCCAACGGCGGTGGCAGCGGCCCGTTCGGGCCAAGCATGGGAGATATCGCGAGGTCCTTCTTCGACCCGCGTGTCGAGGCTCGGCGCGCCCCCTTGGCGTCCGTGCTTCCTCCGGTCGTCCGCACAGCGGCGGATGACCCCTCTTTCTCACCTGACTGACCCCCGCCACAGGTTCCGATGAGTACGGCGGCGGAGCGCGGCTAGATCCCCTCCGCCAGCGGGTCACATGTCAGTCATCTTGGTTCGCGATTCCCCGAGGTCTCCGCTGTGCGCGGCGCACTGCGACCTCGCATGCCCTCGGCTGCCCGCGAACTGTCAGGTATCCCCCTATGAACCAAGTAGGAGCATCCATCATGCGTACGTGGGCGAAGGCTTCGGCCCCCGCGGCTCTTCTAGCTGTAGCCGTCATGTCCTTCGGCAGCGGCACCGCGCTGGCCGACACCTCCGGAGACTCTTCCGTCGGCGGTGGCAACCAGGTCAACCTGCCTGTCTCGCTGCCGATCGACATCAGCGGCAACTCCGCCGCCGTGCTGGGCAAGTCCCAGGCGAGTTCCCAGGGCGGCGCCACGGTCGTCAACACCGGCAAGGGCGGCACCTCCGACAGGACCTCCGGCGACGGGAGCGTCCTCGGTGGCAACCAGGTCAACGCGCCGATCAACGTCCCGATCAACGCCTGCGGCAACGCGGTGGCCGTGATCGGCAGGTCCGACGCGGGCTGCAAGGGCGGCGCCACGGTCAAGAACACCGGCAGGGCCGGCAGCTCCAACAAGACCTCCGGCAAGGGAAGCATCCTCGGCGGCAACCAGGTCAACGCGCCGATCAACGTCCCGATCAACGCCTGCGGCAACGCCCTGTCCCTGATCGGCAGGTCCGACGCGGGCTGCAAGGGCGGCGCCACGGTCAAGAACGCCGGCAAGGGCGGGGCCGGTGGCAACCACACCTCGGGCCAGGGCTCCGTGCTCGGCGGCAACCAGGTCATCGCGCCGATCAGCGCCCCCATCAACATCTGCGGCAACGCGGTGGCCGTGCTCGGCAGGGCGTTCGCGGGCTGCAAGGGCGGCGCCACGGTCAAGAACGGCGGGCACACCCACTACCGGGGCGGTCACGGCTCGGCGGGCAACGACACCGACGGGCGCTTCGGGGTCGGCAGCGGCAACCAGGTCATCGCACCGGTCAACCTGCCCATCGTGGCCTGCGGCAACGCCGTCGGCAACGCGCACGCCGGCTGCAAGGGCGGCGCCTCGGTCAAGAACACCGGCAAGGGCGGCCCTGGCGGCAACACCACGTCCGGCAAGGGCTCCGTGCTCGGTGGCAACCAGGTGATCGCGCCGATCACCGCGCCGATCAACGTCTGCGGCAACGCGGTGGCCGTCATCGGCAAGGCGTTCGCGGGCTGCAAGGGCGGCGCCACGGTCAAGAACGGCGGCCGGGGCGGCGCGGGTGGCAACACCACGTCCGGCAAGGGCTCCGTGCTCGGTGGCAACCAGGTGGTCGCCCCGATCACCGCGCCGATCAACGCCTGCGGCAACGCCGTGGCCGTGCTCGGGCTGTCCGGGGCCCACTGCAAGGGCGGCGCCTCGGTCAAGAACGGCGGTTCGGGCGCGGGTGGCAACACCACGTCCGGCAAGGGCTCCGTGCTCGGTGGCAACCAGGTGATCGCGCCGATCACCGCGCCGATCAACGTCTGCGGCAACGCGGTGGCGGTGCTCGGTGACGCCGCGGCCGGGTGCCTCGGTGGCGCGAGCGTCGGCAAGCCGGGACACGAGGGCTACCACCCCTACGGCCACTACAGCTCCCACCAGGCCGCCGACTCCAAGTCCGGCGGCGTGCTTCCCGCGCTTCCGCCGGTCCCGGTCCTGGGTGGCCTGCAGGGCGTGGGCAACATCACCCCGATGCGCGGCGGCGGCTCGCCCGAGCTGCCGGTCGTCAGTGACATGCCCCTGGTCGGTGACCTGCCCGAGCTGTTCGGCCTGCCCGAGCTGCCCGGTCTGCCCGGCCGGCCCGTCACCCCCGTCCGGCACGTCACCCCGGCCAAGCACGTCAAGGAGGGCAAGGCTCCGGTCGCCCACGCCGCCCGCGCCGAGGACACGCAGCAGTCGCCTCTGGCCCCGGTGACCTCGCTGGTCGCCGCCACCCCTGTCGGTGGTGCGGTGAAGCTGGCGACCAGCAGCCTGCCCACCGGCGACCTGGGCCTGATGAGCGCCGCTCAGCCCGCGGGCGTCACCGGGATGACCACCGGCTCGCTGTTCGCGCTGGTCCTGGGCGCGATGTTCGCCGCCTCGGCCACGCTGTTCGCGGCCACCCGCCGCTTCCGGCTCGGCCGGAAGTAAGGACAAGAACGTCTACCGCTCACAGCCGGTGAGCGAGTAGCGAAAGACGCTTTGCCCGTTCCGGGGGCGCGGCCCGGGGCGGGCAAAGCCATGTCCGATCACAGGGTGCTGCGGACGCGCATGACCTTACGGCGCAACCGTACATGACGGCTTCCGTCAGGGTGCAGGCGCACACGCGAGAGCTCCCACTTACCGTACTCCGCGTGTTCGGTGAGCAGCTGACGTGCTGCTTCGCGGGACAGATCGCGCGGAATGAAGATATCCATGTAGGAGTAGTCGAGCACAACGATTAGTCTCCAGGGTGAGTCAGGGCGCGATGCCGCTCGATGGGGCTTATTCTGCGTGCTTGTGGGTGCGTCCGGAAGCTAGTGGGTAGTCCCGGGGGAAGGAAAATTCCGCGAGTCGGGTTACCTTTCAGATCAGTGCCGGCTCCCGGCAGGGGGAATTGCAAGCGAACAGTGAGGTAGGAAGCAGCGTGCCAGCCAACAACGGCAGCACCGGTGGAACCCGCCGTCTGGTGATCGTCGAGTCGCCCGCGAAGGCGAAGACGATCAGGGACTACCTCGGTGCCGGCTACATGGTCGAGTCCAGCATTGGCCACATCCGCGATCTGCCGGAGCGGGCCGATGACATCCCCGAGAAGTACAAGGGGGAGGCATGGGCGCGCCTCGGGGTCAATGTCGAGCATGAGTTCGAGCCGCTGTACGTCGTCAACGCCGACAAGAGGTCGCAGGTCAGCAAGCTGAAGCAGCTGCTGAAGGATGCCGACGAACTCTACCTGGCCACTGACGAGGACCGCGAGGGCGAAGCCATCGCATGGCACCTGCGCGAGGTGCTCAAGCCCAAGGTGCCGGTGCACCGCATGGTCTTCCACGAGATCACCCCGCAGGCCATCCGGGACGCGGTGGCCAATCCGCGCGACCTGAACCTGCGCCTCGTCGACGCCCAGGAGACCAGGCGCATCCTCGACCGGCTCTATGGCTACGAGGTCAGCCCGGTCCTGTGGAAGAAGGTCAAGCCGCGGCTGTCGGCGGGCCGGGTGCAGTCGGTGGCGACCAGGCTGGTGGTGGAGCGCGAGCGGGAGCGCATGGCGTTCACGTCCGCCCATTACTGGGACCTGCAGGCGCTGTTCGACACGGGCAAGGCCGAGGAGCGTCCGCGTGACTTCTCCGCGACGCTGACCTCGGTCGACGGCAAGCGGGTCGCCCAGGGGCGCGACTTCGCCACCACCGGCCTGCTGAAGACGAACGACGTGCTCCACCTGTCGGAGGCCGCCGCCGGTGAGCTGGCGAGCCGGCTCCATGGTTCGTCGTTCGCGGTCAAGTCCGTCGAGCGCAAGCCGTACACCCGTAAGCCGTACGCTCCCTTCCGGACGACCACTTTGCAGCAGGAGGCGAGCCGGAAACTGGGCTTCTCCGCCAAGTACACGATGCAGGTGGCGCAGCGGCTCTACGAAAACGGCTTCATCACCTACATGCGTACCGACAGCATCACGCTGTCGGAGACGGCGGTGGCGGCCGCGCGCTCCCAGGCGATCAAGCTGTACGGCTCTGCGTACGTTCCCGACAAGCCGCGTGTTTACACCAGCAAGGTCAAGAGCGCGCAGGAGGCGCACGAGGCGATCCGGCCTTCCGGGGAGGAGTTCCGCACTCCCGGTGAGACCAACCTGAACGGGGACCAGTTCCGCCTGTACGAACTGATCTGGCAGCGGACCGTCTCGTCCCAGATGAAGGACGCGGTCGGCGAGTCCGTCACGGTCAAGGTGCGCGGCGCGTCGGCCACCGGCGAGGACGTCGAGTTCAGCGCCTCGGGCCGGACGATCACGTTCTACGGCTTCCTCAAGGCCTACGTCGAGGGCGCCGACGATCCGTCGACCGACCGCGACGACTCCGAGAAGCGGCTGCCGAACCTGGCCGAGGGCGACGCGCTGAGCGTCTCGCGGCTCGACGTGGCCGGCCACTCGACCAAGCCGCCCGCCCGCTACACCGAGGCTTCGCTGGTCAAGGAGATGGAGGATCGGGAGATCGGGCGTCCTTCTACGTACGCCTCGATCATCGGCACGATCCTCGACCGTGGCTACGTGTTCAAGAAGGGCACCGCGCTGGTGCCGTCCTTCCTGGCGTTCGCCGTGGTCAACCTGCTGGAGCAGCATTTCGGCAACCTGGTCGACTACGACTTCACCGCCGAGATGGAGAAGGTGCTCGACGACATCGCCAACGACCGGGCGGAGCGGGTGCCGGAGCTGCAGCGCTTCTACTACGGCGAGGACGGCGACGAGGGCCTGAAGGAGATGGTCACCGACCTCGGTGACATCGACGCCAAGGAGATCAGCTCCTTCCCGATCAGGGGCACCGACATCGTCATCAGGGTCGGGCGATACGGCCCATACCTTGACAGGGGCGGCGCTCGGGTGAACGTCCCCGAGGACACGACGCCCGACGAACTGACCGCCGAGAAGGCCGAGGAGCTCTTCTCGCGGCCCACCGGCGACCGCGAGATGGGGACCGACCCGGTCACCGGGCACAAGATCGTGGCCAAGGACGGGCGATTCGGGCCGTACGTCACCGAGATCCTGCCCACGCAGGAGGAGGAGACCCCGAAGCGGCGCACCAAGAAGGCCGACGCGGCGAAGCCGCGGACGAGCTCGCTGTTCAAGTCGATGTCGCTCGACACCGTGACGCTCGAGGACGCGCTCAAGCTGCTGTCGATCCCCCGGGTCGTCGGCGAGCTGGAGGGCGAGGAGGTCGTCGCCTACAACGGGAAGTTCGGCCCCTACCTGAAGAAGGCCACCGAAACGCGGTCGCTGACCGCGGAGGAGGACCTGTTCACGGTCACGATCGAGCAGGCCAAGGAGCTGTTCTCCCAGCCCAAGCCGCGGGGCAGGGGCCGGGCGGCGGCCGCGCCGCCGCTGCGCGAGCTGGGTGAGGACCCCAGCTCCAAGAAGCCCGTCGTGGTCAAGGAGGGGCGATTCGGTCCCTACGTGACCGATGGCGAGACGAACGCGTCGCTGCGCAAGGGCGACACGGTCGAGGAGATCACGATCGAGCGGGCGGCGGAACTGCTGGCCGAGCGGCGTGAGCGGGCTCCGGCGCCGAAGAAGACGACGACCAGGAAGGCGCCGGCCAAGAAGGCACCCGCGAAGAAGCCGGCGGCCAAGTCGTAAGTAGCATTGCCGCGTGGTGGTCTTGGTCTTCGTGGGCCTGGTGTTCGTGGCGCATCTCTATCTGTGGCATCGGATGGTGCGCTCGACCACTCGGCGCGGGCGGGTGCGCACGGGCCTGACCTGGGGGTTGGCGGGGCTGCTTCTGCTGGTCGTGTTGACGTTCGCGGGGATGCGGCTGGAGATGTTCCAGTGGCTGGCGTGGCCGGGGTATCTCTGGATCGCGATCATGTTCTATCTGGTGATCGCTCTGGTCCTGCTGGAGATTCCTCGGTTGGTGGCGTGGTTAGCGCTGGTCCGGGGGCGGGCGGCTGTGTCGTCGCCTGTAGCGGTGGCGCGGCCGGTGACTGTGCCCGCCTCCGACATTTCGGATATTTCGGGTTTTGAGCAGGTTTCGGGGGTGGAGCCGTCGCCGGGCGGCGACGCGATGAGCAGGCGGCTCTTCCTCGGACGGACCACCGCCGCCGTCGCGGGCGTGGGCGCGCTCGGCACGGTCGGGTACGGCATCAGCGTCGCGCTGGGTGATCCGGTGATCGAACCGGTCAAGGTCACGCTGCCCGGGCTCGACACCCGGCTGAGCGGGCTGCGGTTCGCCGTGGTCAGCGACATCCACCTGGGGCCGCTCACGGGCAAGGCGCACACCGAGCGCATCGTACGGATGATCAACGGCCTGCGGGCCGACGTGGTCGCGATCGTCGGCGACCTGGTCGACGGCTCGGTCGCCGAGCTGGGCCCGCTGGCCAGGCCGCTGCAGAGCCTCGAATCCCGCTATGGCGCCTATTTCGTGACAGGTAATCACGAGTACTACACGAGAAACGGCCCCGGTGAGTGGGTCGAGGAGCTGGACCGGCTCGGCGTTCGCTCGCTGCGGAACGAACGGGTGGAGATCCGGCACCAGGGCGGCGTGCTCGACCTGGCCGGGGTGAACGACCTCAACGGCGCCACCGCGAACGACGGGCCCGACTTCGACAAGGCGCTCGGCGGCCGCGATGCGAGCCGCTCCACGGTCCTGCTGGCCCACCAGCCGGTTCAGGTCTCCCAGGCCGCGCGTTATGGCGTGGATCTGCAGCTGTCTGGGCACACGCATGGGGGGCAGCTCGTGCCGTTCAACCTCGTGGTGCCGCTGCAGCAGCCGGTCGTGTCGGGGCTGGCGACGGTTGATGGGGTGCAGGTGTACGTGACGCGCGGCGCCGGGTTCTGGGGGCCGCCGGTCCGGGTCGGCGCGCCGCCCGAGATCACGCTGCTTGAGCTGCGCTCCTGACTTCCGCGGTGGTTGAACCGCGCTGCTGACTTTCCGCTATCCGCTGGTCACTCAAGCCGCGAGGGGGTAGTATCCAAGCGGATACGTTGGAGGTGGGATGATCTCTTCCCCGGTGGAGGGGGCGTTCGGCGACCTGCTCCCCGAGCGGGGCGAGGCGCCTGAGGGGCCGACGCCCGACGTCACGTTCTGGGCGGAGCGCGGCGGACTGCTGCTCAAACAGGCCAGACACGCGGCCAATATGAACCAGAAGGCGCTCGCCGGCATGAGCGGCACGTCGCGGACGACGCTGTCGGCCTACGAGCACGGCCGGAAGTCGCCCACGCTCGAAACGGCCGGGCGCATCCTCGACGCCGCCGGGTTCCGGCTGACGCTGGAGGCCAAGATCGAGTTCACCACCTGCCAGGGGGCCGACGGCCGCCCGTTCCACGTGCCCAACCGGTTGCCGCGCCTGCCGGCGTTGCGGGCCCTGGGCACCGTCCGCCTCAGTGACAGGACCTATGACCTGGCCGATCGCGGGGATCGCCGGGATGCCTACGTCATGCTGTTGCGGGAAGGGAGTCAGCGGGAGCTGCTCGAGCATCTCGACGGGCTGCTGCTGGTGGAGCTCTGGGATGAGCTGGTGCTGCCTGAGCCGGTACGGGCCGGCTGGCAGCCGTTGGTGGAGCTCGCCCGGCCGTACAAAAGGGACTAGCGCGACAAGAGGGATCTGTCTGGTGTTTTCGGGGGCCTATTCGAGCTGTGCATCATGCGCGACGGCCTGTATACGTAATACTCTCAGCGACGAGCAGCCGGGTATATCCGGCTCGTCTCCTGTCTTCCCATTTCCGGCGAGCACCTGGATACGCTGACATTATGACCGCCCGTGGCCGACGCCAACCGACACATGTGCTGGCTAACGCATCTTTCCGCCGGCTCTGGACGGCGATGTCGGTGTGCAGCCTCGGCGACTGGCTGAACATCCTGGCACTGACCGCCCTCGCAGGAAACCTGACCCAGGGCGACTACCGCACGCAGTCGCTGGCCGTCGGCGGTGTCTTCATCGCCAAGATGCTGCCCGCCGTCCTGCTCGGACCTCTCGCGGGAGCGTTCGCCGACCGCTTCGACCGGCGGGTGACGATGTTCACCTCCGACCTGGCCCGGTTCGCCGTGGTCCTGTCGATCCCGCTGGTCGGCAGCTATCAATGGATCATCATCGCGACGATCCTGGTCGAGTGCGTCAACCTGTTCTGGGTCCCGGCCAAGGACGCCACTGTCCCCAACCTGGTGCCGAAGGATCAGCTCGAATCGGCCAACCAGCTCAACCTGCTGGTCACCTATGGCAGCGCGCCGATCGCCGCGATCCTGTTCGCGGCGCTGTCCGTGGTGGGCGACGTGCTGAAGAACGCCGTGCCGTTCCTGTCCGGCATGGACCCGACCGGGCCGGCGCTGGTCGTCAACGCCTGCGCCTACTTGGTGTCCGCGTTCCTGATCTTCACGCTGCGCGGCATCCCCAAGCGTGACGGCGCCATCTCCACCCCGTCGGTGCTCAAGCAGATCGTCGAGGGCTGGCGGTTCGTGGGCGGTGACCGGCTGGTGCGCGGTCTGATCATCGGCATGCTGGGGGCGTTCGCGGCGGGCGGCGCGGTCGTGGGCGTCGCGAAGATCTACGTGAGCGCGCTCGGCGGCGGCGACGCGGCCTACGGAGTGGTGTTCGCCGCGGTCTTCGTCGGCATGGCGCTGGGCATGTTCTTCGGCCTCCGGCTGCTGCGCGAGCTGTCGCGGCGCCGGTTGTTCGGTCTGGCGATCATCGTGGCGGGCGTGGTGCTGGTCGCGATCGCGATCATCCACAACCTGGTGATCGTGGTCATGCTGACCGTGCTGCTCGGGGCATGCGCGGGCATCGCGTGGATCATCGGCTACACGCTCATCGGCCTTGAGGTCGAGGACTCGATGCGGGGGCGGACGTTCTCGTTCCTGCAGTCGACCGCGCGGGTCACGCTGCTGTTCGTGGTGGCGGTGGCCAACCCGCTGGCCGCGCTCGTCGGCGCGCACCCGCTGAGCGTGGGCGACGTGATCTACCAGTTCGACGGCTCCAACCTGGTGCTGGTGGTCGGTGGCGTGCTCGCGACGGTCGTCGGCCTGCTGGCGCTGCGCCACATGGACGACAGGAAGGGCGTCTCGCTCTCCGAAGACCTGATCGCGGCGGTGCGCGGCGAGCGGCCGAAGTCGGAGACGGCGGAGCAGGTGCCGGGGCTGTTCGTGGCGTTCGAGGGCGGTGAGGGGTCGGGTAAGACCACCCAGTCGCGACTGCTCGCCATCTGGCTGCGCGACCAGGGCTTCGACGTCGTACAGACCCGTGAGCCCGGCTCGACCAAGGTCGGCATGAGACTGCGCGCGATCCTGCTCGACGCGGCCGAACGCGGGCTGTCGGCGCGCGCCGAGGCGCTGCTGTACGCCGCCGACCGGGCCGAACACGTCGAGAAGGTCATCAGACCGGCCCTCTACCGCGGCTCGCTGGTGATCTCCGACCGCTACGTGGACTCGTCGCTGGCCTACCAGGGAGCGGGGCGGGCGCTCGACCCCGAGGATGTCTCCAAGGTCAACGCCTGGGCCACGGGTGGGCTGGTGCCGCATCTCACGGTGCTGATCGACACGCCGCCCCAGGTGGGGCTGACCAGGCTGGGGGGCGCGGCGGACCGGATCGAGGCCGAGCCGCTGGAGTTCCACGAGCGGGTGCGCAAGGAGTTCCGGACGCTGGCCGCCGCCGATCCCGACCGCTACCTGGTGGTCGACGGGCTGCTGCCGCCCGAGCAGATCACCCGGCTGATCCAGGACCGGGTGCACGAGATCCTGCCCGATCCGGTGCCCCAGGAGTCCGAGGACATCACGGGCACGATGCCCGCCATCCGCGACTAGCCTTGTCGGGTGAGCGTCTTCGATGACCTCGTCGGTCAGGACCAGGCGGTGGCCGTGCTGTCCCGCGCGGCCGCGGCGGCAGGCGACGCCGTGCGGGGTGGCCGCGGCGCGGGCATGACGCATGCCTGGCTGTTCACCGGCCCGCCCGGGTCGGGCCGGGAGGAGACCGCGCGGGCGTTCGCGGCGGCGCTGCTCTGCCTGGACGGCGGTTGCGGTCACTGCGACCAGTGCCACCAGGTGCTGATCGGCTCACACCCCGATCTCGAGGCGGTACGCCCCCAGGGCCTGTCCTACAGCGTCAAGCAGACGCGCGAGCTCATCCTGAGGGCGGCGGGCGCGCCCACGCAGGGACGCTGGCGGGTCATCCTGTTCGAGGACGCCGACCGGGCCACGGAGTCAGCGGCGAACGCCCTGCTCAAGGCCATCGAGGAGCCGCCGCCACGTACGGTCTGGCTGCTGTGCGCGCCCGCCGCCGACGACATGATGATCACCATCCGGTCGCGCTGCCGGGTGATCACCCTGGCCACCCCCGCCACGGAGGCGGTCGCCCACGTGCTGGCCACCCGCGACAGCGTGCCCTGGGAGACCGCCCGCTTCGCCGCCCGCGCCTCTCAGGGGCACATCAGCCGGGCCCGGGCGCTGGCCCTGGACGAGAACGTACGTCGGCGCCGGGAGGCCGTCCTGGCCATCCCTCGCTCGCTGTCCGGGGTCGGCGAGTGTGTCTCGGCCGCCGAACGCCTGGTCAAGACGGCTGAAGAAGAGGCCGCTGCGGCGACGGCCGCGCTCAACGAGACCGAGACCACCGAGCTGCGCAAGATCTACGGCGAGGGCTCCACGGGCAAGGGCCTCAATCGTGGGTTGGTGCGGGGCGGCGCGGGGGCGTTGAAGGAGCTGGAGGACCGGCAGAAGTCGCGGGCCACGCGCATCAAACGCGACTCGCTCGACGCGGCGCTGCTGGAGCTGGTGTCGTTCTATCGGGACGTCCTGGCCATGCAGTTCGCGGCCGGGGTGGAGCTGGCCAACGACGACATCCGCTTCGACCTCGACCAGCTGGCCAAGCTGTCGACGCCGGAGGAGACGTTGCGGCGGATCGATGCGATCATGCGGTGCCGCGAACGCCTCGACGCCAACGTCAACCCGCAGATCGCGGTCGAGGCTATGATGCTCTCCCTCCGGTCCGCCGCGTAGCGCGCTGTCGGCTTGGTCCGGCGTATGGGCGACTGGTCGGTTCGGGCAAGCGGACATCGAAGCAGGCGGCCAAGAAGACGCATGTCACGGCGCCCAGCCCCGTAAATCGCAGGAGCGTGTCCCGAACGGAGGCCGGCCCTGTACGGGGGGATGGGGCTCACCGGGTCGGTCGTAAAGCGCGCTGTAAAGCGGCGGGAGTTCGTCGTGTGGCGAGAGCAGCAGATGGGGTTGCTGGGCGTCTCTGTTATGTGAAAGTCGAGCAGCTGTCCCCTGGAGGGGCTCTGATACAGAAACGCGTCGATGTCGCGGCGGTCTTCGCCGAGCATCATGTGGGTCTCGTCCGGCTGGCGCTGGTCATGGTCGGTGATCAGGCGACCGCCGAAGACGTCGTCCAGGAGGCGTTCGCCCGGACCCACGCGGGTCGGGGGAGGTTGCGAGATCCGGACAAGGCACTGGCCTATGTGCGCTCGGCGGTGTTCAACGGCTGCCGGTCGGTGATGCGGAGGAGGGCGACGGTTTTCCGCCGCGCCGTGCCGTACGAACCGCCTGTCTGGTCAGCCGAGAGCGCGGCCCTGGTGAGCGAGGAGCGTCGCGAGGTGCTGCGCGCCCTGCGAGGGCTGCCGGGCCGGCAGCGCGAGGCGCTGACGCTGCGCTACTACCTCGACCTGTCCGATCAGGAGATCGCCGAGACCATGGGGATCAGCGGGAGCACCGCCAGGTCCACGATCGCGCGTGGGCTCGCCGCCCTCGGCCGCGCACTTGGGGAGGATTCATGAACAGTCCGATCGAAGACCGCCTGCGCGAGGCGCTGGCCGAGGCGGGGGCGACCGTTGACGCCAGCACGCTGAGCCCCCTGCGGTCGTCGGGGCGGTCTCGGGTGCGGGTCGACTTCCGGTTGCTGGCGGCAGCGGGGGCGGTGGTGCTCGCGGGGGCCGTGACCGCCGCCGTGCTCGTCTCTCCCGGTGACGAACAGCGGGTGGCGGTGGCTAACCCGCCTGTCGAGCAGAAAGACGACACGGAGCTGTCCGTCTTCCTATGCACGAAGGAGTTGGCGAAAAACCCGGACTGTCCCGGCGGCGCCACCATGGAGCAGACACAGGCGATCCACCGTGCTCTGACAGCGACGCCGGGGGTGATAGAGGTGCTCTATGTGACTCGGGAGCTGGCCTATAAGAGCTTCCACCGAGACTACGCCGACGACAAGGCGCTGCTCGACGCGATCGATGTGACCGACCTGCCCCCCTCGTTCCAGGTCAAACTTAAGCCGGGCGCCGACCTGAAGACGCTGAGGGTCAAGATGAAGTCCATTGGAGGCGTGATGGGCTCCACGTCTGATGGGGAAGTTGCCAAGATGATGGCCTCAACGCCGGTGGAGAACGCACATATCGCTGTCTTTCTCTGCCGGGAGCATTCGATCCAAGTGTCGTGCGGCGCGACTGTCGCGCCCGACTCGACGAAGAACCCGCCCACGTTCGCCGAAGACGGCAAGGCCATCACGCCTGCCCAGCGGAGTGCCCTCACCAAGGAGATCGACACGATGCCCGGCGTCCAGTCGGCCCGTTTCGAGAACCAGCAGCAGGCGTACGAGAATTTCAAGCGCAGCTTCAAGGACAACAAGACACTCCTTCGGTCCACCAAGGCATCGGACATGCCGGAGTCGTTCCGCCTTCAGATGAGCCCGGACGCGGACTGGGACGACGTGACCGCCAAGCTGCAACGCCTACCCGGCGTCGCTCACGTCAGCAAGAACAGGTGCGCGACCAAGCGGCTCGTATTCCTTTCGCGCTTTGGCGTTCAGCCGCCTGAGAGCAATCTCTGCGCCTCCTGGCCGGGGTAGAGCTCTCACGCTGCGCGCACCGACACACGTAGTGTGGCAACCGAAGGCCGTAAGAACCCCCGAGGCCGTCAGGAGGCGAGCACGAGCCCATGGGAATGATCATGGCCGTGAGCTTCACCCGCTACGGGCGGCTCTACTACCTCGATCCCGGTGGCCACGCTCCCAAGGTGGGCGACAAGGTGCTGGTCCCGACCGACTCGGGTCCTGAGGTGGCGGAGTGCGTGTGGGCGCCGCAATATTCGAGTGAAGACATCGACGGAATGCCGGTGTGCGCAGGCATAGCGGGAGAGGAACACCTCTCCCGCGACGAGACCAACAAGCGCCGCAGGGCCGAGGCCCGCAGCGTGTCCAAGCGGTTGATCAAACGGCACGAGTTGCCGATGAAGGTGGTGGGCGTCGACTACCTCGACCAGGACAACGTCTATACGGTCTACTTCTCCGCTCCGCATCGGGTCGACTTCCGCGCGCTGGTCCGAGACCTGGCCCGCAACCTGCGGGCTCGGGTGGAGCTGCGGCAGATCGGCCCGCGTGACGAGGCGCGGTTGCAGGGCGGCATCGGCCCATGTGGTCGTGATCTGTGCTGCGCCACGTTCCTCAAGGACTTCGAGCCGGTCTCCGTACGCATGGCCAAGGACCAAGACCTCCCGGTCAACCCCTTGCGCATCGCCGGGGCGTGCGGGCGGCTGATGTGCTGTCTCAAGTACGAGCATCCGCTCTATGTCGAGACCCGCAACCGGATGCCGCGTACGGGCAGCCGGGTGAGCACGCCGCAGGGGGAGGGAAGCGTCCTGGGGCACAACGTTCCGGCGGACACGGTGACGGTGCGTCTGGACGATGGTGGACGGCGCTGTGCGTGCCCTTCCGCGTCGGTGTGCTCGCCACGGCAGCAACACGACAAGATGTACGGCGAGGAGGACGGCACGGCGTCTTCTGGCATTTCGACATAAGTCAAAACCGATTTTTAGTTTTCATAAGTCATAACTCTGCGATCTTGATTTCATGATCGCTGGATTTTCCGGGCCGGAGGCGCCCGCTGACGGCCGTACAAACGCGACAGCGGGCCTTCCCATCAGGAGGAGGGGCCGCTGTCGCGGGACGCACGGTGGATGCTACGGGCGGTCGTCTTCTTCGAGACGGCGAAGGGTGGCGTCGCGCTTCTTCCGCTCGCGGTAGTGACGTGGCTTGACGGCCTTCATGTGGCTGACCAGCAAGTTCGCTTGACAACCCCAGACAGCGATCGTTCCGCCAGGCGGGGACATGGGGGCTATTCGATGATCCAGGACTGGGCGCCGGGCGGCGACGCCTGGCCGCAGGTGAACTGCATGAGTGCGCTCCCGCGGCCGCTGACCGTGTCCAGGCACTGGTTGGTTCCCGCGTGCCGCAGGGTGAGTCCATCCACCACCCACTGTTCAGAAGCCGACCCGTTGCAGGTGAACTCGTCGACCGTCTCTCCGGGTGTACTTGTCCCGTCGTTGACCTCCATGCAATCGCCGCTCGCCACGTTCACAACGAAGTACGTGTCCGCCACACCGGTCGGCACGAACGTCCACAGTCGCGTACTGACCAACCTGCTGCAGGGGGCGAGCTTGAGCCGTACGTTGAGGACGCCGCCCGGGGCGTCCACGCACTGTGAGTAGGCGGCGTTGCGGATCTGACGGTGACCACTCGGGACAGCGGCGCTCGCGCTGTTGGCGATCATGATCGAGGCGGCGCCGGCCAGGAACAACGCCATCAGTCCTGTGACCGCCCGTGAGATGTTTCTTAACATCTGCCCGCTCCTTTCAGCGGATGGGTTCTCAACTGATGTGGCGTTCCCTCCCGTTCCATCCCCACTGACACCGCGCTGATGGTCGGCCGACCGCCGAAGCGGAGTTTCGGGACTTTCGGGAGTGGTCCTCGCCGAGTACGCGCACGAGTCCCGGCCGCCGCGGTGTGTGACCTGCAGCGCTCGTTGGCCAGGGATCTGCAACATTATCTGGCCGCATGTCACGGACAGCGGCACCACCTCACCGCTTGATCAACCCGATCCCTCGGAAGGAACCGCCCCGCGAAAGGATCCGAGATCGCGGTTCTACCAGTCGTCGGGGTTGGCTCGCACCTGGCTCATGTCGCCTGCCCGGAGTGCTTTGGCCGGGGCGACAAACCGCACAATGCCCCCGTCGCCCCACTCCCACATGTGGGTGCCGGCGAGCGTGAGCAGGTGAGCATAAGGCTCCTCCTGCGACAGCTCCTGCAACAGGTCAACGCCGTAGCTGCGGATCGGTGGCCAGCCGAACGCCTGATTGCTCATGCCACCCCACTCGGTGTCTTGTTTGTCCACGCAGTACCGCGGCCAGGCATCCTCGCCGAACTTGTCGACCACCAGCCAGCCGGGATTCACGCGGTAAAGCGATGACCGCTCGATCTCGTCTCCGTAGTCGAGGGTGCTGAGCACCGGATCGCAGTCGTAGGACGACATCGAGGGCAAAGTGACGGCAGGGTTGGCGCGCATCCGAACCCGGTCGAACCTCGGGGCCGGATCCGGTGCCGGGACCTCGACCGCGCATTGCGGGTCAGCAGGCACGACCCTCCGAGTTCGCCGACACCGTACGCCTCTCCCGGTACATCGGCCTGTGCTACGGCCCCGCCGGCGTCGGCAAGACCTTGTCGGCCCACTCCTACGCGCGCTGGCCGGAACAACGCCCGCTGCTGGAGATGCCCCACGCCCTGGCCGACTGGTTCCACGCCGGCGCCAACCGGCCCGACTGGCACACCGTGCTCTACACGCCGCTGATCAACACCCCGCCCGGCCGGGCCCTGACGGACCTGACCGGCCTGACCAACCGCCACGCCATGGTCCGCGCCCGTGACATCGACGACCCCAAGCGCGAGACCAACCTCCACGGCGCCAGCCTCTACACCGAACTCGTCATCATCGATGAGTCCGAACGGCTCACCACCCGCGCCCTTGAACAGGTCCGCGACTTCTACGACCGCAGCAGCCTGGGGCTGATCCTCATCGGCATGCCCGGCATCGAAAAGCGCCTGGCCCGCTACCCGCAGCTCTACAGCCGCATCGGCTTCGTCCACCACTACCGCACCCTTGCCGCCGATGAACTCACCACCGTCTTGACCACGGCCTTCGCCCACCTGGGCCTGGACATCCCTGACGCCACCACAACCGAGGCCATCGCCGCGATCAACCGCACCACCGCGGGCAATTTCCGGCTGGTCACCCGGCTTCTGGAACAAGCCGAACGGGTGATGAAACTCAACGACGGCGTCGACCGGATCACCGCCGAGGTCATCGACGCCGCCCGCGATGCTCTTGTCATCGGAATCAGCTGATGGTGAGAGGTCCCGGCTCAGGACGATGCGGGTGTCCCGAAGGAAGTGAAGAAAGCTGCCGACTCATCGTCGCTTGCTAGATCAATCCAGCCAGTCAGCGACCGTCGCGACGTAGTCGCGCGTCTCCGACAGGGGCAGGAGGTGCCCGGCCAAAGGGAAGGTGCGGTGCGCCCAGTCGGGACGACGAGTGGCAACGTCGTCGACGGTGGTCGTGGTGACCAGCTTGTCCTGCGCCCCGGCCAGCAGCAACGTGGGCATGCCGAGCTGGTCGATCATCCGGTAGGACGCATCCCGGTTGACGTAGAGGCTGGACACCACCGAGGCAAAGGCCGCGATGGCGTCACCGAGGCGGCGCGGGTCGGTGGCCCGCAGTTCGTCGCTCAGCAAGGCCATCATCTCGGGCGAGACCCGTTCAAGGTCATCACCGACCACGCCGCCCGACCAGGCGCCGGGATCGGCGTAGGCGCGCAGCTTGAAATCGATCATGCGCTGGCCCGCCACTCGCAGCACGCCCCGCAGCAGACCGGGCCCGATCACGAGCAGCGGGCGGCCCAGAACGCGCCAGAAGATGACCTCGTCCGGCGGGATCGGGCCGGGCAATGCCGGGCAGGCCAGGACGAGGCGACCGACCCGGTCCGGTGAGGACGTCGCGAAGTGGACCGCGACCAGGCCGCCCATGGACCAGCCGTGGGTGACGGTGGCCTTGAGCCCCATTCGGCCCGTGAACACTCGCAGGAAACGCGCGCCCAGTTCGGCCTTGGACGCACGCGGGTGCGGCGAGTCGGTGTGGCCGAACACCGAGCCCGGCAGGTCGGGCGCGAACACCTGACCGTGGGCGCTCAGCTCGGCGATGGCGTCCATCCACATCGACGCGCTGCCTGCCATGGGATGGACCAGCAGGTGGGTGGGGCCGCCCTGATCCTTGCCGGCGCTCAGGTAATGGACTTTGGTGCCGGAGACGTCGATCTCCTGACTGTGGATTCCGGCCCACCGTGGGGAACGTTCGCCCCAGTCTGCATACTGCACCCCTTCAACCTGCCACGCCGGGGCCCGGGGCGTGGACCCAATCGGGGGGTCGGGGAAAGATCGTCGGATACTGACGGAGACACCCTCTGATACCCGTCGCTGTCCGTGACGATACGTGGCCAAATAATGTTGCAGATTCCCGGTCAAGCTACGTTGCAGGTCACACGCGGTGTGCCCTGCAGTGCTCGTTGTCCGGGAATCTGCAAGATTATGGCTCTGGCGTAGAGATCGTGAACCCGTGACTGAGGGTGAGGCCAGTGGGAGAGAAGGACGCGTTTTCGGAGGAGGTCGAGGTTGGCTCGGCCGAACATCTGTCGCTTGAGGTGCTTGATGCCGCAGACGTTGCCCTCGACTGCGCCTGAGCTGTGTGTAGAGGTGAGGCCGTTGGTGACGGCATCCTGGTCACGCGGGCGAGGGAGTGCAGGGCGGGGAAGTCGCCGTTCTGGATGTTGGTGAGCCAGCCTTCAAGGTGCTGGGTTCCGGTCCTGTTCGTCATCATTTGGGCGAAGTCGGTGACATGCCCGGCGAGCGAGGTCAGGCGGGTGCTGCGTGACTTGAGCTGGGCGAGCTGATGGCTTCATCGGTCGTGAGGTGGTCGGGGTCGCTGGTGATCCAGCGGGTTGCTTCACGGACGGGCGGTGATCTCGACGTGCAGTTGGGCCGCGTCGTGTATGCCTTCGTTCCAGCGCTGAGCCGGGGTTCAGATGACGCCGCCCGTGGCGTTGACGTTCTGTCCTGTCATCCAGCGGGCGTCGTCGCCGGCCAGGAAGGCGATCACGCGGGCGACGTCCGTGGGGGTGCCGACACGGTTGAAGGCCGACATTCCCGCCGCGACCACGCGGTCACGTTCCGGCAGCAGGTCGGTGTCGGTGTACCCGGGCGAGACGGCGTTGACCGTGATCTCGCGCGGTGCCAGCTCCCGTGACAGGACCCGGACGAACTGTTCAACGGCCCCCTTGCTGCCCAGATAGAGCGCGAGGTCGGTGAACCACATCCGGGTGCCGGCGGTGGAGACCGCGATGATCCGCCCTCCGTCGCGCACGCGCCGCGCGGCCTCCTGAAGGGTGAAGAACACCCCCTTGGTGTTGGTGTCGAAGACGTGGTCGAAGTCCTCCTCGACGCAGTCGGCGACAGGCTTGGCCAGGGCGGTGGCGGCGTTGGCGACCACGACGTCGAGCCGGCCGAACGCCGCCTGCGCCTCGTCGAACAGCCGCGACACCTCACCCGGCCGCGACATGTCCGCCCGTACCCGGACGGCCTTGCCGCCTGTCTCGTTGATCGCGTTCACGACCTCGTGCGCGGCCCGCTCGTCCCGTACGTAGTTGACCACCACCGAAGCGCCGTCGGCGGCCAAGCGCTGGGCGATGGCCCGGCCGATGCCGCGCGAGCCGCCGGTCACCACCGCGACCTTGTCCTGAAGGGCAAACAGCGACACAGAGACCTCCCATGGCCGTCATCTTTGATGGTCAGCATCGGCCACCACGCCGAACGAGATCAACGGCGATCTGTGCAAAAATCGATGCCCTCAGCGCATGGATCCCTAACCACGTATCAAGGTGAGCAGTCGTGAAGCTGACCCTCCCTCACATCGAGGCATTCCTGACGCTGGCTGAGGAGCTGCACTTCGGACGCACCGCCGAACGCCTCTACCTCTCCCAGCCGCGGGTCAGCAGGCTCATCGCCGCCCTGGAACGCGAGGTCGGCGCCTCCCTGTTCGAGCGCACCAGCCGACGGGCGCTCCTCACCCCTCTGGGGGAGCGGCTACGCGAGCGGCTGCTGCCCGCGTACGGGGAACTGCTGGCGGCCGTCGACGACGCCCGCACCACCGCCAGGCAGAGCGCTGGGGTGCTGCACATCGGATTCGCGCTGAGCACCGGCGGCGAGCAACTCAACGCCCTGGTACGCGCCGTCAAGCGCGCCTACCCCGAGATCGAGGTGCGGCTGCGCGAGATCTCGACCAGCGAGCCGCTCGACGAGCTTCGCCTCGGCGAGGTGGACGTCCTGGTCAACTGGCTGGTCCTGGACGCCCCCGACCTCACCCTGGGGCCGCAGCTGGACGAGCAGGACAAGGTGCTCATGATGGCGGCGGATCACCCGCTGGCCGAGCGCTCCAGCGTCCATTTCGACGAGGTGGCCGACTACGTCCTGACCGATATGCCCACACTACGGCGCCGCAACGGCGACCCGCTGTTCTTCCCCCTGCGCAGCGCCGCCGGGCGGTCCGTGAAGCTGCAGCCCGTCCGCACCCTGGGCGAGGCGCTGCTCCAGGTGAGCCTGGGCAAGACCGTCCATGTGACCGTCACCTCGCTACGTCACCTAGTAGCCCGTCCCGACCTGGTGTTCGTCCCGATCGACGACCTGCCTCCGGCGAAGCTCGGCCTGATCTGGCGCACCGCGTACGAGAACGCCCGCATCCGCGCCCTCGCCGAAGTCGCGGCCTCCCGCCGTGGACCGGAACCGAGCACTGGAGCGGGGGGATGAACTCCTCAAACGATCGGGGCTGACTGGAGCGGGGGCGTTGATGAGTTCCTCGGCTGTGGTGGCCTTGCGGAACTTGCGGACGGTCGTGCGGCTCAAACCAAGCTGCTGGGAGATCGCCGCGATGGTCCAGCCCTGCTCGACGAGTTCGTGGACGGCGGTGTGACGTTCGCGGGTCCGAACCGCAGTGCGTGGTTCGGGCAGCGATGTGGATTCCTGCCCCGTGGGCGCGGTCGGCAACGGCTGATGACGGCGGCCAGCACGAGGCCTCCCAGACGCAGCACCCGCTGTGCTTCGGCGAGCGCCTGCGCGCGGTCGGCTGGTCCGGTCAAGTGGTAGATGGGGCCGAGTAGCAAGACGACATCCGCACTTTGGTCCTGGGCACTCAGATGACGGGCATCGCCCACCTCTGCGCTGACGCCGGGTAGAGCCGCTGCGGCCTCGACATGGGTATGCACCGGATCGACCAGCTGCACCTCGTAGCCATCTGCGGCCAGCCACTGTGCGTGCACTCCCGTGCCGCCCCCGACGTCGAGGATGCGCGCCGGAGGCGGCATCAACGTTCTCCGCAGCAACTCTTGGGTGCGCAGGTACTCCAATCTGCCGTGCGGCGGCCTTGTGAGCCGGGTGCTCTCGGAGGTCTCCTTCGTGTAGTGCTCCATCAGCTTCGTGATCACAGGAATCATGGTGGCCACTGGGCGTGCGCCAGCAAAGGGAATCTCAATGGCCCACTGGCCGAATGTCACGCACAGCAGTGCGCTGTAGTGGCGAAAGCCAGCGGGCATGACACCATCCGCAGGCGGGAGGGCGACAGGACGCGCGTAGGATTCGGAGCGTGTGGGTTCGGATACTGACCGTCGTCGCCGCGACTGTGTTGTTCGCCTCCGCCTGTGCCGGGACGAAAGCACCGGCGGACGGGCTGAGCTGGTCCGGCTGTGGCGACGGGTTCGACTGCGCGAAGCTGTCGGTGCCCCTCGACTACGGTCAGCCGAACGGCGAGCACATCAAGATCAGCGTGGTCCGGCTGCCGGCCACCGGCGACCGAATCGGGTCTCTCGTGGTCAACCCAGGCGGTCCAGGAAGTTCCGGGGTCACGTATGCGCGAGCCGCCCGATCGATCGTGAGCGAGGAGGTGCGCGAACGGTTCGACATCGTAGGGTTCGATCCACGCGGTGTGGGTGAGTCGTCGCCCGTCGAGTGTCTGAGTGACTCGCGGCTCGACGCGTTCATCGCCCTGGACACCACCCCCGACACGCCGCAGGAGCGGGCCGCGCTCGAGCAGGGCTCGCGCGAGTTCGCGAAGGGGTGCCAGGCCGGGTCAGGCCGTTTGCTGCCACATGTGGGCACCGTGGACGCCGCACGGGACATGGACGGGCTGCGCCAGGCGCTCGGTGACCAGAAGCTGACCTATCTCGGCAAGTCCTACGGCACCTTCCTGGGCGCTGTTTATGCGGATATGTTCCCAGGCAAGGTCCGAGCCCTCGTACTCGACGGCGCTCTCGACCCGGCCATCTCCCGGTTGAAGCTCAACGCCGACCAGGCGATGGGATTCGAACGCGCCCTCCGCGCCTACCTGAAGTCCTGCCTGGCCGAGGGCGACTGCCCGTTCCACAGCCGTACCGTCGACGGCGCCCTGGCCGAGGTGACCGAGCTCCTGCACCGTACAGACGCCCGTCCGTTGCCGGCCGACGGGCGCCAAGCCGGCGAGTCGCTCGCCACTCTCGGCGCCCTGACGCCGCTCTACGACCGCGGCTCCTGGCCTGAACTAACCGAAACGTTCCGCCAGGCCCTGAACGGCGACGGCAGATTGCTCCTCCGCAATGCCGATCAATTGATCGACAGACACGCCAACGGCGCCTACTCCAACCAGACCGAGGCCAACATGGCCATCAACTGCGTAGACGGCGCCTATCCCAAGGACGTCTCCGCCTACGCGGCCGCGGCGACGGAGGCAGAACGCCAGGCACCCAGGTTCGGCTCCTACCTCATGTGGAGCTCGCTCCCCTGCGCCTTCTGGCCCGCCAAGCCGACACTCACAAACCGCCCACTCACCGCCAAAGGCGCCGCCCCGATCCTGGTCATCGGCACCGAACGCGACCCGGCCACACCGTACGCATGGGCGCAGGCCCTGGCGGGCGAACTGAACTCGGGCGTGTTCCTCGGCTATGACGGTGACGGTCACACGGCGTACTTCAACGGCTCGACATGTGTGGACGACGCGGTGAACCACTACCTGCTGACGGGTACGCCACCACAGGACGGAACAGTCTGTCCGGGCATCGGCTGATCGGGGGAGCAAGAACCCTCCGGGCTCCTGTAGACTCGTTCACGCTGTACGGCACGCCGCCTTAGCTCAGTCGGCCAGAGCACTTCACTCGTAATGAAGGGGTCTCGGGTTCGAATCCCGAAGGCGGCTCCAGCTCAAAGGCCCCTCGCGATGATCGCGAGGGGTCTTTTGCTAACACCCTTGCTAACGGGAGGTCCGTGCAGGGTGAGCGATCACGACATACCTCTCGTCATGGATCGGTCGGCCCCAGAGCATGGGATCGGTGAGACGTTCGGTGTAGACCACGTTGGCCAATGGCTCAAGCGCTTTGCTCAACCGGGTGGCTGTGACGCCGCCGAGCCAGGGCAGCTCCGGCGAGCCGGTTGTGTATGTGCCGCTACTTGTGGAGGTCTGCCAGCGTCCTTCCACGAGCACCAGCCGTCCGTTTGGGCGTAGCAGGTCAAGCCAGCGGGCAAGTGCTTCTTCAGGGGCCGGGAGCGTCCACACGAGGTGACGGACGAGGACCGCGTCGAACGGGCCGCACGCGACGGCAGGTGGATTGCTCGCATCGCCCACGATCATCGGCACATTGAAGCCTGATGCGGAGAGCTTTCCGGCGGCGAGTTCGATCATGCGTGGGGATAGATCGATTCCGGTCGGCCGATGTCCTTGTTGGGCCATGAGCAAAGTCAGTGAGCCAGTCCCACAGCCGAGGTCGAGAATGTCGGCTGGGGAGTCAGGGAGCCATTCAGAGCGCCGTTGTGCCCACGCGGCGCTGACCTGGGGAGAGCGGAGCCCGTGGTCAGCCTCATTGTCGAAGGTATCGGCTGATGCGTCCCAGTAGGCGGATATGGAGGCGAGATCTGATGCTGGCATGAAAGGACTTTCGCAGGTCGCGCTGACAATCTTGGGACGCCAAACAGCTCCGGCCATCGCGCGGAGACCGGAGCTGTCATCGACTCCAACCGGACTATTCGAGAGACTTGGCGAAGATGTCGGCAGCAGCCGTCTCTGCCGAACGGATCACGTGGGCGTAGACGCGTAGGGTGATCGCGGGGTCGGCGTGGCCGAGGCGGGCCGCGACGACGTGTACGGGGACGCTGGCCAGGAGCAGCAGGGTCGCGTGTACGTGACGTAGGTCGTGCAGGCGGATCATCGGTAGCGGGTCGGTGGCGGTCTTGTTGTGGGCTTCGATGAGCTTGCGCGGTAGGCCGGTGACGGTGGTGGGGTAGATGGGGCCGCCCCAGGCCGTCGTGAACACGGTGTCGTCGGTGCCCTTCCACGAGTCGCCGACGCGGGCCTTCTCGGCTTCCTGGGCTTTCTGGTGTTCGCCTAGGACGTTCACTGTGGTGTCGTCAATGCTTACTACGCGCGTCCTGCCGCTCTTCGTGGTGCCCTCGACGCGCTGGCCCTCCACGACACCGACGGAGCCTTTGATGGTGATGCGCTTGCCGTCGAGGTCGATGTCCCGCCAGCGGAGATTGAGCAGCTCTCCGCGACGGGCACCGGTGTACGCGGCCAGGTGGAAGAAGGCATGAAGCCGGTGTGTACGGGCCAGGGTGAGAAACGTGCGGAGTTGGGCGGCGGTCCAGATCGTGCCGGGGGCGTCGAAGTCCGCTCGTGGACGCTTGGCTTTCTCTACCGGCGAGCTGCTGATGTACTCGTGGACGAGGACGGCATCGCGGAAGGCTCGGCAGAGGATCGCATGAGTATGGGTGACCGTTGAGACCTTGAGTGGCTTGCCGTTCTTGCTGCCCTTGGCCAGGAGGTCGCGGTAAAGCTTGGTGATCGTGGATGGGCGCACCGCTTGCAGGCGCATCTTGCCGATGTACGGCTTGACGTAGAGGCGGATGCCGATCCGGTAGTCCTCCAGAGTGCCGGGCTTGATCTCCATGGCGTGGTCTTCGATCCACATGTCCAGGTAGTCGGCGACCGTGATCTCGTTGCGATCGACGTACTCACCGCGCCGGGCGTTGACGCGGGCCTCGTCGCGGGCGGCCTTCGCGTCCTCCTCGGTGGCGAAGCCGCCCACCCACCTGGGCTTGCTCTCGCCTGTCTCAGGGTCGCGGACGCGGATCACGTATGACCAGGTGGTTCCGCGCTTCATCACACCATCGCGCAGTCTGGGTGCCTTCTTCTTGCGCGGCTGCTCGTTCGGTGTCCCGACCAGGGTCTTCGTCATGCGGCGGTCTCCTTCCTGGTCAGGCGGGCGATGTAGTCGCTGAGGGATGAGACGGGGATGCGACGGGAGCCGTCGATGCGGAGCGAGGCGACCGCGCCGGAGGCCATGAGCTGATAGAGCTTGCTGCGGGAGATCGCCAGCGCTTCGGCGGCTTCTGGGACGGTAAGAAGGAGTCGGGTCATGGATGGTCTCCGAGCGTGCTCCCGGTGAGGGCGGCGGCGAGGAGTTGATCTCCAGCGGAGAGGCCCTGTCCGGCGTATCGCCAGTGGGCGATGACGAGGACGGTGTCTTCGTCGAAGAGCGGGAGCCGTCCTGTGGTGATTTCTTCGGCGCGTTGGTGCTCTTGGCGGGCGGCTCGGAGAGCGCCGAGAGTGGTGGAGTAGCGGCGGCTCTTGGTGGAGAAGTGGCCGCGGAAGCCGAGCATGTGGGCCCATTGGGTGAGCCGGAGGCCGGTTAGTTCGTCGAGGGCGCCCAGGCGTAGGCATTCGGCGATCAGTCGCCGGGCGTGCTCTCGCAGAGGGAACAGGGCCAGTTCGTCGAGGGTGTGGATGCGCCGGTCCAGGGTGCCGACGCATTCGGCGGCCTTGGTGGCGTACTTGGCGATGTAGGCGGCGACGGCTTGCTCGGTGAGGTCGCCGGTCATGGTTATGCGGCGGACGTCGAGCTGAGTGCCCCATCGGAAGGTACGGCTGAGCGGCTTGATCTCCGCAGTGACCGCGCCCGCCGCGTGCTCAACGGCTTGGGCCAGGGCTTCGGCGGTCGCCCAGTCCGGGGGCGGTGAGGTGGGACCGTCGGGCCCGTCGAGGCGGATGACGGCGTGGAAGTGGACGACGCCGCGTCGCTGGTATTCGGCGACCTTGGCGAAAGAGATGACGGCCTGTTGGCGTAGCTCTCGCAGGGTGAGGCCGGAGAGTTTGGCGAAGCGCCGGCGAAGTGCTTCGGTGAAGCGTCGCCACAGTTCCGAGCTGATGGCGTTGAACAGGACCGAACCCTCATAGTCGTAGCAGTCCGCGCACAGCGGTTCCCCCAGCCGCGGATCGTCGGCTCCGTGCCGTTCCGTACACGACATCACCTGCCCGTGTGGGCAGCTCTCGGCGTTGCGGCGGGCGTGGCAGGGCAGGGCCTTGCCGTTCTTCTCCCTGCGTGTGTGCACGGTGCCGAAGGAGGGTGCGGTGAGGGTGACGAACAGGCACGGGTGAGCGCTGACCGTCTCCGGGACGCCTTTGCCGCCGATCAGGCCTGCGCGGACGAGTTGGTAGGTGTCGGCTCGGTAGGTCTCGGCGCAGGCCGGGCAGCGGGAGGCGCGGCGGGTCTTGCAGGGCACGCGCAGGATGCCGTCGGGCTCGTTGCGGGTGGTGTAGCGGTGCAGGAGGTGGCCGGTGGCCTGGTCGTAGTGTTCGACCTTGCCGCGTAGGTGGATGGGCTGGCGGCAGCCGCCGGTGCGTTTGATCTGGCTGGCCCAGCGATCGTAGTCGGGTTGGTTGAGCCGGTCGATCATTCCGGCGACGGCATGGCTGTGGGCAAGGTGGGGCACGATGGGATCCGTCCTATCCAGTGACGCTGGTGTGGATGGCCCCCGGCCTGGCGCGGATCTTGGCGGATGTGTGGCCAGGCGGGGGGCGCTACGGCTATGCGCCGTGGTTGTCGATGCCGCTGCCGTGGCAGTCGGCGCAGGTCTGGTCGTCGGTGAGGCCGTTGCAGGTGCAGCAGCGGTAGTGGGCGAGTGCGGCGTCCATGGGTCAGTGGTCCTTGCGCGGGATGATGCGGACGTAGACGCGGTAGGTGTGCGGGCGGGAGCGGTCGGGGTAGGCGCGTGACATCGCGGTGACGGTGAACATTTCGCGCAGGTGGATCATGCCGAGGGTGATTTCGGCGCGGTTTCCTTCGAGGCGGATGCGCATGGTCGGGTTCTCCTTGGTTCAGTGGGTGTCGGGTGTGACGCAGCCGCGGTAGCTGTCGTGGGCGGCGTAGCGGGCGCGGGCGGCGGACAGGATGGCCACGGCGCGGTATTCCACGGGGCCGAAGGTCAGGGAGGTCGTCACGTGGCCGCCGTCGCTGTCGACAGGCGTGCCGAGTAGGGCGGCGAGGCGTTCGATTCCGGCGCGCATGTCGGCGTCGTCGGCTCGCGGGATGAAGTGGTGGACGATGACCTGGTCGGGGGTGGGGATGTCGGGGCGTACCTCTAGGAATCCGGCCAGAGCGTGAAGGCCGACGATGAGGTGGAGACGCGGGTGCGCGACGGGCATGGGGTTCTCTCTTTCAGTGGATGTTGGCGGTGCCAAGGGTGCGGAGCAGGTCCGCGGCGAGTTGGCTGGACACGCCCAGGCGGGCGCGGAGTTGGTCGCGGGTGATGGGCTTGCCGTGGGCGGTGTGGTGTTCGTCGGCGACGCGGCGGGCGTAGTCGATCAGCGCGGGGTCGGGAGCGGGGCCGTCGCCGGGGTGGCTGTCCTGGTCGTTGTCGTGGCCGGGGATGAGCGCGGGCCGGTCGGCTTGTGGGACGGCTTGGGGACGTTCCGGGACGGGCGGGGGCGCCGCTGTCCAGGGCGGGGACGTCTGCGTGACGTCCGAGGGCGGCTCGGGATGGGCTGTGCTGGCGCGACGCTCCAGCATGGAGACGGCGACGAGGAAGGCGGCGGCCGGGGTGGCGGCGGTGATCCGGCCCCAGGCGGTTGGGTCGGCTTGTTGCAGGTTGGCGGCCAGGGACAAGACGATGCCGCCGGTCAGCACGAGGACCGGCCAGGACACGGGCCCGCGCCGGACGCGGCCGGTCTTCTTGTCGCGTTGGCGTTCGCGGGCGGCCATGACGCAGGTCAGGTCGATGCACACCGCTACGGCCCAGGACATCCATCCGTGCTGGCCGTGCTCGGTGGCGGTGTCGCGGATGTGGGTGAACGACCCGGCTCCAGCGATGAGGGCCAGGACCAGGATGGGGCCGGTGTCGAGCAGTCGGGCGGCGAGGTAGCGCATGGTCTGTCCTCCTCTCAGTGCTTCCGGTCAGGCCGTTTGCTGGTCGGGGGTCTCGTATGGTTGGCCGGCCATGACGTCGGCCCATGGCGGGGCGAGGTCGGCGTAGGTGTGGGCGGCGTGTTCGGCCGCTTTCTCGCTGACGTAGAAGGACCGGGCGCGATACCACTGGCCGTCTTGTCCGGCGACGATGGCGACGCCGGGTGTTTCGGCGGCGATGGCTCGCGCGGAGTCCAGCGCGGCGGGGTCGAGGTCGCCGAGGGTCATGGTGGCGGTTTCGGGGTCGTTGACGCGGTGGCAGATCCGTCCGGAGCATTGGGCGCGTAGGGCGGTGACGCCGGGGCCGAGGTCGGAGCCGATGCGTTGGCCGCAGCAGAACAGGTAGATGCCGAACGCCCGGCCGAGTTGGGCGACCCGCAGCAGGGCGGTGGAGGTTTTGGCGATCTCGTCTTTCTCGGACTTGTCGGCCATCAGGTAGAGCTCGGCCAGTTCGTCCACCAGGACCACGACGGGGACTGGGCGCAGGGTGGGCGGGAGTTGCCAGATGTTGCGGGCGCCGGTCATCCGGCAGACGCCCATCCGGTCGGTCATCAGTGTCAGCAGGTCGTCGAGCAGCCCGCCGCATTCAGCTCTGCTTGTCGCGAGTGCGGACAGGCGGGGCGCGTACGGGGTGAACTCCACCCCGCCTTTGAGGTCGAACCCGACCAGCGCCACCGGTTGCGGGGCCAGGCCGACGATGAGGGCGTTGGCCAGGTTGGACTTGCCGGACTGCGTTGCCCCGGCATTGAGCCAGTGCGGCACGGTACGGAAGTCGACGACCCATGGGCGGCCGGTCTCCAGACGGCCCACGGTGATCTTGAGCAGTTCAGTCGAAGGCGGTAGTTCATCGACCTTGACCAGCGGGTCGCGGATGGTGGCGGCCAGGCGTACCCGGCCGGGTTTGTCGGAGGTGACGCGGATGGCGTGCACGCCCCAGGAGTGCGCGAGCCGTTCGGCGACGTCGGCGTAGTCGGCCGGGATCTGGCCTTCCAGGGTGTGCAGGGTGACCCGCCAGCCGTGCCGGGTGGGCAGCGGTAGCCACATGAACGGCTTGGTGTCCACGGCGATGCGCTGCCACTTGCGCCGTACCCGGACGACGCCGGTCGAGGCGACCAGGCCGGGGACGGTGGTGAACCAGAAGCGCTGCCGCTTCTTGGTCAGGCCGCAGCCGAGGGCGACCTTGCGCCAGGACGCCCGCACGCTGACCGCCGTGAGGGGGAACCCGACGACGAGCCAGAACGACGGGTAGTGGAAGCGGCGCCAGGCCCAGAGCCCGGCCGCGACAGCGGCCAGGACCCCGAGCACCCAGATGGGCCGGTCAGACATCGGCGGCCTCCCGTAGCGGGAGGAGCGCGGTGGCGCGGTAGGAGATGCCCCAGCGGCCGGCGATCTCCCAGACGTAGCCGAGCAGGCCGACGGCGTTGACGGGGTCTCCGGCGGTGATGGGCGGCTCTCCAGTGATGCCGATCTTGACGAGTTCGATCCGGCCGAACTCGTCCTCCACGGAGACGGTGACCTCGTAGACGGTGTTGCCGTTCTTGTCGGTCTTGATCTCGCCGGTGTCGCGGTTGAGCACGCGCGGACGCGGGGCCTTCACGCAGGTGATGGTGAGCTTGCTGGCGTCCACAGGGATGGGGACGGTACGCATGGCGAAAACACCTCTCGTCAGCCTGTTGATCAGGCGTTTCAGGACGAGGGAGCCCGTACCGTCAGCTCGGACGCGATAGCATCGAAGCGCCAACTAGGGTGCTAACGCATCCGGCCTGGGCGGGTCTCCCGCTCAGGCCACTTTCATGTGTGGCCTCTCTTCGCTTTCCGTGAGCGGATCTCCTTGATCCACCTCTGAAACGCGAAGAGCGTTTGTGCTGGGCTGCCACCCTCCGGTTACGGAGAGTTCCAGCTACAACACAAACGCTACCTGATACTGAGAGTAACTGCTAGTACTTTCAGTACTACTCAACGTACTTTTTCTACGCGCCCACCCGATCAGCCAGCCCACGCAGGTCAGGCGAAGCAGGATCCTGCATGGACAGCAGGTCAGACGCCAACTGGCGGACCACGCGATGGTTACGGATCTGCTCCGGCGTGATGGACTCGGCCTCCAGGAGCACGGCCACCGCCTCATCGACCTGACGACGCTGTGCATGCGCACGAGCGAGATCGACGTACAGCCGGCCCTTGCGCTCGCTCGACAGCGTCGAGGTGTCCACTGCGGTTCCAACTCGCAGCGCGTGACCGGCGTCGCCCAGCTCGACCGCGACGGCCACCTCGTGGAGGGCGACGTTGGCCGGTCCGAACTCGGTGTTGTAGTCGTTGCGCCCGTCACCGACCCGCTCGGCCATCTCGCGAGCCCGCGCGAGGTGCTCGTAGGCGGTGTCGGCCTGGTTCAGCCGGGAGGCGGCCACGGCGCGTTGCAGGGTCAGGCCGCCCCACAGCGACATCGCTTCGGGCTTGCCCTGATCGGTGAGGAACCACAGGGCGTCGGCGGCGGTGCGAGCGGTCTCTTCTGCCTGGTCGAAGTGGCGCGCTCCGAGAAAGACGAAGCCGAGCCGGAAAGCGCCGGCCGCCATCATCAACGGATCACCCGCACGCTCGGCCGCACTGATGGCTCGGTCGGCGGCGATCCACGCCGCTTCCGGCTCACCCAGCTTCGCCAACGACGCCGAGCACGCCTGATACGTCACCGCCAGCAGCTCGAACAACTCGGCCTGGCGCTCGGCCGGGGCCGAGCGGACCGCGTTCTCCAGGGTGGGCACCAGGCCGCGAAGCAGGTCGGCCAGCTCGTCGTAGCGGGCTTCGTGGGTCAGCTCCCACGCGTGATCCACCCGCGGCTTGAGCTGCTTGGTGGCAGGCACAGGAGTGGCGTGCAACATGGCCTGGAGTGAGTGAGCGCCCGACAGCACGAGGCGCAGACCGGCCGTACCGGGCACCTCGTCGTTGGTGGCGGCGATCACAGGAGCTTCGGCGGCCAGCTCTGAGAGCGGCAGATCGAGCGTCTCGGCGACCTTCTCCAGGACCGACATCCGATCGACCTTGCGCACGCCGCGCTCCACCTGGGAGATCCACGCCACCGATCGGTCCACCAGCCGGGCCAGCTCTACCTGGGACAGGCCGCGCCGTTTGCGCTCCTGGGCGATGCGTCTGCCCAATGCCCGTTGGTACTCGGTGCTCACGACGCCGTGCCCTTCCCGCTCTGCAGTTCCAGCCAGTCAACCTCGACCGAGGCCAGTAGCGCTTCGCGAGCCCCCAGGAACCGCTTGGTGTGCTCGGTCTGCTCGTGGGCGTCGAAGGCTGAACGATCTCGGTACAGCTCGTAGAAGATCCGCTGGAGCGGCTGGCCGTCCACCCGATGTGAGGCGTACACGAGCGTTCCCGGCTCGTGCCGGCGGATCGCCTCGATTGTCTCACCGACGAGCTCGTCGAACGCCGCGGCGCTCGTCTCGTCCTTGCAGGTGAATCGCACCATGAGTCCGAACATGTGCACCCTCCTCGGGCCGCCGCCTCTAACTGGATCTCTGCTCTTTACTTGACCAGTACTTATTGTGCGGCGCAAGTACATCAAGTCGCTTGTACAAGAAGTATAGCACCAGTACTTTAAGTACTGATAGCAGTTGGCAGGGCTTTGACCTGCACGAACGTGAGGTAAGCCGACGTGACAACAGCCTCGAAAAGCCACAAAGAGATTCACCGATGGTGTCGCAACTTCCCAGGCACCAGGAGCCAGGTACGTGAAGCCCGCCGCTTCGTCACCAGCTACCTGGCCGACCGCCCCGAAGCCGACACAGCCGCACTCATCGTCTCCGAGCTGGCCACCAACGCCATCCGCCACTCCCGCAGCGGCCAGGTCGGCGGCAATTTCGGGGTGACCATCCACGCGGGCGGTGAACTGCTGATCCTCGCCGTCCTGGACGATGGCGGCCCGACGGGCCCGCACATCCGGCAAGCCGCCGAACACGAGCAGACCGGTCGTGGCCTTCACCTCGTCGAGGAACTGACGACACGCTGGGGCGTCTACGGCGACGAATACGGTCGGACGGTCTGGGCGCTCCTGGCCTTCGCATCAGCCCCGCCTGTCAGGTGACATCGTGCCTGGCTCCCCATGTGCCGCAGCCGGAGCCGCACTGCACCCCATTGATCTGGATGAAGCCACGCAACGACCCGCGGTGCCGGGTGATCGCCTGGACCTGCGACTGCGACGAGGTCGTATATGAGCTGTGCGCCGCCAGCGGCCAGACCTTCATCAAGCGCACACACCTCAGCAGCCCTACCACCCATGAAACTCACCGCATGAGTACACGCGAGGGAAGAGACATCTGGCGGGCGCTACTGTCCGGGCAAGTGCGATAGGCCAGGTAGTCCGCGCAGCCAGCCAGGAACTGTCTAGGACGCTAGGCACAATCAAGATCATCCAAGACGCGCTCGCAAAAGACGCGCTCGACTCTGGATGAGAACTTTCTCTACGTCTTCAAGGGCGGTCCGCTCCGCGGCCCGCCGCGCGTTGGGCGGTCGCCGGCCGCGCTGCGGCTCTTCGGCCGGTCGCGGCCGCGCCGCCCACACGCTTGCGATCACCGGGCTGACGCCTCGCAAGACGAGAAGGTTCTTTATCGATGTCGTTGAGGTAGCAGCCGTAACAATCGCTCACTTCGGTGCCGGGCTCCACGCGCTCGATGCTCACAGAAACCCACCTGCTCCATCACCGAAAAGGATCTTTACATAAGATCGCAACACATGTGATGATCACTCCGTTTTGTCAATTTCGTTCGAAAGGCTGGAGTGAACACATCACGAACAGCGTCGGGCTTATCCGTCGGGACGCGCCGTCGCGCGGCCCTGCTTGCAGCTCTGACGCTGCCGCTCTCGCTGATGAGCGCACCCGCAATCGCGCAGGGCCTCACGCCACCCCCCCACCACTCCGACAAGCATCCCCACGACGCTTCCGCCGAGCGCGCCCGCCACCCCCACCAGCAAAGCGCTGACGCAGGCGAAGAAGGACAACCGTCGCGTCGAGATCGAGTCGCTACGCTCAGAAACCGCCACCGTCTACGCCAACCCCGACGGCAAGACCCTCCGGATGGAACTGCACAGCCAGCCAGTCCGGGTCAAGAACACCGACGGCAAGGGCTTCACCTCGATCGACACCACGCTCGTCGAACAGGCCGGCGTGATCAAACCCAAGGCGATCAACGGCACCCTCACGCTGTCTGCCGGGCAGGACAAGACTCTGCTCAAGAGCCAAGCAACGGCAGGCGCCGACACCGCGAAGATCACCACACCCTCGACGCTGCCCAAGCCCACACTGACGGGCAACACCGCGCGATACCCAGCCGCCTACGGCAAGGGCCGCGACCTCGTGGTGACCGCGACCGCGACCGGCTTCCGGCAGCAGATCGTCATCACCGAACGGCCCACCGGCCCGGTCACCTTCAAAATGCCGGTGGCACTGCCCGCCGGACTCTCCTTCAGCAAGAACGCTCAAGGCCAGCCCATCATCGTGGGTAAGGACAGCAAGACGCTGACCGAGGTGCGGCCAACGCTCCTGCAGGACGCCACGGCCGCCGACGCCTACGCGCCCATCGACGCGGGCAAGGTCGGCAAAGCCGCCATCAGCCTCGATGACGACGGTAAGTCGCTGGTGTTCACCCCGGACGCCACATTCCTGGCCGACCCAACGGTCACCTACCCCGTGACCATGGCGGCCGTGGCGGCCGACTGGTGGGAGACCCACACCGGCGCAGGCGGCCTGCCCAAGCAGGGCTGGGACACCTTCGTCAACAACGCCGACTACCAGGACAGCTGGGACAACTTCACCCTGGACCGGATCCTGGTCGGCAAGTCCAACAGCGGCACCGTCCGCTGGCGCAGCTACATCAAGTTCCCCGACATGCCCGCCGAGTTCCGCGGCCTCAAGGTACAGAACGCCGACCTGATCCTGTGGAACCACCTGTCCAACGACTGCGGGACCTACGTCGGCTCCGGGATCACCACCCGGCAGGTCACGTCCCCCTGGGACGAGGCGACCATGACGTGGAACAGCCAGCCGTCGGTCACCTCAACGGGCCAGATCACCGAGGGCGCCGCCTACAGCCCCAACTGCACCAGCGGAGCCGCGAGCTGGGCAGGCAAAGAATGGGACCTGGTCTACTCGATCGACGAGATCGCCCAGGCTTGGTCGAACGGCGAAACCAACTACGGCGTCCAACTCACTGCCGGCAGCGAATCGGACAGCACCAACTGGCGCCGCTATCGGACCGACGAAGCAGGCGGCTGCAGGAGCACCCCGCTAGAGGCCTGTAAGGGGCAACTCCACCCACCCATCCTCACCGTCGACTTCCTGCTCCCGCCGAAGGCCTCCGTCGTGATGCTAGACGCGGGTGAGACAGCGCCGACCACGAAGGGAGAGATCGGCCAGCTGGCCGCACGCGGACGCGTATCGAACACTCTGCCTCAACCGGACCCCATCTCGGAGGCCGAGGCGGCGGAGTACCGCCGCAACAGCGACCAGGACTACGTCGCCTCGCCGGAGGACGTTGAGGCACCACTGCCGCCACCGACGGACGACCTAGCCGGCCGCTGGTCCTTCGACGAGGCTTCCGGCACCCAAGCGGCCGACGCGTCAGGGAACGGGCATCACGCCACCGTCAACAGCGGAACCTCCTGGACACCCGGCGTCAGAGGTTCGGCCGTGACTAACATCGCCGCGACCACCGGCTCGAGGCCGCAGCCGGAGAGCCCACAGGCTGCACGAGCGATGGCATCCGGTCTCGCCGCAGGTCAAGGCCGCGACGTGGAGGTCACCGAAGAAACCACCGCCACCAGCATCACCTATGCCTTGCGAGACGGACGTTCGTTCAGAACAGAAGTCGCGGCCGGTCCGGTGCGGACCAAGCGCAACGGGGGGTGGGTGCCCATCGACACCACGCTGAGGACTCAGGACGGCAGATTGACGCCGAACGTGATCGCCGACGGTGTGGCTGTTGAGCTATCCGCTGGTGGCACGGATGCATTCGTCAAGATGACCGCCGACGGGAAGTCCTACGCGCTGCGCTGGCCTACGCCGTTGCCGAAGCCGACTGTCAAGGGCAGTGTCGTCACCTACATCGACGCGGCGGGTGTCGGGGCTGACCTGGTGGTGACGGCGTTGCCAACCGGGTTCCGGTATGAGGTGGTGCTGCGGCAGAGGCCGTCGAAGCCGCTGGAGTTGCGTATCGGCGTAGACGACGACGGCCTGACCCTGACCGAGGGCAAGGCCGGCCGGCTGCTGCTGAAGGGCAAAGACAAGAAGCTGGTGGCCTCGGCACCGCAGCCGGTCATGTGGGACGGCAGCACCAAGGGCCGCCGCCTGCTGGCCAAGAGCTCCAAGGTCGGCACCGAGGTGGTCACCAAGGATGGCCGCACCGAGCTGGTGCTCAAACCCGATCACCGGTTCCTGGCCGATTCCGTCACCATCTACCCGGTCCGGATCCAGCCTATGGCTGCGTCGACGAGCAGTGAGGACGTCACGCTCGCCAGCACCGACAGGGTGGACTGGCCGGCGTCCCCCGGCAGCCCGATCCTGATCGCCGGCGTGCAGCAGGACCAGAAGATGCGCTCGTACCTGCGCTTCCTCACGGGAAGTCTGCAGGGCCAGACGGTGACCGACGCGAAGGTGTCGCTGTACAACTTCGAAAGCTCGGCCTGTGGAGCGTCGGTCGGTGACGGCCTTCAGGTTCGCCGGGTGACCGGCGCCTGGGACGCCGACAACCTCTACTGGGCAAACAAGCCGGCCGCGACCACCGAGGACGCGCAGACCAACAAGGCCGGATACGACCTGACCTGCTCCGGCGGGGCTCAGCGCCTGGAATGGAACGTCACCGGCATCGCCCAGGACTGGGCCGCCGGCGCCGCCGACCACGGCCTGGTGGTGCAGTCACCGACCGAGGGCACCGCGACCAACTGGCGCTACCTCACAGCCTCCGAAGACACCGACTTCAACCAGCCGCCCACGCTGACCATCACCACCAGCGGCCCGGTATCGAAGCCGGTCGTGTCGAACCTCGCCATCACGCCGGCACAGAGCGTGAACGGCGTCACCGTGACAACCTCATTGGCCCCGCAGCTTGCCGCGACCGTCGCCGACACGGCGAGCGGCCGTCTCACCGGCGAGTTCGAGGTCGAGCACGATCCGGCCGCGACCGGGCAGGGCTCCGGCCAGATCTGGGCCGGAGCCTCCGCGGTGGTCACCTCCGGCGGCCAGGCCACGGTGAGCGTCCCCGCCGGGAAGCTGGCCGACGGCTGGAAGATCCGCTGGCGGGCCCGCGCGTCCAACGCGACCGCCGCAACCACCTCGGCATGGTCCGCCTGGCAGACGGCCACAGTCGATGTCCCCAACCCCGCCGTGACCGGTCTTCAGGTGACACCCTCGACCCTGGTCGAGGGTGTCACTGTGAGCACCAGTGTCACGCCGAGCCTGCTCGCTACCGTCACCGACCCCGGCGGGCAGCCCGTCCGGGCCGAGTTTGAGATCGAGCACGACCCGGCTACTACCGGGCAGGGAACCGGCCAGATCTGGACCGGCACCGTCGACAACATCGCCTCCGGCAGCCAGGCCAGTGCCACTGTTCCCGCCGGGAAGCTGACCGACGGCTGGAAGATCCGCTGGCGCGCCCGCGGGGTGAACCCGAGCACCACCGTCGCGTCGCCCTGGGCGGGTTGGCAGAGCGTGATGATCGACGTCGCCGACCCGGTCTCCGAACCGGCGGTGACAGCCCTGCGAGTCGATCCATCGCAGGTCGTCGACGGGAAGACGCACACCGCCTCGCTCACGCCTAGCCTCCTGGCGCAGGTCTCCGACCCGACCGGAGGGAGGCTCAGGGCCGAGTTCGAGGTCGAGCACGACCCGGCCGCTACCGGCCAGGGTACGGGCCAGATCTGGGCGGGTGGCGTCGATGACGTCGCCTCCGGCAACCAGGCCAGTGCCACCATCCCCGCATCCACTCTGGCAGATGGCTCGCAGATCCGCTGGCGAGCCCGCGCCGTGTCGCCGACGGCGGCGTCGGCCTGGTCGGAGTGGCAGTCGCTGGCCGTCGCTCTGCCCAAGCCGACCGTCAGCGGTCTCGCGGTCGCCCCCTCCGCCGTCAACGGCGGAACGACCGTGATCACCAGCCTCACCCCTGCATTCATGGCCACGGTCACGGATCCTGGAGGGCAGTCAGTCGAGGGTGAGTTCGAGGTCGACCACGACCCGGCGGCCACCGGCCAGGGCACGGGCCAGATCTGGGCCGGAGCCTCCGCGGTGGTCACTTCCGGCGGCCAGGCCACGGTGAGCGTCCCCGCCGGGAAGCTGGCCGACGGCTTGAAGATCCGCTGGCGCGTCCGCGCTGTCAACTCCGGGACCTCCATGGCCTCGCCATGGACCGGCTGGTCCAACGGCTCCATCGACCTGACACCCACCCAGGCGGCGCCCCTCGCCCAAACTTCAGGGTCGGTGATGCGGACCGATCAGGCATTCACTGTCGGCGCATGGCTCAAATGGGACGAAAAAGACGGAGGCTATTCCGTCATCGAGCAAAGAGGAGAGCACCAAGCGGCCTTCACTCTCGGGAACGACCCCGAACATGGCCTCGTCTTCACCTTCACCGGCAGCGACCAGGCGGCAGCCGCAGTGGAAGGCGTCTTGTCCGGAGTTGAACCGCCTGTCGGCGAGTGGTTCCATCTCGCTGGCACATTCGACCCGGTCAGCAAGGTCGCGACCCTGTACCTCAATGGCAACTTCATCGGCACGTCGCAGCTCAGCTTCGCGGCTTGGAACGCGAGCGGGCCGACAATGCTGGGCGCCTCCATGAGAGGGATGCTCGACGAGACATGGCTCTTCTCCCGCGCGCTCGAAAGCGGCGAGGTCTTCGCCCTGTACGACGGCAGCTCTGCATCGGCTGCCGAAGGCGCGGGCGTGGCGGCACGAGCCGCGGCTCCAGCGCCGCGCTATGACCGGGTGGATCCCGATGACTGCCGCAAGCTGCACGGCTGGCTCAAGCGCAGCTACGGCTACCTCAAGAACCGATACAGCGGCTGCTGGCGGCACGCCGTCCAGGTGATGGAACCCGACGACGAGGAGGACTCGGGTGAGCGGGACGAAGTCCACGCGATGCAGTCGATCGACATCATGTTCGTCGCGAAGACATGGTCAGGTCTGCGCGAACTGGAGAGCGCCTCGGCGCGCGACATCTGGTTCGACCTCTACATCGGCACGACCGGCAACGTCAATGACGTCTGGAACCGCGTCGAATCGGTCCTCCTCACCATCGGGATAGAACCGGACCGCAGCCAGACCGCCTGTCAGCACGTCACCAGCTTCGGTGGGGCCACGCAGGTAAATCACCTGACGAAGTCTGTCGAGGACTGGACGGCCATGGGTGTCAAGGTCGGGGACACGACGACCCCTTGGAAAAAGGCCGGAACCTTCCGATTGACCGCGCCCCAGAGCGCGTCCCCCGACCCTGTGGACAACATCACCAGCTGCAACTTCCAACCGTACGCCGCAATCAGTTTCGAGGACGAAGGCGACGACGACGGCGAATGGGTGGAGTGGCGTTACGGGACGACCCAGACCAAGATGCACGTCAGATGCGACAACGCGGAAGGCGTGTCCCGCCGTAAGGGCGGATGCATTCTTCCCGTCATCCCCTCGGTCCAGTGGAAACTCGGAAACAGCTACGACGCGGCCTACGTCCACTACTGGAGCGCCTGCTACAACAAGGCCGTGACCTTCCCGTACAACCCGCAGAAGACAATCCCGGGCTGCGCGGTGAACGGTACGGCACGTCCACCCGCCAACGCATATCTGGCCAGAACCGGCAGGACTCCCACCCAAAACCACGACCAACTCGTTGACAACATTCGTGCGAGGGCTGTCACTCGATGCCGCAGTCTGTGGCCGGGCTATGGCGCTGCTGGGCAGGAATGCGACGAGTACCCCTACGCCGCGGCGAGCAACCGGACTGTCGACACGGACAAGGCAGGCCACCTGTCCGTCTGTGCCATGCCCGGAGGAAAGACCGGGCCGAACCGGATCGCCGGCAAGGTGCTCAACCGGCTCTTCAACGAGGATCGGGTCATCTTCGAAGACCACTTCTTCAACCGGTTCGCCACCACACTGACCAATCCACCACGGATGGAGGATCACTGCTGGCCGGGCCACATCAACACCAGCTCGCCGTACTACACCGGCGTAGGATGATCTAGCCGACATCGGTGTCTTGACCGGCGCGGGATTCCGCGCCGGTCAAGACGCTACTCGCAGAGGAGACACATCAGTGATCGGCGATGAGGCGCTCGAGTACTATCACGAACTTCTCCGCACGGACCCCGATCTGGAGTCGAGTCTGTGCTGGACGGTGATCCAGCCCCTCGATGGCCCTCCTTCGCTGCGTGAAACGGCCAGACGTCTCACCGGCGGCGGCCGTCCTGACGTGGTCGACGTAAACCCGGAAGACCCGTACCCACCAATCCATGCACACGAGACTCCATCCGGCATCGCCCTGCTCGAAGAGGATGGGTTCACGTATGCGGGCCTGGATACGGTCCTGTGCCGGCTCAGTCGCCACGCTCGGGTGTGGCATGTCAGCTGGAATGTGGTGGGCGCGTTCTTCTTCTACGCGGCGAATGGTCACATACTCGCGCAGATCAAAGACTTTCCCCTCCCTCGGTCGTATCTGCTCGGCTCGGAGCAGGTGTTTCTCCAAGCAGAAGCAGAGACGCTCGGTTCGGGCGCCTCGCGGATCTGGCCGTCCAAACGGGCCAGGGCATTGGCGATGATCGAGGCACGCTCAGGCGTACGGCTCCCGCAAGGCTTCTTGGATCGACCTCATCTCGGAATTGAGATCGAGCAACCGATCTCAAGCGAGATTCCGCCCCTTGATTTCGCCTGCCACGAGCCAGGGCTGGACGCTTGGATCCGCAGCGCGCCCGCGCCTGTCCGCAACATCATGCTGCGCCGTGTCGCGGTGACTCTCTTCGACATTTTCGGGCCGGAGGGCGCCGCTATTGAGAGCGTCATCGGACAAGCACGCGGTGGTGAGCAGTTCGACGCGGCCATTCTCTCCGAGGTGAAAAGAGACGTCCTAAATCTCGGATCATGGTGGGAGGGACAGCTCTTCGCTCACCGTGATAGCAACGAAGACGTATGGCGGCGATGGGTCGCGGGCAGGGGTATCTACCACTGTCTGCGCTCTGTATCCGAGGGGGCTACGTATCTCGACGGGCTGACGTACGCGAAGTTTGCCTTGGGAGAGGGCTGGGACAATGCAACGCTCTGGATGCGAGAAATGGTTTTGGAAGAAACACGCTGACAACCTGCCCGAGGTACGTCGGACGGTCTATCAGCAGGGCGATTTCAATGTCGCCCATCTGGGGTGATCGTTCCCCTGCGTCCGAATCGGTCTCCGTTACGGAGCGTGACACCGAAACAAGGATGACCTTCTGTCTGTGATCATGGGAGTTCTCACGCTTCCACATCACCTACAAGAAGGCCATCAGTGTCAGTTTCTCACGCCCGTACCGATGTTGGATCACTGCTGGAGATGCTGGCAGGCATCACCGATCCACGTGACTCACGCGGGATCCGGCACCCGCTGGCGGCCGTGCTGGGAGTCGCCGTGGTGACGACGCTGGCCGGCGCCGCCAACTATCGGGAACTGGGCTCGACGGCCGCTGACCTGCCGCAGACCCTGCTCGGCCTGCTGGGCGCGCGCCGGCATCGACTCGGCCCGTACCTCGCCCCCAGCGCGGCCACCCTGCGACGCGTGCTGATCAGCGTGGACGCGAGCGCACTCGACGCCGCGGTGGGCGCATGGCTGCGTGCGCACGCGTCCTGCGATGAGCAAGGGTGGGCGATCGCGCTGGACGGCAAGGACCTTCACGGCAGCTGGAACTCCGACGGGCGACTGGTGCTGTTCTAGGCCATGACACACCGCGGGGACGGCCGGAAGCCGTGGTACTCGGGCAGATCACCGTCCCCGAGGGGACCACCGAGACCACCCAGGTCTGCTCTCTGCTGGCCGGCATCGGCATCGCCGGAGCGCTGGTCACCGCCGACGCGGCGCACACCTGCGCCACCACCGCCCGCGACCTGGTCGAAAAGCATCAAGCCGATTATCTGCTGACGATCAAGGGCAATCGGCCATCCCGGTATGCAGCCGCCCTGACGCTGGGATGCGAACTGATCACCGAAGACCCCGCTCACGTGAGTACCGAACGCGGACACGGGCGGATCAACCGGTGGACCACCTGGGCCACCGACATCACCAGCGATGGCATCGGCCTGCCGCACGCCGCCCGCCTTGCGGTCATCCGCCGCGACGTGGCCGACCTGGCAGGCCAGCCCCGCAGCAAGCAGGTCGTCATCGTGGTCACCAGCCGCGTCCACCTGCCGGCGGCAGAGATCGCCGCCCACGTACGCCGGCACTGGGGCATCGAGAATCTGGAGCATCGTGCCCGCGACACCGTCTGGCACGTAGACGACCATCAGGCCTACCTCGGCAACGGACCGCGAACCATGGCCACGCTGCGCAATCTGGCCCTCGGCCTGTTCACCATCCACGGCATCACCAAGATCAAGGAGACAGTGCAAGCAATCGGCCGCAACCCCCTGCGCGCGCTCCCACTACTCACGCAGCGTCATACTCAGCCATCAGCCAGCCGACTTTGAAATCGCCCTGGGCCCGACCTCGGCCCACACGCGGCCCCAACGCCAACAGCGGCCCCATCTACCGCATCCAGATCGGGCACCAATTCCAGGACCAGTCAGGCGAGCTCTACACGCGAAGATCGGAAACCCGAACAGTCCGAACTATAATGAGGCGGCGATCAACGACCCCCACATTCCGTGGACTAGCCATATATCGGTGCCGTACCCGCACTGAACTGGAAGACGGGACGTATGGAAAGCAAGCATTATGTCGACTTCCTCCGAGACCTTCTGAGTCTCGACGAAGCGGTGCGTACGGAGGCGAGCGACCGCGTTCAGGACTTCGTGAACTTGCTCTCCGGCACCCAAGCCAGAGTGGTAGGGGACCTGATCGCCATGCTGGCCCCGCACGAGGAGTCCCGGGTGGCCCTGGAGGCGCTCCTGCACGCGCTGACCGATCTCGACGGATGCGGAAAGCTCGACGGTGTCGATCTCTCGCCCCTGGGGGAAATCCCGGAATCCGTGATCCACGTGGAACACCGCGAGTACATGGAGGAATTCGTCCCTCGCATCGCCAGCGCGAGTAACGGCACTGCAGAGTGGGATGATCTTCCGCCCTAGGCGACCGTTGCGCTTGTTCGTGCATCTCGCGAAGCTGAGCTGGCTGTGCCATCTCCGCTCTCCTGGCCCTGGTGTTGGTTGGCTGACGCCGTGACGATCGCGGACTTCGGTGCACGCCGTTCGTGGTCGGGGCGATCGCCGCCAGGCCCCTCCTTCGTCGGGTCCTGCCATCGGGTGACCACGGCTGAGGTGACAGCTGTGCTGACGGGAGCATTTCGCGCTGGCCGATCTTGCTAACGCAGTTGCTAACGACGACCATGGACGATCACGGACGTAGATGGACTGGGGTCGCGCGATAGAGGGCCCGTGACCAGCATGTCGAGGCACTTGTGGACAATCGTGGACGATCGTGTTCTCACTCGTAATGAAGGGGTCTCGGGTTCGAATCCCGAAGGCGGCTCCAGGTCGGAAGCCCCCCGCGTGATCGCGGGGGGCTTCTGGGCGTCTAGGTGAGTGACCAAGCCTCCCGATCTCATGTCTTTCCGATCCATGGCCACTGCGCCTTCCTGAAGTACGGGGCGGATCTGCTTGCGGTAGACCAGTTCGGTTACCGCCGTCACTGGCGTGAACGTGGCTTCCGGGGCGGACGACGTAGCCGCCCACTGCTCGCGTGTCGAACAGCCAGCCCAGCGCACCTTGGGTGTTGGCCAGAGGCACGTCGGCAGGGGCGCTGAAGTAGAGGTGCGGTCCGCCTGGAAGGACTCCAGGGGCAGCCTGTGCCCCTTGACGGCGCACAGGGCCGCGAACACGTCGGCACTGTCATGGATCGGGGGTGCCGCAGGTTTTGGCCCTGGCGGCCGCCCGGAAGGGGCAGCCCGCCAGGCGGGCGATCATGAGCCGGAACCGGATGTCGCGCAGGTGGGCTATCGACTTCCGCGACGGGGTCGCCAAGGCGGTCGTCCAGCACCGCGCCGCGCGGGGGTTTCGGCCCTCGACTCTACGGCATCGATGTTCCCAAGGCGGGACGGATCTTTGAAGGTGCTCTGTTCGAGGCGGTCGGTTCGGAAATGCCCTCGATACGCGGGGCACCTGAAAGGTGTGCCGTTCATGATGGGTTCTTTGTGGTCGAGCCTTGGGGTATGAAGCGCTTGTAGAGCTGACGCGGAATACAAGGCGGCTCTTCAGACTGGTATTCATCGTCCATTGCCAGCCGATAGACCGTCGATTCTCTCGCTCGGAAGCCGAGCGGCTCATACAGCATGTTCGCCGCCACGCGATCCAGGCGAGAGGTGAGATCAACGGTGCACGCCCCCGCTTCTCGGGGCAGTCGGAGCGCATGTCCGGGTCAGCACGGCAGCGACGTCATAGGCCCCCGGCCTTCAGAATGCCGTGTCGAAGGCTGAGGTCAGGGCCTGGCGCATGAGGGTGGGGAGGTCCTGCCGGCCGTCGCCTTCGGCCCAGCGGATAAGGGCGACATGGATGACCGCCAGGCAGGCGGCGGTCGTGCTGCGGATGCGGAATTCCAGGTCAGGGTCGGTGGTGCCGGCGCAGAGGGTGTCAACGACGGCGATCTCCGTGGCGTACTGGCTGTCCAGATGGCGGGCTTGCAGGGCGGGTGTGGAGATCATCAGGTTGAGGCGGGCGAGCAGGAGGTCGCGGTCGGAGTTGACGGCCGTGGCGGCGGTCTGCACCAGGGCCCGGCCGATCCGCTGGCGCAGTGGCTCCTCCTGCTGTTGTGCCGCCAGCGCCGCCGCGGTTTCCCGGTCGAACTCGTCGTAGAGCACCAGGTCCTCTTTGGTGGCGAAGTGCCGGTACAAGGTCATCGCGGATACCCCGGCTGCCTCCGCCACGTCGTTGATCGTGGTCGCGTCGTAGCCCCGCGCCATGAACAGGCGTACTGCGTGCGTCTGGAGCGTGCGCCTGGTCTCTGCCCGGCGCCGCTCACGCAGGCTTGCCGTCTCCGCTATCACCTGATAGAACCTACCATGCTGATAGTTACTAACAAATCTGCGGGGTACGCAATGAAAAAGCTGGCTGAGAAGACGGCACTGGTGACCGGGGCCTCACGCGGTATCGGGCGGGCGATCGCCGAACGTCTCGCCGCCGACGGGGCCCTCGTCGGCGTCCACTACGGAAAGGGCGCGGCAGCGGCGCAGGAGACGGTCGAGCGGATCGAACGGGCCGGCGGGCGCGCGTTCCCGATCGGCGCGGACCTGGAGGACGAGGGGGCTGTCGACGCGTTGTTCGCCGAGCTGGAAGCCGGCCTGGCCGGGCGGCGCCTGGACATCCTGGTCAACAATGCCGCGGCCGCCCCGGCCGGGGCGATCGAGACCGACACGGCAGAGCAGTTCGACCGGCTCTTCGCGGTGAACGTCAAGGCGCCGTACTTCATCATCCAGCGGGCGCTCCCGCTGCTGGCCGATGGTGGGCGCGTCATCAGCCTCTCCTCGGCCGTCACCCGGATCGCCAATCCCGCGCAGACCTCTTTCGCCATGACCAAGGGCGCGGTGGAGACCATGAGCCGCACCCTCGCCCTGGCGCTGGGCGAGCGCGGCATCACCGTGAACGTCGTCGCACCGGGCGCGACCATGACCGAGGCGAACACGTCGCTGTTCCCTCCTGAGGCGGTGGCGTTCCTCGGCGGGCAGGCAGCGCTGGGGCGGGTCGGCCGGGCCGAGGACGTCGCCGACGTGGTGGCCCTCCTCGCCTCCGATGATGCCCGCTGGGTGACCGGGCAGGTGGTGGACGCCAGCGGTGGCCTCCACCTCGGGGCTCGGGTAGCGCTTGCCACGTGAGTCGTACGGGATGAGGAGTTGTCGTAGGGCATCGTCACGATGGACTCGTCGGCCGCTTTCGACGATCTTCCCGGCGTGCGGGATCGGGCCGTTCCCCGCTGATCGTTGACGGCAACGTCCATGGCCGCGGTCGTACGTGCGGCGAGCTATATGAGTTGCGTACGCATAGCGCCATCGCTGTACGCTCTGCCCTGTCCCGCCCACCCCCAACGAACGGAAACCCTCCGTGGCGAAGCTGAACCAGATCCTCGCCGTAGAGAAGGGCGTGAAGGCCAGCACGCAGCGCGCGGTGTCCGACGCCTATCACGCCATTCAGAAGGCACCGCTCCTGTCGGGCCTGTCTCGTACCTATCAGCCGATCGACGACGAGGGCGAGCAGTTGCCGCCTGAGTCGACGCGCGTCCAGGTGAAGACCGAGGCGATCATCGCGGACGTCGCGAAGGCGCTGACGCGGCTGTTCGACGTGACGGCGACCAAGGACTGGACCAACGCCACCGCCAAGGCGGACGTCGTGGTCGACGGCGAGACTCTCATCGCCGGTGCCCCGGTCACGTACCTGCTGTTCCTGGAGAAGCAGCTCGTCGACCTGCACACGTTCGTGTCGAAGCTGCCGACGCTCGATCCGGCCGAGACGTGGTCGTTCGACGACAACGCCGAGACCTGGCGCACCGAGCCGGTCAAGACGACTCGCACCAAGAAGGTTCCGCGTAATCACGTGCTCGCCGAGGCGACGGACAAGCACCCCGCTCAGGTGCAGGTGTTCACCGAGGACATCGTGGTCGGCTACTGGACGAAGACCGCTTTCTCCGGGGCCCTGCCGGCCAAGCGCGTGAACGAGTTGCTGGCCCGCGTGCAGAAGTTGCAGGACGCCGTCAAGTACGCCCGTGAAGAGGCCAACGCGACCGCCGTCGATGACCAGGAGGTCGGCGACGCCGTGTTCAGGTACCTGTTCGCCTGACCCATGACTCCCCGTTGAGCGCGGGGTGCGCGTAAGCGCAAAGCTGAAGCTCAAGCTGAAGCTGACGAACGGCTCAAGTGGAGGTTCGAGTCCTCCCCGGGGTACGCGCCTCGGTAGCCCAAATGGTAGAGGCGGCCGATCAAACTCAGATTCTCGCTCTAGCCTCAGTATCGCCGTCGAGCGCCAGATCAACCGAGGATGGACTGTGATTGTTGAGATGCCGGTTCGAATCCGGCTCGGGGCTCTTCGTGCCCCGGTGGCTCAATGGCAGAGCGCACGTCGTCAGGACTGATCCGTTCTCTTAAACGCCGCTGGCGCCACATGTGGCGGCACACATCAGGCCCCCCGGCTTGGGTAGTCCGGGGGGCCGCTGCCATTCAAGGGCACGGTCGTCACGGCGCGCTGGACGCTCTCGCGGAGCAGGGTGCGGCGCTGCTCGTGCAGCTCCGGCGGCTCCTCGGCCGTCGCGGCGTAGACGTTGCTGACCGGCGACCACGCCATGGACATCGCGATGACCAGGGCCATCACGTCGAACGGATCACCCGGCCGAACGATGCCCGCGGCCTGCGCCTCGGCGATGGCGCGCAGCTTGTGGTCCTCGAGACGGTCCGCGTCGTCGACGAGGTGGCCGGCGGGACGTCGTTCCAGACGGGCCCAGGTGGCCAGCCGGATGAGGTCGGGGCGGCGGAGGTATTCGTCGTAGAGGCGTACGGCCCAGTCCGCGAGGTCGGTGGCGTCGATCGGGACGACGTTCACGATCCGCTCCAGCGAGTCGGCGAAGATGGCGTCGAACAGCCCTTCCTTGCTGCCGAAGTAGGCGTACAGCTGCGCCTTGTTGGTGCGGGCGGCGGCCACGATCCGTTCGATGCGCGCCCCGGCGATCCCGTACTCGGCGAACTCCTGGGTCGCTACGTCGAGCATGCGACTGCGGGTCGCCGCCTTCAGCGCAACGACGTCCGCTACCGGTTCGTGCTCGACATGTCTGACCTGTCCTGAGTCCGCGCGTAGGTCCCCGTTCGTATACCACGGAAGTTGTAGGTCGCCCGGTAGGGAGTACGGCGTCTGGACGCTTCAAGTAATACGCAGGTTTGACGCTTTCCATTGGCCTCATTCGTATGGTCGGGGGACCGAGCGGAGGAGGAAATCATCAATGAGCACACGATTATCAGCTAGCGGAGCGGCCCGCGGGTACACGCCAAGAAAGGGACGCTCGATCATCATGGTCGTCGTCGCTTTCGTCTCTGCGACATTCGGGTTCATGGCGCCGCCCATATCCGGTAACGGGGAGGCGCGCGCGGACACCGCGACCGCGGGCCACTTCGTTCCCATGGCTTTCACCGCTTTGCTGGACACCCGGACCGGAACCGGCGCGACGAAGGCGAAGATTCCCGCCAACGGATCGGTGACTTTCCAGGTCACCGGGCGTACGGGAATCCCCTCGACCGGTGTCTCTGGGGCCTTCATGACCATCGAAGCCATCAATCCCGCGCAGAACGGTTCGTTAAAGGTGGGAGCGGCGGGTCAGACGCCTTCGGTGAGCGCGCTGAGCTTCAAGGCCGGTCAGAGCGCCTCCAACACCGGCATGATCGAGGTGAACGCGCAAGGAAAGGTGACGGTCACCAATGCCAGCGCCGGCGCCGTCGACGCCACAGTCTCCACCAGTGGCTTTTATCTGGCGGACAACGGCTCGGTGCCGGGGAGTACGTACAGCCCCGTGCCCGCGGACCATTACCTCTACGACACCATTCGCGGCGACAACTGGGGCTTGCCGGGAAACAAGCTGGGCGCGAACAGCTCAGCCGCCTTCGGTGTCAACGGTCACGCGGGCGTTCCCGCCAGTGGAGCCACCGCGGTCGCCCTGAACATCACCGTGCAGGACCAGACCGCGGGCGGTTGGGTGTCCATCTATCCGGTTCTGTCGCTGGACCCCAACGTCAGCGCCCTCGACTACACGGCCGCGAGCGGGCAGACCACCAGCTCCCAGATCGTCTCGCTGAACGCGAGCGGGTTCCTGGCGTTCACCAACCACGGCAGCAGTCCGATCAACGCCTCGATCACCATCCGCGGCTATTTCACCGCTGAGGGGGATGGCCCGGACGGCCTGAACTACACGGAGATCCCGCCCCAGGCGATCGTCGACACCGCCAACACGACCGCGATCCCCGCCGGCCAGTCCTTGACCTTCAACTCCTCGCAACTCGCCGCGACGCCTGACTCGGTCTCCGCCGCGGCGCTCACCGTCACCACACGCGACGCGCAGCAGGCCGGCTGGCTGTCGGTGTATCCCGCGGACAGCAGCGACCCGAATCTGCCGAGCGTCTCCTTCCCCGCCGGCCCGGGAAATGCCAGCGGGTCGGACACCGTGGTCACCAGCGGCGACCAGAAGATCACCTTGACGAACCACAGTTCCGGCGCTGTGCACGTCCAGGTCGCGGTCAGTGGGTACTTCGTGTCGGACGGGACACCCATCGACGGCGCCCCGGCCCCGGCCGGGGACCCGACGGGCGGGAGCCCTGACACCGTTCCCGACATGCCGACCGCGGTGCCGACTGATGACTCCGACCCCGACGACGTATCCGCCGACCTGGAGTCTCCCACTGTCTCCACGGGTATCGACGACGCCTCGCCCTCGAACGCGTCGGCAGCCACGAAAGTCCCGTGGACTTCATGGTGCGTCTATTCGGCCTCCAGGCCGTTCATTCTCACGAAGACCTCTCGCGACATCCACGCCAAAGGAAAGAAGAAGTCCTGCGGAGGGAGCGCGGGTCCTCCTGACAGGTGCCATGCCGGGGTCGACCTCGAGGCCTGGAACCTGATCGGTGATCACCAGTGGCACGTCGTCGCGCACAACGGTGGGAAGTGGACCAAGTGCAAGGGGCAGGTCGTGGCGACCTACAAGAACTGCCACTACCAGCCAAGATACCGAGTCTGGTACCGGACGGCGCTCTGGCTCCAGATCCAGAAGAGAGGTTTGTTCAGCACACCGGGCTGGTCTTACAGCAAGACCAAGGACTTCTACTGCGACTGATGTGACCGCGCGACCTTCCTGATCCGAGGCGCCCCGCCTGACCCGGCGGGGCTGTCCTCTGCGCCACCGCTGGAGGACGTCTCAATCCGGCAAGCCTTCAGTGGACTTCTGGGCTGGTTTGCAGCGCACCGCCGCGGCGCCGCGCAGCGTGCACCATCCGGCCGCGTACGGGAGGAGCAGCGTGTCTCCGGCCTTGACCGGGACCGGCGGGGCATGTTCGCTCGTGACGAGCCCGGCGCCGTCGGTGACCGCGATGATCGAGTACGCCGGCTCCAGCACGCTGACGGGATCGGGACGCAGCCTCTCGGCGGCGAAGAACTCATCGGCGAACTCGGCGAAGAGGCGGCGAACCCCGGGCCGGGCGTCAGCCGATGGGCGGGCGCGGCGTAGCTCGTTCAGCCGTTCCGCGCCCCAGCCGCTCCGGTCGACGCAGCCGAGTGCCTGGTCGTAGCCGAGGCCCAGGTGTCCGACGGCCGGGCCGTCGACGGCGAAGCCCTCCCATTCGAGCAGCACCGAGAAGTCGGTCGGCTCCTGTACCTCCACCATGAGGATCCCGGCCCCGATGGCGTGCGGCAGACCCGCGGGGCACACGATGGCGTCGCCGGGCCGCACCGGCACGCGGTTCGTGGCGTCGAGCATCTGATCGATTCGCTGGTCCGCGACCCAGCGGGCCAGTTCGCCCGGCTCGACGTCCCTGGTGAAGCCGAGATGCACCGCCGCCTCCGGTTCGGCCGAGACGATCACCCAGGCCTCGGTCTTCCCGTACGGCGAGGCCAGGTGGTCGGCGGCGAATCGCCGATCGGGGTGCACGTGCAGCGGTAGCCGTTCCCCCGCGTCCAGCAGCTTCACCAGGATCGCGGGGTCGGCGCCGTGTTCCGCGACGTGTTGTTCGCCCAGCCACCACAGGGGATCGCCGGCGATCGCCTCGGCGAGTGACCGGCCGTCGGGCAGCGTGGTCAGTCCCGCGGGCGCCGCCCCGTGCCGGCTGGTGGTCGAGGCGACCCAATCCTCCGGATAGTAGAGATCATCGGCGGACGGTATTCCGCGGAACCGGCCGATGCGCCCGGCACCCCGGTAGAACGAGCGTGGAGTGTTCGCGGGCAGGAGGAAGCTGGGCATGCAGGTGCTCCGGGGTCAGGCGTTTCATGATCGGTACCATTCGCTGGGTAGTTCCTTCACCACTACGTCGAGCGGCCGGGCCGGGGTGAAGGGGCGCCCATACCGCCGCGTCACCTCGTTGAGCTCCTCGAGTCGCGCCCTGGCCGCCGCGGTGGCTTCCGCGCGGGCGGCGGGGTCGTGGGTGGACACGGCGTCGCGCCAGATCGACCGGCCGGCGAGGTAGCCGGCGGCGCCGGCCTGGCAGGCGATCTCGACCTGCGTCTTGAAGTCGGCATATTCCACCCCGGCGGACAGGATCACCCACGGTACGCTCACCATCGAGTCGAGCTCCGCGCAGGCGGCTGCCGCCTGCTCACGTCCTTCTTCCGTGTCGACGTAACCGGGGAACTCCACCTTGAGCATGTCGACGCCGAGCTTTTCGGCGGCCGCGGCGGAGGCGATGATGCCGCGCACCCGCTCGGCCTTCCACTCGGCGGTGGTCGGGTCCTCGCCCGGCAGCGGGTACCAGATCGGCTCGACCACCAGGGGCAGGCTGAGCTCGGCGCATTCGGCGACGAGGCCGGCCACGAGCTGCCGCTGCTGCTCGGCGACGACTCGACCGCCGTCGGGGCGGTAGAACCACAGCAACTTGCACATGTCGGCGCCGGCCATCTTGATCCGGGTGGCGCTCCAGTCCGCGCGCAGCCGGGTACGGCGCGGTCCGTCCGCGTGCCGGTAGTCCTCGTCCTCGATGCTCGACATCAGCCCGACGGTGCCGGGCACCGCGCCGGAGGCCACGAGGTGGCCGAGGGCGTACAACGGGTCGAGCAGCACGGCCGAGATCGACGGGGCCACGGCGCGGACCACCGCGTCCTTCGCGGCGACGACATCGGCGAAGGTGACGCTCGCCGGATCGGGCGCGAGCAGTTCGGCGAAGTCGGACAGGTGGTCGAGGGCGCAGATGAGGAAGTAGCCATCGGCACTGGTGACGCGCTGCAGGCCACGGATCTTGCCAGGATCGATGATCGAGTTCACTGGGTGTCTCCAGGTGCTACTTGAACGTAGGGCTCAAGCGGTGGCCTGCTCCGGCTCGCCCGCTCATCGTGCGGGCAGTCGGAGAGCAGCACGCCGGCGACGAATATGTCGTCGAGCCCGATCGTGTTGGGCCCGGATGGGCCAGGTACGGCGTCGGCCCGCCGGACAGGGAACCGCAGCAGGCCAGCAGCGGCGCGCCGTCTGAAGGGCCGAGGCCTGCTGGCTGTCATCGCTTCTCCTAAGACGCAGGAGTCTGAACGCAGTGGTCCGGGGGATGACAAGATTGCGGGTTCCTGCCGTATTCGCTGGGCAGGCTTGCCTACATCTGCCACAGTATGCTTGTTATTGCGAATGGGTCAATGGCTAGATCGCAAGAAATCGCAGAAACCTGAAACTAGCCGCAACTAGCCGCATCGCAGGAGTGAATCATGCAGGACACGGCATTGCCCGCGAAGCGTCGCGCCGAACTCGTGCGGCACGTCCGCGAACGCGGTCACGCCACGGTCGCCGAGCTGGCGGAACGTTTCGCCGTGTCCATGGACACCGTCCGCCGAGACCTCGACCACCTCGCGGAGCGGCGGCTGATCGCCCGCACCCACGGTGGCGCGATGCGCACGGACGAACTGGCCACGGCCGACATCCCCTTTGACAGTCGCGCGGCCGTGCACCACCAGGCCAAGCAGGCCATCGGCATCGCCGCGGCGCAGCTCATCTCCAACGGCGAGACCCTGATCGTCAACGGCGGCACGACCACGCTCGCGGTGGTCCGGGCGCTGGCCGGCAAGCGTGACCTCACGGTGGTGACGAACAATCTGCGCCTGCCCCCCGAGATCCCGCAGGACGCCGTGCGCGACCTCTATGTCATCGGCGGCAGCTGCCGCATCTCGTCAAATGTCACCATTGGGCCGGTGACGTTCGCCGACACCCAGGGCATCAGCGCCGACACCGCGGTGATCGGCGTCGGCGGCATCTCGGCCGATGGCGGGCTGTCCACCAGCAACCTGCAAGAGGCCCAGATGATGCGCCAGATGATCGACGCGGGCACGCGGGTCGTCGTCGTGGCCGACTCGTCGAAGTTCGGCAGGAGCGCTTTCGTGCACATCTGCGGCCTCGACCGGGTATCGGTCCTGGTCACCGACGCGCCGCCGCCCGAGGACCTCGCCGTGGCATTGAAGGACGCCGAGGTGGAGCTGGTCACCGTGGGATGAGGCCCCCGACGTCCTAGCTGCCCACGCTCTGGTAGTGCCGGAGCTGGTGGCACCAGAAGCGGTAGGCGAGGGTGAACAGGGCGAGCCCCAGGAGCGGGCTGCCGTACGCCACGAAGGCGGGGACGTTCAGCGACGCCGCCTTGCCCAGCAGGACGCTCGCCGGTACGTACGCCACGAACGCGACCGGCAGCACGAACGTCAGCAACCACTGCGTGACCCCGCCGAACACGCTCATCGGGTACGAGCCGAACTTGCTGAACACGTCATCCAGGAACACGCGCAGCGCGCCGGTGTCCAGCATGCGCATCGACAGGGACGCCAGCGACAGGTGGACCGAGGCTTCCACCAGCGCGCCGCCCACGACGGCCAGCAGGCAGAGGGCGGCCATGGGCGGGCTCCAGGCGGGGGCCGCCACGAACAGCAGGACGAGGCCGGTCAGCAGGTCGCCCACCTGGCCGATGCCCATGCGTTTGGTCATGATCTGGAGGAGGGGGTTGAGCGGGCGGAGCAGGACACGGTCCAGTTCGCCCTCCCGGACCAGCCACTCCATGAAGATGAGGCTGCTCAGCGGCAGCATGCAGAGCGCGTGGGCGGTCAGGCGCAGGCCGTACAGGAACGCGATCTCCTGTAGGGTCCAGCCGGCCATGGAGGCGAAGGTGTGCATGACGACCCAGACGAAGGCGAAGCCGCTGCCCTGGTAGACCGCTCCGGTGGCGATGCCGATCAGCGCGTTGAGCCGATACTGCAGGGCGCCGCGCATGGTGGCGCGCTGGAGTCGCCAGTACAGGCGCAGGGTGCGGGCGAGTTCAGCCACCGTTGATCACCACCCTGCGATGCGCCCGCTGCCATACCGCCCACAGCAGGACCGTGAGGCCGGCGACCCACAAGGCCTCGGCGGCCAGTGCCTGCCGGACCGACGCGCCCGACAGGTGACCCACGTAGACGGCCGCGGGCACGTAGCCCAGGTACTTGAACGGCAGCGCATCGGCCAGAGTGCCCAGCGCGCCGGGGAAGAACGACAGCGGGACCAGGGTCCCGGCGAAGAACTGGCTGGTCAGCCGGTACAGCAGCGCGATCGCGCTGGTCTCCAGCGTCCAGAAGCCGATCAGGCAGATGAGCAGTGACAGCTGCACCGAGATGGCGTAGCCGAGCAGCAGTGTCCCGGCGTAGGCGAGCGGCTGGCCGGTGGGGGTGATCGAGCCGACCAGCAGGACCACCGGGATGGCGGGGGCCAGCAGGAGAAGGCCGCCGGCGGTGTGCCCGGCCTGGAAGGCGGCCAGTTGCGGCAGGTAGCCGGTCGGGCGGGACAGGTCGAAGAACACCATGCCGGTACGGATCCTGAACAGGGCGATGTGCGGGACGACCGGCGTGGTGGCGAACGCCTGGAGGTTGGCCAGGCTCAGGTAGGCCAGGAGCTGCGGGAGCGTCATGCCCTGGGCCTGCTGCTGCGCGCCGTACACCGAGGTCCAGACCATGCGCAGCAGGAAGACCTGCGCGATCAGCGTCAGCACGGTCATGATCACGCTGCTGCGGTAGGCGAGCTGGAAGCGCAGACCGATGCGGGCCATGCCGATCAAAGGGCCGATCAGGGGGCGGATCATCGCGTGCTCTCGATGTACAGCTGCTTGATCACGCCCTCCAGGTCGGGCTCCTGGATGGACAGGTCGCGGATGGTCTGTTCGGCGGCGACCTGGCCGATCAGCTCGGGGACGGAGGCGCCGCCGGCGATGTCGAAGGTGCGGGTCTGGCCGTCGGCCAGGTGGATCGCCAGCCGCCGGGGCGGGGCGTAGGCGGTGACGAGCGCGTCGATGCCGCCGTCATAGAGCACCCGGCCCTTGTCGATCAGGATGATGCGCTTGCACAGCGCCTCGACGTCGGCCAGGTCGTGGGTGGTCAGGACGACCGTGGTGCGCCCGGACTGGTTGGTGTCGGAGATGAACTCGCGTACCGCCTGCTTGGCCAGGACATCGAGGCCGACGGTCGGTTCGTCCAGGTACAGGATGGGCGGGTCGTAGAGCATCGCGGCCGCCAGGTCGCCGCGCATCCGCTGGCCGAGGCTGAGCTGCCGGACGGGGGTGTCCAGGAAGTCGTCGAGGCCGAGCAGGTCGCGCATGCGGCGCAGCGCGGTGGTGAAACGGTCGGCGGGTACGTCGTACAGGTCGCCGACCAGGCGTAACGACTCGATCAGCGGTAAGTCCCACCAGAGCTGGCTGCGCTGGCCGAAGACCACGCCGACGGACCTGGCGTTGGCCTTCCTGTCCCGCCACGGCACCCGCCCGGCCACCTCGACCAGGCCGCTGGTGGGGGTGAGGATGCCCGTCAGCATTTTCACGGTGGTGGATTTGCCGGCGCCGTTGGGGCCGAGGTAGCCGACGACCTCGCCTTCGGGGATCTCGAAGCTGACGTCGTCGACGGCGATCCGCTCGTCGTACTGGCGGGTGACGAGGGTGCGCAGGGCGCCCAGGGGGCCGGAGAAGGTTCGAGGCCGGCGGAAGGCCTTCGTCAGTGACTCGACCTTGATCATGAAGACATCCTTCAGCGAAGGATGTGGCGTGGCAACTAGTTTCCGGCCGGGAAACAGCTGAGGCCCCGCCAGTGGTCTGGCGGGGCCTCGGCCTTACGAGTGCGTACCGGTGTGCGTGTCGCCTCTCGGCGAAAGGCGCAACGCGGCTCCAGCCGAACGGTATTCCGCGAAGGCAATAGGTGAGGCCCGGGGACACTGGGCACACCGGCCACGAGTCATGTAACCGAAGTCAGCCGCCAGACATTCCCGTGACCGGGGCCAGCAATTCGAGGGAGCGCAGCCAGGCCTTCCGGTCGGGGGCCATGGAGACGACGATCAGCTCGTCGGCCTGGGCCTGCTTGGCGAAGCGGTCCAGGTAGTCCCGCACCTCGGCGGCGGTTCCGACGCCGGAGTACTTGGCCATCTGCAGGAGCTGCTGTCCGGCCGGTGAGGCGAGGATGACGTCGGCCTCCTCCGGGGTGAACGTCTGGCCCCGGCCGAGGAACCGGGTCACCCGGCTGCGCTTGGCGTTCAGGAACTGCGCCTCCGCCTCTTCCGTGGTGTCCGCCGCGATGACGTTGACACCGGCGATGACGTACGGCTCCGCCAGCTGCCTGGACGGCTGGAACTCGCGCCGGTAGAGCGCGACGGCGTCCTCCAGCGCGGTGGGGGCGAAGTGGGAGGCGAAGGCGTACGGGAGGCCGAGCATGGCGGCGAGCTTGGCGCCGAACAGGGACGAGCCGAGGATGTAGAGCGGCACGTCAGTGCCCTTGCCGGGGGTCGCGTCGATGCCCGGGATGCGGGATTCGCCGGTCAGGTAGCCCTGGAGCTCCAGTACGTCCTGCGGGAAGTCGTCGGCGGAGGCCGGGTTGCGGCGCAGGGCGCGCATGGTCTGCTGGTCGCTGCCCGGCGCCCGGCCGAGGCCCAGGTCGATGCGTCCGGGATGCAGGGTTTCGAGCGTGCCGAACTGTTCGGCGATGGTCAGCGGGGCGTGGTTGGGCAGCATGATGCCGCCGGCCCCGAGGCGAATTGTCGTGGTCTGTGAGGCTACGTGGGCTATGAGGACGCTGGTCGCGGAAGAGGCGATGGAGGGCATGTTGTGGTGCTCCGCGTACCAGATCCGCTGGTAGCCCCACTCCTCCGCGCGCTGGGCCATGGTCACGCTGGCGCGGAAGCTGTCACCCGCCGTCTCTCCGTCTCCGATGTGTGCAAGGTCAAGGATGGAGAGCGGGAAAGCCATGAAAGGTGCAACCCCCGACGAGCCGGGGTTATTTCGGCGACCGAACAGTTACCTCGACGGCCAGTATTCCTCCCCCCGTAGCTAGGCGAACATGAGTCGGCACACACGGGGATCCAACAGGGGGGATCACATTGCGCAGGGATGACGCATTACCCAGCTATGAGCAGCTCTTCGGCGAACTCGACTTCTGGGAGGGCGACGAGGCCCGGTCGGTCTACTCACCGGCCGCCTATCTCGTAGACCTCCTCAGGCTCCTGGAAGGCGTTTTCCGGGATCCGGACCTGCTGGCTCGACGGCCCGATCTGGCCAAGATCCTGCTCGACGCCGAGCACACGTTCACCGAGTCGCCCTACCTCGACATCGTCAACGAGGTGCTGGAGACGGTCGTCGGGAGCGAGCCGTACGAGACGCTGCGAACGGCCCGCCACCCGTTCGGGATGCCGTTCTCCCTGCTGGCCGAGCAGCTCACGATGTACCTGCGCCGGCTCAAGGTCGCGCCCGAGGAGTTCTACCGGCTCTTCGCCCCCGACGTGGATCCCGACGTGGTCGCGCGGCTGTCTCTCGCGCTCTCGGCCGAGGACGTCCAGGTCGTGACCGTCCCGGTCACCTCGGAAGACCAGCTCAGAGCCGACTACGGGCTCGGCGCGGAGGAGCCGCTCAGCGCGCTGGAGGACGTCGAGCGGTTCAGGCGGGCGACCGGGCTGACCACGGTCGAGGTACGCGAGCTGGTCTATCAGAGCGAGGATCCGCAGCGGCCGCCGTCCACGTTCTTCGTCAATGGGGGAAATGACACCTCTACCGCCATAGACAGCCGGCGACTGGTCGGTGCCGGGTTCGCGTGGTTCGAGCGGGTCAACAGGTTCGTCCGGCTGGCCCGCAAGACCGGCCTGAGCATGACCGACCTCGATCGGGTGCTCACCACCTGCTGCGAGAACCAGCTGGACCTGGCCGCGCTGCGCACCATCGCCGTGGTCGTGTTCCTCCAGAAGGGCTACGAGCTGACCGTCGACGGGGTGTGCGGCCTGGCCGTGCCGATCGAACCGGCCGAGCTCGAGGATCTGCCCGACGTGTCCGGGGACATCCTGGCAACACACAACAAGGAGTACCGTCGCCGTTTGGCACGTTCCATCGAGACGGCCGAGAACGACATCGTCGACATCGTGACGCGCTACCGCGACAGGTACAACGCGCTGGAGCCGAGCCCGTTCGACCGGGGGGAGATCGGGCTGTCCGCGATCGCGCTGCTGCAACGGGCCGGGCGGCTCGTCGCGGCGCTCGGCTTGTCCGTCGGTGAGCTGTTCGACCTGCTGGAGGTGCTGGAGAGCGATCCGTCGCTGCAGCGGTACACGACGTTCCCGATCCTCGGCGGTACGGAGCCGCGGACCCGCGACTGCTACCGGATCCTCGAGGGCTCGGACGTGGCGTCGAGCCTGTGGCTGGCGCAGACGCTGCTCGCCGTCGGGCGCTGGATGCAGGACGGCGGGTTCAGCGCGCAGGACCTGGCCGACATCCTCGGCGGGGGGACGCCGGCCGACGACGACCAGGTGACCGTGCTCGACGGGATCAACCGGCGGTTCGAGTCGGCCGTGATGACCCCCGAGCTGTTCGTGTCGCGCCGGTTCGGCGAACGGGCGTCCCACGTGCTCCACGACGTCCTGACCGCCTACGACGACGGCGTGGTCTCCGCCCGGGACGAACGCCTGCTCCGCCTCGACCGGACCAAGGCGCGGCAGGCCGCCTACGACGCCGTCACCGACCTCGGGCTGATCGTCAAGGAGGACTTCGTCGGCCTGGGGCTGGACGAGCGGCTGACGGCGAAGATCTTCGCCAACCTGGTCTTCGCGGGCCGCCTCCAGAGTGACGGCGCGCTCGTCGCCGACGGGCTGCCGAAGACGGTGGCGGAGCTGCGGCCGGCGAGAGACTACAGCTCGTTCGCCGAGCCGCTGTTCAAGCTGATCAACAGCCTCGGCAACGGCACCGCTTCCTTCTTCCCCTCCGACCTGGCCTCCCTCGGCAACCTGACGGAGGAGCAGCAGGCCGAGCTGTACGACAACCTCGTCTTCAACGGCTACCTCGACAGCGAGGGCGACGTCACCGACCCCGGCTTCTTCGCGGACGAGGCGAACGCCGGGCGGTTCATGGTCAACGCGGACCTCGACGACGTCGCGCCGGGCGTACTGGCCGAGCTGCTCGACCGGGTCGACCGGTTCAGGCAGGAACGGCTCACGCTCGACCCCGAGATCTTCACCGAGCTGCGGGTGGACGAGGCGGCACTGCTGGCCAGCCTGCGCTTCAACGGCTACCTCGACGAGGACGGCGTCTATCTCGACAAGGCGGCGCTGGCCGGGCTGCGGCTGGACGACTTCGGGCTGGCGCTGGAGTTCTATCCGCGCCGGCGGGCCGTCCTCGACGCGATGAAGGAGCAGATCGCGGCCTTCCAGAAGGAGACGTACGCCTTCACGCCCGACGACTTCGTGGACGTCGCCGACGACGCGATCGCCCAGCGGGTGATCGACGCCCTCGAAGGCACCTACCTCCAAGAGGGCCGGGTGCTCGACGAGAGCGGTGAGGTGGACCTGGGGGACGGGTTCGTGCCCGCCGAGCAGGTGATCGTCGCCGGCCGGATCGCGGAGATCCTGAAGGACGAGCAGCCGTACCGCCTCGACCTCCAGGCGGTCACCGACCTCGGCTTCGACGACGGGGAGCGGGCCGATCTGGTGAGCGTGCTCGTCGCGGCCGGGCATCTCGACGAGGCGCTGGCCGTGCCCGAGGACCGGCTCGACTACTTCCGCGCCGCGACCAACGCGCTCGACTTCACGGTGCCCGGCGTGGAGGACTACGCCAAGGAGCTGTTCTTCCTGCTGCACCCCGTGGCCAAGGAGCTCGCCGCGGCGGTCGACGAGGTCACCGACACGCTGGAGCGGCGGGCCGAGCAGCAGCAGGCGGCGCTGTGGTCGGTGCTCGCCGACGCGTTCGGCGTGCCCGCGGCGACCGTCGAGGCGATCTGCGTCGCGGTGATCGGCGGCGTCCAGGAGGCGCTCGACGTGCTGGCCGCGCCGGCCCTCATCGCGGCCGAGGAGAGCGGCGAGGTCACGGTCGTGCCGCCGGATCCGCACTTCCGGCAGGCCTACCGGCGGATCCGGCGCTTCGCGCTGCTCGCGGCCAAGCTCGGCCTGGACCCCACCGAGGTCGCCGTGTCCTTCCAGGACCAGGACCTGGTCGGCAAGTACCCCGAGCCGCTGGCGCTGCCGCCGGGACTCGACCGGTTCGACGCCGTGCTGGACAGCTCCGACGGCAACATCTACCTGTTCGGCGAGGGCGGCTACTGGACTTACGCGAAGGCCACGTACGCGCTGGCCGACCCGCGGCCGAAACAGCTCATCGAGCTGTCGGCCCGGTTCACCGGGCTGACCGGCGTGGACGCCGCGTTCGCGCACCCCGACGGCACCGAGTGGATCATCGGCCACGGCGGCGACGGCGGCTCACACGTCTTCGTCAAGGAGCGCGGCGGCACTCGCTGGGCGGCGAAGGAGCAGGTCTGGGGGAAGGTCAGGAACAACTTCGACGACCCCCAGCGGATCGACAGCGCGTTCGTGGACGAGGACGGCAAGACCTACCTCTTCTCCGGCGATCAGTACATCCGCTACACCACCCCCGAATACGGTGTGGTCGACGAGGGCTACCCGCGCGGCATCGACGAATGGTGGGAGGGGGAGGGCCACGACACGCCGCTGCCCAAGGCGTTCAAGAAGTCGGTCGACGCCTCCTTCCAGGACCGCGACGGCGGGATCCACCTCTTCACCGGGCAGCGTTACCTCGCGGTAGGGGGTACGGAGGAGGCGATCACCGACAGGTGGGGCCGGGTCCGCAACGTCTTCGACGGCGCCGAACGCGTGGGCGCGGCCTACGCCGACGCGACCGGCGTCCACCTCTTCGCCGGCAACCAGGTGATCCGCTACTCCGGCAGCATCGAGAACGACGGCCTCCGCGTGGACGACGGCTACCCACGGCGCATCGAGTCGGACTATCCGGGCATCCCCGGGCAGTTCGAGTCGGGCGTCGAGGCGGCCTTCGCCGACTGGGACGGGGCCGTCCACCTGTTCAAGGACGGCCGGACGGCCAAGGGCGACGGCGCCGCCGTCCCGACGGCCGAGCGCTGGGGGGTGCAGGCTCCCGTGCTGCCCAGCGGTACGGTCGACGCCGCGTTCACCGGGCTGGACGGGAAGACCTACCTGTTCAGCGGCGGGAGATACCTCAGATACTCCGGCGCCGACTACTCCGTCGTGGACCTCGGCTACCCGCGCGCGATCGCCGCCGACTGGGGCGGGCTGCGCGAGGTGGGCGCCTCGTTCGTCATGGACGGCAAGACGTACCTGTTCGGCGAGGGCGGCGAGCTCTTCGACGTGCCGCTGGAGCAGGAGAACGAGCTGAACGCCGGCCGCCTGTCGCCCGCGCTGCGGCGGCGGTTCATGGAGCACGGCCTGACCTTCGCGGAAGGAGTACGCGTCAGCGGTACGGCCACGGACTGGCACGTCGTCACCGAGCAGCGGATCGACGTCACGCTCGTCCGCGAGGCCAAGCGGATCCGGGTGCAGGCCGACGCGGGCCACTTCTACGTCCGCTACTCGACCAGGGACTACACCACGCCGGACGTCGGCTACCCCAAGCCGGTCGCCGACAACTGGTGGAACCTGCCCGCCGCGCTGGCGGACGACCCCGCCTTCACCACGATCGACGCGGTCTTCAGCGCCGGGGACGGCCAGACGTACCTGTTCTCCGGTGATCGTTTCGTGGTGTTCGACCACCGGCACCGCTGGTGGTCCGAGCCCCGCACGCTGCGCGAGCACTGGGACAGCATCCCCTTCACCAGGGTGGACGCCGCCTTCATCGGCAAGGACGGCCGGACGTACGTGTTCTCGGGCGACCAGTACGCCCGCTACTCCACCCGCGACTACACCCGGATCGACGACCGCTATCCCGCGAGTGTCCCGGCGTACTGGGGCAACGTGATCAGTAACCTGGCCAGGACCGGGCGGGTCGACGCCACGCTGGTCATGGACGCGACGGAGCTGGTCGAGGGCGTCGAGGTGACGCGTACGTACACGTACCTGTTCTCCGGCAACCAGTACGTGCGCTACGAAGGTCACGACTACACGACCGTGCAGGAGGGTTACCCGCGCGCGCTCGCGGAGCTGTCCCGGGAGCCGCGGCTGGGCAACCTGAGCGTCACGCTCGACGGCGTGGACGCGGCCTTCGCCGATCGGCGCAACGTCTACCTGTTCAGGGGGGCGCGGTGCCACGTCGTCTCCAGCGAGCTGTACCGGAGTTACGCCGATCTCGCGCCGGTGAGCTGTGCCTTCGTCGAGGACGGCGCGGTGCTGGTCGAGGGACCGGACGGCTGGCGACGGCTGTCCGCGATCGAGGGGACGACCGTCACGACGACGCCGGTCCGGCCGCGGACGCTGCGCCCGGTGCCGGAGGAGTTCAGGACCGGCCTGGACGCCGTCCTGGAGGGCGCCGACGGCACCACGTACCTGTTCAAGGGGCCGAACTGCTTCAACACCCGGCTGAACCGGGCGTACCCGCTCACCGAGGAGTGGGGCCGACCCCGTAACACGATTTATCAGGACAACGCGGTGGACGCCGCGTTCACCGGGCTGGACGGGAAGACCTACCTGTTCAGCGGCGATCAGTTCGTCACCTACACCGGCACCAGCGACACGATCGACGGGGACCCGCTGCCCATCGCCGACCACTGGGCCGGGCTGACCGGCGTGGCGCTCGCCTACGTGCGCGACGGCAGGACCTACGTGTTCGAGCACCCGGACGACGACGGCATGCTGCGCTACCTCGTCTATTCGGGGGAGGACTACCGGCGGCCCGACGACGGCTACCCCATGGTCACGGACGCCGGCTTCTGGGAGGTCCCCGGCGACGAGAGCGACGTGGTACCGGACGCGGTGCTGTTCGAGGGCGGCACCATGCTCCTGCTGTTCGGCGAGCGGTGCGTCCAGTTCGATGAGGCGACCGGGCGGTGGTCCTACCCTCGGCCGACCGAGCGGATCTGGCGGGACTTCGGCAGCGGCCTGGAGCCGGGCGACGCCCTCAGGACCGCGTTCAGCGCGGCCGACGGCGCGACGTACTTCTTCTTCCGGGAGAGCTACGCCCGCTACGCCGACCGCGCCTTCTCCCCGCTCGCCCCGATCCGCGAGCGGTGGGGCCGCGCGCTCCACCCCTTCACCACGGTCGACGCCGCCTGCGTGTACCGAGGCGAGACCACCTTCCTGTTCTCCGGCGACCAGTACGTCCGCTACACCGGTGCCGAGTACCGCTACGTGGACCCCGGCTACCCGAAGAAGATCATCGGCAACCTACGCCAGGAGGAGGCGTTCGCCGGCCTGCCCGAGGCGTTCGAGGACGCGGTGACGGACCGGCCGCTGGACGCGGTGCTCGCCAACCGGCGCAACCTGTACCTCTTCGTGGGCGGCGCCTGCCACGTCGTGTCCGTGACGGCCGAGGCCGACTACGACCTCGGGCTGCTCGGCGGCGTGCGCAACACGCTCGTGGAGCGGCAGAAGGTCGACGCGGCCCTGGTCAGGGGCCCGCACACGTTCCTGTTCTCCGGCGACCAGTACGTCCGCTATTCCGGCACCGAATACGACACTGTCGACGACGGCTACCCCCGGACGATCGACGGCTCGCTCAGCTGGGACCTGGACCTCCCGAACCTGCCCGACGCGTTCGCCGACGGGCTCGACGCGGCCTTCCGGGGGCTCGACGGCGGGACGTACCTGTTCAAGGGCACCCGATACCTGCGTGCCGACCGGGCCGAGCCGGACCAGGCGGTCAACAGCCTGTGGGGCAAGGTGCGCAACGCGTTCGCCGACGGGCCGGGCATCGAGGCCGCCTTCGCCGCGCCGACCGGCGAGCTGTACGCCTTCAAGCACGGGCAGTACATCCGATACCAGCCCAACGACCTCGAATACGTCGCCGCCGGCTATCCCCGGACCGTCAAGGACGACTGGGGCGACCTGCCCGCCGCCTTCGAGGAGGCGGGGCCGGACGGCGCCTTCGTCTTCGAGGGCCGGACGTACCTGCTCAGGGATGACGAGTACGTCCGCTATTCGGGTGCTTACGACGCCGTGGACCGGACCTTCCCGCAGCCGATCAAGCACCGCTGGTCGGACAGCGCCGACTACCGGCTGAGCGATCTGCACACCATCGTCAGGTTCGTCGAACTGGCCCGGTCGCGTCCCGACGGCCTGGCCGCGTTCCTGCTGAACGGACCGGCGGCCGTCGAGGATCCGTACCGGTACCTGGCGGACCTGTTCGGCTGGGACGCCGACGAGCTGCGCTGGGCCAAGCGCAACGCCGCCCTGCTGACGGCCGGCACGCCGGAGGAGGACCGCTTCGAGATCGAGTTCGTGCTCAAGCTGGTGGACGTGTTCGCGGTCGCCGACACGTTCGACGCGGGACCGTCCACGATCTACACCGATGTCTGGTCCCGCGTCTTCGGCGCGACCCCGGCTCCCGAGGCCGCCAACACCGCTCTGTCCGGCCTGCTCGAACGGACGGTCAGCCCGGCGGACTGGGTCACCCTGTCGGGCCAGATCCACGACGAGCTGAACCTGCTCAAGCGCGACGCCCTCGCCCCGTCGGCGATCATCCGGCTGGACGGCTTCAGGACCACCCGCGACCTGTACGAGAAGTTCCTGATCGACGCGGACATGGGCGGCGCCGGCCGGACCTCGCGCGTCAGGGAGGCCATCGCGGCCACCCAGCTCTTCGTGCACCGCTACCTCCTCGACCTGGAGGAGGTCACGCTCCCGCCGGGCCGGGACGAGGAGGAGATCAGGCGGCGGCTGAAGACCTGGTGGGGGTGGCTGAAGAACTACCGGCTCTGGGAGGCCAACAGGAAGGTCTTCCTCTATCCCGAGAACTACCTGCGCCCCGAGCTGCGCTCCGACAAGACGCCCGCGTTCGAGGCGCTGGAGAGCGACCTGCTGCAGGGCGAGATCACACCGGAGACCGTACAACGGGTCTACAAGAGGTATCTGGACGAGTACACGGAGGTCTCCAGGCTGGCGATCGCCGGCGGCTACGTCTACCCCGAGGACGGGGCCGATGAGGGCACCCGGCGCCTGGTCCTGTTCGGCCGGACGCGGACGGCGCCGGCCCGCTACTACTACCGGGGCGCGGAGTTCAGGGACGGCGTGAACCTCTCCGCCACCTGGGAGCCGTGGCTCAAGGTGGACGTCCAGATCGACGCCGAGCGGGTCTACCCCGTGCACGCCTTCGGCCGCGTGTTCGTGTTCTGGACGGTCACGGAGACGGTCCCGGTCGTGGTCACGTCCGACACGACCATCGACGCCACGAGAACCGGCGACACCCAGAACGTCAAGACACCACCGCCGAAGTACCGCGTCAAGATCTACTACTCCTTCCTCAACCTGAACGGGGAATGGGGTGCCGCGCAACTGCTGGCCGCCGACGACGCCCAGGAGAAGCAGATCACCGGCGTCCGGCTCTATGTGCAGGCGTCGAGGACCGTCCCCGGCGGGCCGGACGGCCTGCACGACTCGATCATCGTCACCTGCTCCGACGCCGTCGGGGTCCGGTCGGCGTTCGCGCTCACGCCCGAGCTGTACGCGGTCAAGGCGGAAGGCGTGGCGGAGCCCCCGCGCGCCGTACGGCTGGACAAGATCTTCGCCGAGCCCGACACCAGCCCCGTGGACGAGCCCGGGGCCGTCCGGTTCAACATGCCGGCCGGGACCCTGGACCGGCCGTGGCTGAGCGTCGACCACAAGGGCGGCAGCTTCCTGTGCCGGCCGGTGACCGCGCCGAGCGGGGAGGAACCGCTGCTCCCGCTGGGCGACAACCCGGACAAGCTGCCGAAATGGCAGCGGATCGACGCCGCGTTCGAGCTGCCCGATGGCCGGCGATGCTTCTTCGACAACGCGGGCAAGCGCTTCAAGCTCGGCACCGAGAAGCTGGCCTCCATCAAGGACCGGTGGGGGATCATCGGCACCGGCCTGCTCAGGTCCGGTGTCGTCGACGCCGTGCTGGTGCGAGGCGGACACATCTACGTCTTCTCCGGCGCCGAGTACTACCGCTATTCGGGCCCACCGTTCGGGGCGCCCGACACCGGATACCCGAAGCCGCTCAACACCAACCCCGACAATCTGCCGCATTGGACCAAGGTGGATGCCGCGTTCACGCTCGACGGCACGGAGTACTTCTTCTCCTTCGCGGCGAAGCGGTATGTCGACTCCACGAACCCGACCGAACTGAAGCCGATCAGCTCTCGCTGGGAGCTGCCCAAGGACTTCGTGGCGGACTCGGCCTTCGCTCACCGCGACCGCGTCTACTTCTTCGCGGGTGACACCTACATCCGCTTCAGCGGCAAGACGCCCGACGACGGCCCGCAGCCGTTGAGCGAGAACACCGAGGGCCTGCCCCAGAGCGGTCCTGTAGACGCGGCGTTCTCCTACGACGACGGCCCCTACTTCTTCGACAACACGGCGGGCACCTACCTCGCCCCGGGCGGCCGGACCTCCCCGACCAGGGAGCTGGGCCGCATACCCACGGCCATCGGCACGACCGAGGCCGTCGACGCCGCGTACGTGGACGGCGACAAGCTCTACCTGACCAGCGGCCTGGAGCTGGTCCGCTACACGCTCCCCAAGGACGGAACCGTCCCCGACTACATCGACGACGGTTACCCCAAGAAGCTGAAGAGCCAGGTCAAGGCCGTGATCCAGCGCAACAGGCAGCGCTACGTGCTCGGCACGAGCGAGTACGCGCTGCTGGAGGCGGGGCAGGAGCCGACGGGACAGCTGGCCTACCGGCCGGTTCCCGGCAACTGGGGCGGCCTGCCCGCGGACTTCCAGACCACGTTCACCGGCGCGCTCGACGGCGCCAAGCTCTACCTGTTCCTCGGCGCCGACTACGTCGTCTACGAGTCGGAGCCGACGGCCCAGCGGCCCTACGAGTTCGCCGGGCTGCCGCACGAGATCGTCCGGCTGACGTCCAGCACGGCCTACCGGCTGAACAAGGAACTGCTGACCGGCGGCGTGGCGGCACTGCTGGCCCCCGAGACGCAGGAGACGGACGAGCTGCCCGCCTTCAGCTTCGAGGACTCCGACGCGACCACGATCAAGGTACGGCCGCAGGTGGCCGGGACGCCGTCCAGCTCGCACCTGGACTTCCAGAGCGCCAACGGCATCTACTACTGGGAGATCTTCTTCCACGCCCCGCTGCTCATCGCGCAGGCGCTGAACAACGCCCAGCGCTTCGAGGACGCGCGGATCTGGTACGAGTACGTCTTCGACCCGACGGAGCGGGTGAGGTACTGGCGGTTCCTGCCGTTCCTGGCGGTCGACCTGCGGGCGCTGGTCGGCAGTTGCCGCGCCGACCTGGCCGGGCTGGGCCACGACGGTTCAGCCGTCGCGACCTCACTCGAACCGATCCTCGCCCGGCTGGAGGGGCTGGCCCCGGTGTTCGAGCAGGTCGGCGAGCTCTCACAGGAGGACAAGGACTTCCTGGCCGGCCTGGCGGGCACCTGGCTGAAGGACATCGAGAAGACGCTGAAGGCCCTGCCGGGGGCGTCCGGCCTGCGGGAGCGGGTCGCCATGATCGGCTGGCTCCGGCGGCAGTACGACCTCATGGGCGACCGCGGGAAGCTGATCACGGCGTACATGGACGATCCGTTCGACCCGCACGCGATCGCGGAGCTGCGCCCGTCCGCCTACCGCCGGGCCGTGGTGATGGCCTACATCGACAACCTGCTCGACTGGGGTGACCTGCTCTTCCGCCAGTACACGGCGGAGAGCGTCGACGAGGCCAGGATGCTCTACATCTTCGCCTACGACCTGCTGGGGGAGCGGCCGGACGTCCTCGGCCCGCGCCCGCTGTCGGCCGCGCTGACCTACGAGGACCTGCGTCACCTCCCGCTGGCGGAGCTGGACGAGCTGGACGACGAGCTGAAGGCGCTGACCGCCGGGGGAGCCCTGCTGGAGGGGCCCGGGGAGGTGCACAAGAGCGTCGCGAGCCCGTACTTCTACGTGCCCGAGAACAGCGTCTTCTTCGAGTACTGGACCCGCGTCGAGGACCGGCTGCGGAAGATCCGGCAGTCGCTCGACATCATGGGCATCAGCCGGCCGCTGCCGCTGTTCGAGCCGCCGGCCGATGTCATGTCGCTGGTCCGCGGCGCCGCCTCCGGAGCCTCGCTGGACCGGATCACGCAGGGGATGGCGGCGCCGGTCCCGCACTACCGGTTCGCCTTCGTGTTCAGGAAGGCCCAGGACCTCGCCGACAAGGTCCGGCAGTTCGGCAACGACCTGCTCAACGTGCTGGAGCGGCGCGACGTGGAGGAGCTCGCCCTGCTGCAGAACCGGCAGGAGGGCACGATCCTCGCCTTGACGCGCGGCATCAAGGAGGCGCAGATCAAGGTCGCCGAGGAGAACCTGGCCGAGCTGGAGGCGAGCCGGGACGGGGCGACGGCGCGGGTCCAGCACTACGAGAAGCTCATCGCCGACGGGCTCTCCCCGCTCCAGGTCGAGCAGCTGACCCGGATGAAGAGCGGCTCGGACGCGCACTTCGTCGCGGGCGGCCTGAAGATCGCCGCCTCGATCGCCCTGGGCGTGCCGCAGGCACTGCTCGGCCCGTTCATCTTCGGCACGGGCTTCGGCGGCGAGCAGATCGGAAACGCCCTCGACAAGGTGGCCGACGTCTCCTCCACGCTGGCCGAGGGCTACAGCACGCTCGGCGAGCTGATCGGCGTGCGGTCGGAGCAGCAGCGCACGGCGCAGGACTGGGATCTCCAGCTCAACATGGCCAAGAGCGACGTGACCCAGCTCGGCCACCAGCTGACCAGCGCCCAGCACCAGCTGACGATCGCCCAGCGCGAGCTCGCCGTCGTCACGCAGGACATCGCCAACCTGGAGGCGGTGGCCGCGTTCATGAAGGACAAGTTCGCGGGCTCCGAGCTCTACCACTGGATGGCCGGGCGGATGTCCGGGCTGTACTTCCAGACCTACAACCTGGCCTACGAGATGGCGCGGTCCGCCGAGCGGGCCTACCGGTTCGAGCGGGGCGACTCCAACGGCGACAGCTACATCCAGCCGATGTACTGGGAGAGCCGGCGCAACGGCCTGCTCGCCGGCGACAGCCTCGGCTTCGACCTGGAACGGCTGGGCAAGGCGTACGTCGACACCGACAGCCGCGGGATGGAGATCACCAAGAAGGTCTCGCTGCTGGGCCTGGACCCGCTCGCCCTGCTGGCCCTGCGCGGCGAGGGGCGCTGCGAGTTCGCGCTGACCGAGGCGCTGTTCGACCGGGACTTCCCCGGGCACTTCCGGCGCCGGATCCGGACGCTGTCGGTCTCCTTCCTGGGCGCGGACGGGCCGCTCGGCGTCTACGCGACGCTGACGCAGCTCGACAGCAAGACCGTCCTGGCGGCCGACCCGAAGGCGGTCAAGTTCCTGCTCGACCCGAAGGGCGCGCCGCCCGACACGCTGCGCCCGGAATGGCGCTCCGGCCAGCAGATCGCGCTGTCGGACATCGAGGAGTACAAGGAGAACAACGGGCTGTTCGAGCTGCGCCTGGACGACGACCGTTACCTGCCGTTCGAGGGCACGGGGGCGGTCTCGCGGTGGCGGCTGCAGCTCTCGGGCCCGGCTCCGGCCGGCCTGAGCGACGTGGTCGTCACCGTCAAGTACGACGCGGACCAGGGCGGGGAGGCCTTCGCCAGCGCGGTCAAGGGCATGCTCAAGCCGTATGCCTCGGCCCGCTACTTCGACGTGGCGAGCGAGTTCCCCGACGAGTGGGCCCAATTCCAGGAGGGCGAGGACGACCAGCTCGTCCTGCCGTTCACGCCGGAGCTGTTCTCCGCCATGAGCGGGCGGCAGATCACCGGCGTCTACCCCAGGTACGAGCTGGCCGGGCGCGGTTCGGTGCGCTTCCTGCTCAACGGCGACAAGAGGCTCGCGCTCAACGACGGCAAGCTCCTGCGCACCCCCGGTCTCAGCGTCGGCGGGAACCCGTGGGTGCTGGTCCTGGAGGGTGACAAGGCGGCTCTCACCAACCTCGGCCTGGTGCTCACGTACCGGGCGAGCGTTCAGTAGGGGGCGGACATGTCGCTGTGGAGCAAGCTCAAGAAGGCCACCACCAGGAAGAAGACGCGTAAGTCCGGGCCGGCCGACACCGCGAAGGGGTTGGCCGGCACGGTCGTGCTGACCAAGCCCAAGCGGTCGGACTCGCTGGTCGACCTGTCGCCACCCGCCACGCCGCCCAAGGCGCCGGTGAACCCGCCGTCGGACCGGGCCTTCCTGGAGAACGCCTACCAGAGGTACTACCTCAACGGGGTCCGTACCCCGATGGCCAACCGGCGCAAGCGCATCTACTCCTTCATGGGCAAAGGCGAGACCGGCTACCTGGAGCACGCGGTCACGGACGCCGAGTTCCACGACTTCGCCGCCGACAACCCCGACTACAGGGTGTCCAGCCAGAACGCGAAGCCCCTGGATGAGGCGCTGGCGGCAGGCGACTATTTCCACGTCAGCAACAAGGCCTACAAACCCAGAGCGCTGGAGAACCGGGCGCGGCGCATCATCGTCAACGTGAAGACGCAGGAAGCCGGGCTCAAGGTGGCCAATGCCCTGACGCCGCTCTTCAAGGACGACGACGTCTCGCCGTACTTCAGGAAGTTCAAGATCTACCTGTCGGGGACGGCGGCCGCGAAGAAGAAGGTGAAGTACGACAAGCTCGTCATTTACTACATGACCTCCGACGCGGACGTGAACGGGTCGGACCTGGTCGGAGACCGCATCGCCGACACCATCAACCGGGCGGTGCGGCCCGACGAACTGGACGACGCGTTCGCCCCCTTCTACAAGACGCGCACACCGGGGGTCGCCTTCGCGGAGGAGCCGAAGTACTTCCTGAACAAGCAGGCAGGCAGCTTCACCAGCAACCGCCGCGACATCATCGCGGACGTCATAGAACACAACGACAAGGTGGGCAGCGCGGACGACTTCATCGACCTGGTGAACGCGGCCTTCACGGCCAAGGGCGTGAACCCGGCCGCGCCGCACACCCACCTCGCCAAGACGCCCTGACGCCGGAGACGGTCGATGCCCAAGAACAAGCTCAAGAAAAAGAAGAAGAACAAGCGTTCCACCACTCCGGGCGTTTCCGGTGCCTCACACGGCGTCGTCAAGTCGGTGAGCAAGACCAAGCGCGCGGCGGTGATCGCGAATGCCGGATCCCAGCCCGCGCACTCGGCCCCGGCCCCGGCCCGCCGCCCGAGTGACGCCGTCATCAACCGGAACTTCCTCGCCAAGGCCTACCGGGAGTACTACAACAGCGCCGGCCGCAGACGCCCCCAGAACGTGGTCAAGCGCGTGTACTCCTTCATGGGTGAGGGCCCGCCCGGCTACCTGAACACGCCGATCGGCAACCGGGACTTCCAAAGTCTGCTCGACGACCAGAGGCAGGGCGGCTATGAGGTGGAGGCCCAGAACTCGTCGGACAACTGGAAGGAGCTGCGGGACGGCGACTACTTCCACCTGACCAACGAGGCCTTCCCGTTGCCGCGCGCGCAGAAGACGCAAACCCTGACAAATCGCGCTCGGCGCCTCATCGTCAACGTGAAGAACCAGGCGGCCGCGCTGAAGGCGGTGCGCGGTCTCGTCCCGTTGTTCAAGGATGGCAACGTCGGCCCGTTCTTCAGGTCGTTCAAGGTGTTCCTGTCCAGCAGGGCGGACGCCCAAAAATCCGTCAAATACGACAAGCTGGTCGTCTATTACGCGCTCAAGGACCCGAATGGCGCCGACGACGTCGGTAACCAGCTCGTCTCGGCGATCGAGACGGCCGTCCCCGAAGGGGACCGGGACTCGGCGTTCGCCCCCTTCTACTCCTTCCTCACCCCCGGAGTCGCCTGGGCGGAGGAGCCGAAGTACTACGTCCAGAAATTGGACAACAGCTTCACCGAGACCCGGGCGAACGTCATCGATGACGTCATAAAGAACAACGACGCGGTGCCCAATGAGGCCGCGTTCGCCACACTGGTGGACAACGCGTTCCAGCGTGAGCGCATAGATCCGGTGAAGCCGCACCGGCACGTCAAGACGCCCTGAGGCCACTGGTCGCCGCCTGCGCGAGAACCCCGCCAGGCGGCGACCTGAGGTTCTTTGCGCAAAGCTAATCTCCTCATAGACGACCATGAGGAAAAGTGATTAGATGACTTGATATGTCCGAGGTAACGCGGCCCAGCCTTTCCGACGCTCTGACCGAGCGCATGCTGGAGCTCATCCGTACAGGTGGGCACCGGCCGGGCGACAGGCTGCCCTCGACGCGGGAGCTCTCCCAGCGCTTCGCCGTCACCACCCCGACGCTGCGTGAGGCGCTGCGCAGGCTCGAGGCCACCGGGGCCATCGAGATGCGGCACGGATCCGGCATCTACGTCGGAGCCGACATCGAGCGGCTCGTGCTCCCCAACCCCAACATGCGGGAGATGCACGCCGCCCAGCTGCTCGAGTTGCTCGGCGCGCGCATCGTCATCGAGCCGCCGCTGGCCGCGATGGCCGCGGCACGCGCGACCGGCGAGGAGCTGGTCGCGCTCCAGCGCGTGCTCGAGGCCGCCGCCAGGCACCTGCGCGGCCAGGACGCCGAGCTGCACGACACCAACATGACCTTCCACCGGGCGACGGCCCGGCTGGCGGGCAACAACGTGCTGCACGAGGTGGTCGACTCGCTGCTGACCGTCCATGGTCCCGAGCAGCGGGAGATCCTGCAGATCTTCGACGACCGGCGCCGTGACTACGACGAGCACCTGGCGATCCTGGAGGCCATCGAGGCGCGTGACGCCGCGGCGGCCGAGGAGCGGATGCGGGCTCACCTGGTGGACGTCAAGACCGTAATAGAGCAGAGGTTGCAACACCCCCCCAAATGAAACAAGGAGGCCGGGGCATGATCCGGTCACGCGTTGTCACGCTCGGCGTGGCAGCTCTCTTTCTCGCCGCTTGTGGCGGCAATACCGAGGCGCCGCAGAAGAAGTCCGAACTATCGCTCTACAACGACAAGGGCGCCTGGAGCAAATACTTCGACGAGATGGGCGCTCTGTCGAAGCAGCAGATCAGTTTAGGAATGAAGCCGGTCGGCTACACCGATTCGGCCCAGTATCAGGCCTTCATCAAGGCGTCGTTCCGTACGAACGTCAAACCCGACCTCTTCACCTGGCAGACCGGCGGGATGCTGGAAGAGATCGTCAAGCAGAAGCAGGTGGCCGACACCTCGGCCATCTGGCAGGAGGCGATCAAGGCCGGCGACCTGTCGCAGGACCTGGCCCCCTATTACACGGTGGACGGCAAGCAGTACTGCGTGCCGATGAACGTCGCCTACTGGGGGATGTTCTACAACAAGAAGGTCTTCGACAAGTACGGCCTGCAGCCCCCCACCACGTGGGACGAGCTGGTCAAGGTGGCCGACACCCTGAAGAAGAACAACGTCAAGGCCTTCTACCACACCAGCGTGCTGTTCTCCTTCGTCTGGTTCGAGCAGCTGATGGCGGGCATGGACCCCGACCTGTACGACCGCCTCTCCACGGGCAAGGCCAAGTACACGGACCCGGGTGTGGTCCAGGTGATGGAGAAGTGGAAGCAGCTCATCGACGCCGGATATTTCATCAATCCCGGTGATAAAACCGACCCCGGCGACGTGCTGAAGAACGGCAAGGCGGCCATGGTCTCCTTCGGCACCTGGTTCAACACCAGCATGACCCAGCGCGACCTGAAGGCCGGCACCGACTACGGCTTCTTCGCCATCCCGAACGTGAACGCCTCCCTCCCCAAGACCTCGATGATCTTCGAGAGCGGCCCGCTCTGCTCGCTGACCAAGGCGGCCGACCCCGAGGCCGGCCAGAAGTACCTCAAGTGGTGGACCACGCAGCCCGCCCAGGACAAGTGGGCCACGACCCGCGGCGACGTCAGCGCCAACCCCAAGGTGACGATCAAGGACGAGGCGCTCGGCCAGGTCACCAAGGACGCGGGCAGCGGCAAGTACCGCCTGGTCAACCGCTACTTCGAGGCCACGCCGCCACCGATCCTGACGGCCGCGCTCGACGGCTTCAGCAAGTTCGTGACCGAGCCCGGCACGTACAAGGAAGTGCTGGAGACCATTCAGAAGGCCGCTGACGAGTACTGGAGCACGCATCAGTGATGCGCGCACCAATGCTTGGCCGTTTCCGGTACGGCTATGTCGCTCCTGCCGCGCTGTTGGTCGCCGGGCTGCTCTACGTGCCCTTCCTGTGGACGGCGTACCTGAGCTTCACGAAATACGACGGGCTCGCGCCGCCCGAGTGGGTCGGCCTGCGTAACTTCGGCAAGCTGCTCGACGACCCGGCGCTGCTCACCGCCTTAGGCAACACGCTCATCTGGGTCGTCGGCACGATGGCGCTGCCGGTCGGGCTCGGCCTGCTGGTGGCGGTGCTGTCGTACGACCTCAAGGGCGGCGTCTGGTACCGGGTGCCGTTCATGCTGCCCTACGCGCTCAGCGGCGCCGGACTGGCCATGGTCTGGAGCCCGATCCTGTCGCACGACGGCATCGCGAACATCCTGCTCGGCGTCGACACCGCCTTCCTGCAGAAGGCGCCGCACAACACGATCGCCATGCTGCTGGTCTGGACCTGGCAGCAGCTCGGCGTCAACACGCTGCTGTTCGTGGTGGGGCTGCAGTCCATCCCCAAGGCGCCGATCGAGGCCGCGCGGCTCGACGGGGCCTCCGGGTGGCAGCTGTTCCGGCACGTCATCTGGCCCCTGATGGCGCCCCTCACCGCGGTCGTGGTGGGGCTGGCGCTGGTGGCGAGCCTGAAGACGTTCGACATCGTCTGGGTGCTGACGCAGGGTGGTCCTGGGCGCAACTCCGAGACGCTCGCGGTGACCATGTACAAGGACACGTTCGTGGCCAGCGACTACGGCTACGGCGCCTCGGTCGCGGTGATGCTCACCGTGGTCACGGGGCTGGCGTCCTACCTCTACCTCAGGAGGCAGGTGCGATGATCCGGCGTGCCGTACTCATCGTGCTCGGCCTGATCTGGCTGGGCCCGACCTACCTGCTGCTCGTCAACGCCGCGCGGCCCGCGGCGTCGTACGACCCGTCGAAGGCGTGGCAGCCGTCCGGCAGCTTCGCGCTGTTCGACAACATCGCGCGGGCCTTCGACAGCGCGAACCTGTCGGACAGCCTGGCCAGCACCGCGCTCTACAGCGTCGTCTCGCCCACGCTCGGCGTGCTCATCGGGGCACTGGCCGGCTACACGATCGTGGTGCTCCGGCTGAGACACGGCTTCTGGTGGTTCCTGCTCATCTTCGGCGGCACGATCTTCCCGTCGCAGATGCTGCTCGTGCCGCTGTTCGTGGGCTACAGCGACCTCGGCCTGTACGACACCAGGGGCGGCCTGCTCCTGGTCTACACGGCGATCAACGTGCCGTTGGCCGCTTTCGTGCTGCGTAACTTCTACAGTGGAGTGGCGTTCTCGATCTTCGAGGCGGCCCGCATGGACGGCGCCACCACCTGGCGGATCTTCTGGCGCATCTACCTGCCGCTGTCGGTCAGCGCGCTGGCGGCCGTGTTCATCCTCGAGTTCACCTTCATCTGGAACGACCTCATCTTCGGCCTGACGCTCACGCAGACCGAGGACGTACGGCCGGTGATGACCGCGCTGGCCGGGCTGATGACCGACGTCTACGCGGGCACCCCGGTGCCCGTGGGCCTCGCGGCGGGGCTCACGGTCTCGCTGCCGACGGTCCTGCTGTTCCTCGCCACCCAGCGGCTGTTCGCCCGTGGCCTGTCTCTAGGGAGTGTTTGATGACCAGCCGGTTGCTGCAGCGGAGCCTCGGCTCGCCGGACTACGACGGGATCAGGCAGGCGCTGCGCAACGACACCTCGACCGCGGTGATCGGCGTGCGCGGCGTGGAGGTGCGCGTCGCGGTGCTGCCGCTGTTCACCCACGACGGCCGGCAGGCGGTCCGGGTGACGAGCACCGTGCCGTTGACGCACGTGCTGGTGGGCGAGGACAGCGCCTCCGGCACCGACGTCACGCTGCTCGTGCCCGAGGTGAGCGCCCCCCGCGTGCTGACCCTGGAGTCGCGCGACGACGCCGGGCTCATCGGCTCCGCGGAGATCACGATCACCCCGCAGCGCAAGTGGAGCGTGTTCGTCGTCCACCACTCCCACCTCGACATCGGCTACACCGACCCGCAGGGCACGGTGCTCCGCCACCACCTCGACTACCTCGACGCGGCACTCCGGCTGGCCGAGGAGACCGCCTCCTGGCCGGACGACGCGAGGTTCAGATGGTCGGTCGAGTCGTCGATGCCCGCGCTGAAGTGGCTCGACGCCCGGCCCGCCGACCAGGTCGCCAAGTTCGCCGCGCTGGCCCGCGCCGGCGTCATCGAGGTGACCGCGCTGCCGTTCCAGCTGCACACCGAAGCCTGCTCGACCGAGGAGCTCTACCGGCAGCTCCGCTTCACCACGCGGCTCCAGGAGAAGTACGGCTTCGCCACCAAGTCGGCCATGCACACCGACGTGCCGGGCGCGGTGGTCGGCGTGATCGACGCGCTGAACGCCGCCGGGGTGCGCTACCTCGCTGCGGCGCACAACTGGGCCGGGCGGTCCGTGCCGTACCTGCACGGGGGCGACAAGCTGACCCGGCCGTTCCGGTGGCGGGCGCCGAGCGGCAAGGAGGTGATCGTCTGGTTCACCGACACCCCCCACGGCATGGCGTACATGGAGGGCAACACGGTCGGGCTCACCGACTCCTACGAACTGGCCGACGACCTGCTGCCGCGCTACTTGTCGGCGCTGGCCTCGCGGGGCTACCCCTACGGGCCCGGTACGTTCGGGTGGCAGGGTCCTGACGCGCCGCGCGAGCCGTACGAGCTGGACGTGCTGCACCTGCGGGTCCAGGGCGCGCACGCCGACAACGCGGGACCCTCGATCGTGCCCGCCTCCATCGCGCGCAAGTGGAACGAGCAGTGGGCCTTTCCCCGGCTGCGGTCCGCGGTCAACAGCGACTTCTTCGAGCACGTGGAAGAGCGCTACCACGACCGCCTGGCCGTGCACGAGGGCGACTGGACCGACTGGTGGGCCGACGGGCTCGGCTCCGGCGCGCGGCCCCTCGGATACGTACGGCGGGCGCAGTCCGCGCTGCGCATCGCCGAGACGCTGCACACGATCGCCGGCGCCGACGCGACCGAGCAGATCGACGAGGCCTACGACAAGGTGGCGCTGTTCAACGAGCACACCTGGGGCGCGGCCAACCCCTGGGAGGACGCCGAGGAGGCGGGCGACTCGGGCGGCCTGCAGTGGACCCGCAAGTCGTCGGGCGCCTACGACGCCCAGGACGACGCGGCCGACCTGCTGCACGCCGCCGCCCGCCGGTTCGGCGCCGCGCTCTCCGACGACGGTGTGGCCGATGCCTCGGCGCTCGCGTCCTTCGCCGTCTTCAACCCCGGTACGGCGAGCAGGACCGACGTCGTCCGCGCGTTCCTCCCCCGGGACGTGGTCCCGGCGGACGTGCCGATCGCCCTCGTGGACGCGCGCACCGGCGAGACGATCCCGCACCACGAGGAGTTCGTGGACCCGGCCGACTGGCCGACCCGGCCGATCGGGCGGCACCTGCACGCCGTGGTGCCGGAGGTCCCCGGCTACGGCTACGCGCGGATCGACGTCGTCAGGGGTGAGGTCCGGGCGGCCGAGCCGGTCGAGCTCGACCTGGGCGGGGTGATCGAGAACGAGTTCTACCGCGTCGGCTACGACGTCCGCGAAGGCGTCATCCGCTCGATCTTCGACAAGGCGGCCGGGCGGGAGCTGGTCAACGACAGTGCCGCCGCCGGGTTCGGCCAGTACGTCTACGACCGCTACGCCACCGCCCCGCACTTCAACCACCTGTCCGGGCACGTCGGGGCGCACGACCGCACCCTGCTCGGCGACCGGGCGATCGGCAGGAACGCCACCATCGTCAAGGCGCAGCGGACCGCCGTGGGCGAGAAGCTGGTCGTCGAGCTGCAGGGCAAGGGCGTCGACTGGCTGCGCACCACGATCGAGCTGCACAACGGCGTCGCCCGGCTCGACCTGACCTACCAGCTGGCCAAGCAGGGCACGCCCGCCAAGGAGGCCGTCTTCCTGGCCTTCCCGTTCGCCTCGGGCCCCGCGACGGCCTGGGAGCTGACCGGCGGCGTGGGCGGGCCGGACGTGCCTCGGGTGCCGGGCTCCGCCGAGTACATGCTGCCGATCAGGCACTGGATCGCCTTCGAGGACCCTGAGCTGACCGTCGCCTGGGCCACGCTGGAGGCGCCGCTGGTGCAGCTGGGCACCATCCACATGCCGTACGCGCCGTTCCCGCCGACGCTGGACGAGGAGCCGGGCACGGTCTACTCCTGGGCGCTGAACAACATCTGGGACACCAACTTCCCCGCCCAGCAGCAGGGGGAGACCACGTTCCGCTACTCGATCATGTCGGCCCCGGGCATCGAGGGCAGGCGGCTGGGCGCGCGGGCGGCGGCCGGGCTGACGGACCAGTTCGTCGGCGCGCTGCTCACCAGCGCGCCGGACGCGGTCAAGTCGTTCGTCTCGGTCGACCACCCCGACGTGCTGGTCACCTCGCTCGGGCAGAACGGCGACAACGAGATCGTGGTCCGGCTGCAGTCGCTGGCCGCCGAGCCGGTCGAGGCGACGGTTCGGCTGCCAGGACTCCGGCGCGCTCTGGTGAGCGCCGGTCTGGAGCGGGAGCTGCGGCCCCTGGAGGTCTCAGGGGAATCGGTCAAGGTACGGCTGCCCGCGTGCGGTGTGGCCGCTATTTGGGGGACGTGCGAGTGAAGATCGTTGACATCCGGGCCACCACGGTCGCCGTTCCGCTGGAGGCGCCACTCCGGCACAGCAACGGCGCCCACTGGGGCCGGTTCGTCCGCACGATCGTCGAGGTCGAGGCCGACAACGGGCTGATCGGCCTGGGGGAGATGGGCGGGGGCGGGGAGAGCGCCGAGGCGGCGTTCCGGGCGCTCATGCCGTACCTGAAGGGCCATGATCCGTTCCAGCTGGAGGCGCTGCGGTTCAAGATCGCCAACCCGACCGCGTCGCTCTACAACAACCGCACCCAGCTCCTGGCGGCCATCGAGTTCGCCTGTATCGACCTGATCGGGCAGCATCTCGGCGTGCCCGCGAGCGACCTGCTCGGCGGGCGGCTGCGCGACACCGTGCCGTTCGCCTCCTACCTGTTCTTCCGGTACGCGGCGGAGGGATACGCCGAGGTACGCACGCCGGACCAGCTCGTCGAGCACACCAGGCAGCTGAAGGCGGCCCACGGGTTCACCGTGCACAAGCTCAAGGGCGGGGTGTTCCCACCCGACTTCGAGCTGGAGTGCTACCGGGCGCTGGCGGCGGCCTTCCCCGACGACCGGCTCCGGTACGACCCGAACGCGGTGCTGTCGGTGGCCGAGGGGCTGCGGTTCGGGCGGGCCATCGAGGAGCTGAACAACGAATACCTGGAGGACCCGGTCTGGGGGCTCGAAGGGCTCAGGGCCATCCGCGAGCAGGTCAGGGTGCCGCTGGCGACCAACACCGTCGTCGTCAACTTCGAGCAGCTCGCCTCCAACGTGCTGCGCCGGGCCGCCGACGTGGTGCTGCTGGACACCACCTTCTGGGGCGGGATCCGGCCGTGCGTCAAGGCGGCCGGGGTGTGTGAGACCTTCCAGCTCGGGGTGGCCGTGCACTCCTCCGGCGAGCTGGGCATCCAGCTGGCGACCATGCTGCATCTCGGCGCGGTCCTGCCCAACCTCACGTACGCGGCCGACGCCCACTACCACCAGCTCCGCGACGACGTGATCGAGGGCGGCAAGCTGTCCTACGCCGACGGGGCCATAGCGGTGCCGACCGGCCCGGGGCTGGGCATCCGGCTCGACAAGGACCGGGTCGCCCGCTACGCCGAGCTCTACCAGGAGCTGGGCGGCTACCCGTACGACCGGGACCCGGGGCGGCCCGGCTGGTACGCCCAGGTCCCGAACGAACGCTTCGCCGACCCGACCGTATCCCTGGAAGTCAGCACATAGGAAAAGAATCGTCCTTGTTCGCGTGAGTCTGCTTCTGCTGCCCCGGGCCCTGAATCAGGGTGGGGTTACTCACGCGAACAAGGAGGCAACGTGCGGCTCATCAGCAGCGTTGTCGTGGCGGCCCTCTGCGCCGTGCTCGTCCCGGCCGTGAGCGCGTCGGCGACACCGAGCGGCAGGTGCGCCGGTGGCCGGGTCTGCCTGTACGCGGGCTCCGACTACAACCGGGGGACCGAGGACTACTGGCACGACTTCGTCGCCGACGACGCCGACCTGAGCGACGACACCTGGCTCGACCGGGGCCACGGCAGCACCCGGCACAGCATGACCGACGAGACGAGCTCGTTCATGAACCGGATCGGGTGCGGCGCCACGCTGTGGCAGCATCCCTACTTCACCGGGGCGCACAGCACGTTCATCGCGAACGAGAGCGACGACTACTTCGCCGACGACAGCGTCAGCTCCGTCGACATCTGGTGTCGCTGACCATGGACGGCGAAGCCGGGTTCGGGAGCGGGCGACCGGCGACCGGCCGCGGTGCTCTGGGGGGACCGGGGACCGGCCGCCGGAGACCGCTGCCATCCCCACCTGCCACTGTCTGGGCCGGTACGTCGTTGCTGCTCGTCGTCACGGCCTGCGCGGCGGCGCCGCCCCCGGACAGGCCCTACGTACCTGTGTCTGTGGCGTCGGTGGCCGATCTCGTGCTCCCGTTCGACGCCTACAAGCCCACCCCGGAGCAGCGCGTCCTGCTGGCCAACGCCCAGGCCCGGCTGGTCGCGCGGTGCCTGCGCCGCCACGGCGTCTCGGCCGCCCCGCCCATGGTCGCGGTGGCCGCCGTCAGGGCCGGCGATCCGGGCAACACCCGCCGCTACGGCGTCGCCGACCCGGCACAGGCCGCGCTCACCGGCTACCACCTGTCCCGCCTGGACTCGCACGGCAGACCACCCCGGTGGGAGGCCAACCTCTCCAAAACCGCCAGAACCCACCTGTACGGGGACAGCGCCGACTCCGGCTGCATAAGCCGCGCCGCAGCCGCCCTGACCCGAGGCGCCCAGCCGGCCGACTGGCCCTGGCTCGCCGTCCAGGACGCCGAGACCCTGGAGAAGGCCGCCACCGATCCCGCCGTCGTCCAGGCCGCCACCCGGTGGCGAGCCTGCATGGTCAAGGCCGGATACGCCTACCCCACCGTCGAGGCCGCCATCGCCGACGCCCGCTGGAACCTGGACCAGCCCACGGTCACCGCCGAGGAGAAGCGCACCGCCACGGCCGACACCAGGTGCAAGTGGGAGTCGGGGCTGGTGGCGGCCTGGTTCGCCGCCGACTCCGCCCTTCAGCGGCAGGTCGTCACCGGCAACCCGGCCCGCTTCGCCGCCCTCCGCGCCAACCTCGGCAGCCGCCTGGCGCGCGCGTCCCAGGTGTTCCAGGAGACCCGCTAAACGCCGCCAACCGCTAACCACTGCTGACCGCTGACCGCCGTTAGCCGTCGCTAATCGAGGTCGGCGATGAGCTCGTCGAGCTGGCGCAGGGCGGCGTCCCGGCGGCCGGGGACGTCGAAGTAGGGGTCGTCGAGAGTGGGCAGCGACGACGCCAGCCCCCAGCCACGGCCCCGCGCCCAGGTGGCGTCGTCGACGTCGAGTGCCGCGCGGAACACGCCGCGCGCCTCGGCGGACAGGAACGTCCACGCGGGCAGCAGATCGCACGCCGGATCACCCACGGCCAGCGTCCCGAAGTCGATGACGGCGCTCAACCTGCCGTCGACGGCCAGCAGGTTGCCCTGCGCCAGGTCACCGTGGATCCACACCGGCGGACCGTCCCACGCGGGCGCCGCCAGCGCCGCCTCCCACACGGCCGTCACCGCGCCGACGTCGACCAGGCCGCGCAACGCCGCGATCTTGGGACGTACGCGGGCCTCGACGGCGACGGAGTCGCGCTCGTCACCCATGGGCACCCCGCGGAAGGCGTTGCTCCACTCGGGCCCCGGCCCGCCGGTGGCGTCGATCTTCTGCAGCGCCGCGATGAACCCGGCGAGCTCGCTCGCGGTCCGTACGGGATCGGCGAGCCGCTCGATGGCCACGGTCTCACCGGGCAGCCACCGGTAGACCGACCAGGGCCAGGGGTAGCCCTCGGCCGGAGCGCCCATGGCGAGCGGTTCGGAGATCGGCAGCGGCAGGTGCGGGGCGAGCCGGGGGAGCCACCGATGCTCGCGTTCGACCTGTCCGACCCAGCGGGGATAGCGCGGCAGCCGTACGGACATGTCCTCGCCCAGCCGGAACGTCGCGTTGTCCATCCCGGACACCTCGACCGGCGAGACGGGCAGCTCCGCCCATCGCGGGAACTGCGCCGCGAGCAACCGTCCGACCAGGGCCGCGTCGATGGATACACCTGTGGACACGCACTCTCCCCGCCATGGACAACGAGGCCTCATCCCACAGGCAGGGAACCCCGCCTGTCCACCGAATTTCCGGTCAGCCGCCTGATCAGCTCGCCCGCGTCAGCTCGCCGGGGTCAGCTCGCCGGGGTCAGCTCGCCCGGTCAGCGCCTGGCGGTCGGGCCAGCCGTTGTACCGCGCGCACCACGCTGGCGCGACGCCGGGCGTGCTCTGCCGCATCGTCGTCGTCGGCACCGGTGAGCATGCGGGCGAGCTGGGGCGCCGAGACCCACCATGCGGACAGCCCGATGACCATGAACGCCAGATGATCGGGGTCGAGGTCGTCGTCGAGGATCCCGGCGCGCTGGGCGGCCGCGTAGGCCCGCGTCTTGCCCTGGTAGAAGGCGGCGCGCTGCGCCTCGTCGGCCACGGGGCCACCGGCCAGGCCCTCCCACAGCAGCAGGCGGACGAGATGGGGATGCGCCACGTGGTAGTCGAAGTTGCGCCCGACGAACTCGCCGATGTTCTCGAAGTCACCCGGAGGTGGCCCCACCGTCTCGGCGAGTTTCTTGAGCTCGTCGGTGAGCACCGTCTCGAACAGGGCCTGCTTGTCGCCGAAGTACTTGTACAGGCGTTCCTTGTTGATCCCGGCCCGCTCGGCGATGCGGGCCATGGTCGTGCCGTCCGGTCCGCGCTCGGCGAACTCAACTGTCGCCGCTTCCTTGAGCCGCCGCCGCGTCCCCTCGGTGTCCCACGCCATGGCGACATCCTAGCGCCACCCCATCTGCAACGTTGCGGTTGGAGTTTTCCGCCGCTAGCATCAAAAAGCAACCGCACCGTTGGAGATGCATTTCAGATGAAAGGTACGGACATGGCAGGCAGCCTTCCCGGTGGGACCCTCACGCTCGCCGACGACCTCACCATCACCCGCATGGGCTACGGCGCCATGCAGCTGGCCGGGCCCGGGGTCTTCGGCCCGCCCAAGGACCGCGACGCGGCCATCGCGGTGCTGCGCGAGGCCGTCGAGCAGGGCATCACCCACATCGACACCAGCGACTTCTACGGGCCCTTCGTCGTCAACGAGATCATCAAGGAGGCCCTGCACCCCTACCCGGCGGACCTGCGCATCGTCACCAAGGTCGGCGCCCGCCGCGGCGCCGACGGCAGCTGGAATCACGCGCTGGAGCCCGAGGACCTCAAGGCCCAGGTCCACGAGAACCTCCAGCGTCTCGGCCTGGACGCACTCGACGTCGTCAACCTGCGCCTGGCCGAAGGAGGCGCCGGCGAGGAGTCGCTCGCGGAGCCGTTCGGCGCCCTGGCCGAGCTGCGGCGAGAGGGCCTGATCCGCCACCTCGGTCTCAGCGCCGCCTCCGCGGCCCAGCTCACCGAGGCGCAGGCCATCGCGCCCGTCGTCACCGTTCAGAACCTCTACAACCTCGCCAACCGGCAGGATGACGCTCTCGTCGACCGATGCGCGGCCGAGAACATCGCCTACGCCGCGTTCTTCCCCCTGGGCGGCTTCACCCCGCTCCAGTCCGAGACGCTCACGAACGTGGCCGCCCGCCTGGACGCCTCGCCGCAGCAGGTCGCCCTGGCCTGGCTGCTGCGGCGCTCGCCCACGATGGTCCTCATCCCCGGGACCTCGTCCGTGGCCCACCTTCGCGAGAACATCGCCGCGGCGAGCCTGGTCCTCCCGGCCGAGGCGATCGAGGAGCTCGACGCCATCGGTGGCTGAGGACTTGCCAGAATTACTCGCGTGAGTTAAAAATTACTCATGCAAGTAAGGAAGGAAGATTCCGTCACGACCTCCGCCCGTCGGGCGCAGATCGTGGCGGCCACGATCGAGACGATCGCCGACCTGGGCTACCACCAGGCGTCCTTCGCCCGCATCGCGGAGCGGGCCGGGCTCAGCAGCACGCGGCTGATCTCGTACCACTTCGATGGCAAGGACGACCTGATGGGCCAGGCGATTGTCACGATCTACGAGGGGATCGCCACGTTCATGACCGAGCGGGTCAGCGCCCAGACCAGCCCCGGCGCCGCGCTCGACACCTACATCCGCTCGCTGATCGGGTTCATCCGGGACCACCGCCGTGAGATGCGCGCGGCCACCGAGATCTTCCTGAACTTCCGGCCGGAGAAGGGGACCACCGCCCAGGAGGCGGCCATGGACCCGGCCTCGCTGGGGCACATCGAGCGGTTGCTCTTCTGGGGGCAGGAGTCGGGCGAGTTCCGCCGGTTCAACACCCGCGTGATGGCGATGGCCGTCCAGCGGGCCATGGACGGCCTGCCGTTCCTGCTGGAGGGCGACCCCGGCGCGGACCTCGACGTGTACGCGGACGAGCTGGTCGAGCTCTTCCGCCTGGCGACCCGGGCCACGCCGTGAGCTCTCGCGCCAAGGCGCTGCTGCTCGTCCTCATCGACATGGCGCTGCCCATCGGCCTCTATTACGTACTGCGCGCGATGGACGTGAGCTATCACTCCGCGCTGCTGATCAGCTCCCTGCTCCCCGGTCTGAGCGTGGTCGCCAGCCTGGTGCGCCGCCGACGGCCCGACGGGCTCGGCCTGTTCATGACGGCCATGATGGTCGGCAGCGCGGCCGTCTCCCTGCTCGTCCACGACCCCCGCTTCCTGCTGGCCAAGGACGGCTGGATCACCGCCATCTCGGGCCTGTGGTTCTTGGCCAGCGTCCGAGGCTCACAGCCGCTGGCGTTCGCCTTCACCCGCTTCGTCCTGGAAGGCCGTATCGGTCCCCTCAAGGACGGCGACGGCTCGGGCCGCGAGTCCTGGGACGTCCTGTGGGAGCGGCTGCCCGCCTTCCGCAGGATCTGGCGGGTGGCGACGGTCATCTGGGGCATCGGCCTGCTGACCGACGCCGCCGTCCGCGTGACCATGGCCTACACCCTGCCGCCCGACGTCGTCCCCGGGCTGGGCGGTCTGCAGTACGGCGTCTTCATGGTGCTGATGCAGGTCGTGATGGCGTGCTACCTCGTCCCCACCGGCCTGTACAACCGCTGGTCCCCGCTCTACCTTCCGCTCAAGGAGACCCCCGCGTGACCGCCTCCCGCAACCTGGTCGTTCCCCGCATCCTGGCCGTGCTCGGCGCGGCCGCCGCCGCCCTGGCCGTCTGGGCCGTCGTCCACGTCCTCGCCGGCGTCGCGCTGGCCTCCACCTCCGGAGAGGTGACCGCCGTCTCCGTGATCGTCGCCGCCCTGGTCGCCGGTCTGGCCGGCTGGGGCCTCCTGGCCGTGCTCGAACGCGTCACCGAACGGCCGCGCGCGATCTGGACCTGGATCGCCGCCGTGTTCCTCGTCCTGTCCCTGGCCCGCCCGCTCACGATGGGCACCACCGGCGCGGCCAAGGCGTCACTGGCCGCGCTGCACGTGGTCACCGCGGCCGTCCTCATCGTCCTCCTACCGCGCCGGCGTACGCGCTAGGCCTGCTCGGGCAGCGCGGCCGGGTTCCGGGCGAGCAGCCCGCCGTCCACCCGATGCTCGGCCCCGGTGATGAACGACGAGCGCGGCCCGGCCAGGAACGCCACCAGCTCCGCCACCTCCTCCGGCCTGCCCACCCGGCCGAGGGGGTGCGCCCGGCCCCACTCCGCCACCTGCTCCTCCTGCGACAGTTCGCCGCGCCACAGGTCGGCGGCCCAGCGCAGCATCGGGGTGTCGACCGAGCCGGGACAGACCACGTTCGCCCGGATGCCGTCGGCCGCGTGGTCTAGCGCCATCGCCCTGGTCAGGCCGTTCAGCGCGGCCTTGCTGGCGGTGTAGGCGGCCACCTGCGCCTGCGACGCGAACGCCTGCACCGACGACATCACCACGATCGAGCCACCGCCGCGCGCCCGCATCCTGGGGATGGCGGCCTTGCACGCCAGGTAGACGCCCTTGAGGTTGATGTCGAGCACCTCGTCCCAGACGTCCTCCGGCGTGTCCTCGACCGTGCCGTAACGCTGCACGCCCGCGCACGTCACCACGATGTCGAGCCCGCCGTACCTGACCACGGCCAGGTCGACCAGGTCCCGCATGTCGCCCGCCCGCCGTACGTCCGCGACCCGACCGGTCACGTGCTCGCTGTCGAGCTCCGCTTCCTTGTCGGCCCCGCAGAACACCACGGACGCCCCGCCGTCGGCCAGCCGGTCGACCACCGCCCGCCCGATGCCCATCGAACCGCCCGTCACCAGGGCGACCTTGCCCTCGAACTCGCTCATGCCAGCACCTCCGCGCGCAACCTCAACACCTTCGTCTCGTGCGGGCCCAGGGTGAGCGCCGTGCCGTTCGCCACCGCCTCGGCCAGCCCGTTGGTGGGCATGCTGGAGAACGGTTCGAGCCCGACCGTGTAAGCCCGCCCCCACCAGGGATAGTCGGTGGTCGCACCGACCTCCTGCCACATCCACAGGTACGGCAGGAGCGTCGCATCCCACTCCACCCGCATACCTACATCCCCGGAAATTTCGTACCAGCCCTCGGTAAATCCGGTTATGTAGACGATCTCGCTCGGCGACCCGGGCTCCGGCACCACGCTCAGATCCGTCTCGCCGCCGCCGTCGGCGGGCACCACGGGCCACTTCCACGGGCCGCCCGCCTTGACCCGGCGGCCGTGGGGGTTGATGGCGCTCTCGTGCGGGATGACCGTCACGCCGGCTGGCAGCCGTACGCGGGCGCCCGGCTTCAGGAACGGCCGGCCGTACACGATGTGCTGCCCCCACATGGCGTGCAGCTCGACGCCGGACTCGTTGGTCGCGCGCCCCTCGATCTCCAGCGCGGCCGTCCCCGCCGCCAGCCGGAACGTCTTCTCGATCCGGTACGGCAGGCGCCGGGTGCGCACGCTGAGCCGTACCGCGACCTCCTGCTCGGAGTCGGCCACGACCTCGGCCTGCCACGGCAGCCCGGCGACCTCCCCGTGCTGCGCCAGCCGCGCGCCGCGGTATTCGCTGGGCGCGCCGCCGCTGGGGAAGATCTCCTGCCAGCCGCCCTCGTAGTGGTCGATGAACTGGGCGACGTCGTCGGCGGCGCCCTGGATGTGGTCGTGCGGGTCGCGCAGCCCCTGCGGCGAGAGCCAGACGAAGTCCGTGTCGGTTGGCTTGTGCAGAAATTCGATGACATCGCCGCCCTTGTCGGGCACGACGGTCACGCGGAGCCGTTCGTTCTCCAGCACGACCGCCCGCAGCCCGTCGATCACGACGTGCCGCAGGCGAGCCGCCCAGTTCCGTGTGCTCACCCGAAAGTCACGTCGATGAAGCGCGGCCGGTAGATCGAGGAGTCCCGGTAGTGGTCGGTGTTGACGAAGCTGTTGACGTTGTAGGAGACGACGAGTCCGTTGCCCGCCACGTCGGGGTGCGCGTGGGCGTTGTAGGTGAAGATGTTCCCGTTGGTCTCGGGGGTGGTGTAGACGGCCTGCTTACCGGTGAACGGGCCGAACGGCGAGCACGAGGTGTAGGCCACGATGTGCGAGCTCAGGACCTCGGTCGTGTCATGGGTGATCAGTACGTAGCCGTTACCCACCTTGGTGACGCTGTACTCGTTGGCCACACCGCTCATGATCCGGGCCGAGTCGGCCTCGTTGCTCGACCAGGTGCCGTCGGCCTTGAGGTACTGCCACTGTCCGAGCAGGCTCTGGCCCGGCACTCTCGCGATGTGCATGTACTTGGGCGAGCCGAGATCCTCCACCCCGTAAACGTAGGTGTAGCCGCCGTCCTTGAGGATCCCGGAGGCCCAGGACACGCCGGCCGACGACGGCAGGTCGGTCACGCTGATCGGCTGGTCGAGCCGGCTCTGCGCGAACCTGGCCACCACGTTCCGGTGCCAGCGCCAGTCCCACGCGCCCGTGCCGTACCGCTCGTACTCCTGGTAGGTCACCTCCACGATGCCGCCCGCCAGAGTGGCGTCGCCGGCCCAATACCAGTGGTTCTGGTCGCGCGGCGGCATCACCGCGGTCGGCTTCTCGGTGGTGCCGGCGTGGATCGTGGAGAGCCGGCCGTCGCGCTCCACGGCGAAGGAGTTGTTCAGGAAGACGGTCGTGCCGCCCTCTTCGACCACCGGCGGGCGGCTGCCGTCAGAGTTGATCTTGCCCAGGAAGGTGTCGGAGAAGACCCATACCTCTTTCCCGCTGGGCAGCTTCAGGGAGTACGTGCCGTCGGCGCCCGTCCAGTCGTCCAGGCGGCTGTTGTCGTTGCCGTACGCGGTGAACAGGCTGGTCAGCCGCGCGTCCACGGACGCGCCCCGCACCGTCGGCCCGCACGCCGCACGGGTGGTCGCCTGCTGCGTCGTGGCGGCGGAGACGGACGGCACCGGCTTGGGCGGTGCGGCCAGCGCCTGCTGGGGCACGGCCGCGAGGCTCAGCAATCCGATGGCGAGGGGGATGAGGGCGGACCGGAATCGCGTCATCACACGTCCTAAGGGAGGGGGGTTCCCTACAGTTCTAGTCATTTGATCACTTCATGTCCAGAGCCTCACAGCGAGCTGATCCAAATGTTGTGGAGAGGCGTGGTTTCCGGGGTTTCGTAGCCTTCTTGTGGCTTTTTCCTTGCATGACGCGAGGATGATCGGGTAACCCGCTCCCATGTCCTTTGCGCGCTACGAGGGATGGCTGCTGGCCGGGCGCTACCGGTTGCTGTCCGAGCTGGGCCGGGGCGGCATGGGCAGGGTCTGGCGGGCTCATGACGAGCTCCTGGATCGCCAGGTCGCGGTCAAAGAGGTCACCATCGTCGGCCCGCAGCACGAGGAGCTGATCGGCCGGACGATGCGGGAGGCCCGTATCGCCGCCCGGCTGAGCCATCCGCACATAGCGGCCATCTACGACGTGGCGCTGGTCGACGAGCGCCCGTGGATCGTCATGCAGCTCATCCCCGCCCGCAGCCTCGCCCAGGTGATCGCCGAGCAGGGCCCCCTCCCCGTGGCCACCGTCACCCGCATCGGCCTGGAACTCCTGGACGCCCTGCGCGCCGCGCACGGCGCCGGCGTCCTGCATCGCGACATCAAGCCCGCCAACATCCTGCTCACCGACGACGAGCACGCGGTCCTGACCGACTTCGGCCTGGCCACCACCGTGGACGACGAGTCCCAGGTCAGCCGGACGAGCATGGTCGTCGGCACACCCGCCTACATCGCTCCCGAACGAGCCGGCGGCGACCCGTCCACCGCGCAGGCCGACCTGTGGTCGCTGGGCGCCACCCTGTACACGGCCGTCGAGGGCCACTCACCCTTCGGCCGCAGCACCGAGACGGCCACGCTGACCGCGATACTGACCAGCACCGCCTACCCGTTCAACCTGGCCGGCCCGCTCGCTCCGGCCATCGCCGGCCTGCTGGACAAGGACCCCGACCGGCGCAGCGACGTGGCCCGCGCCCACGCCCAACTCCTGCGAGTGGCCGCTTGGAGCAAGCCGGACCCGGCGGTGTCGCCGTACTTCGCGGGCCGCGATGCGTACGCGCCGGATGAGCCCCACCACGCGGACCCGGCCCCGCACCAGCATCTGGGCCCGGCCCCGCACCCTGCCCTGGACCCGGACCGGGGGTTGCACCAGCACCTGGGCCCGGACCCACATCTGGACCTGCGCCCGGATCGGCGCTCGAACCCCCACCCCCGCCTCCATCCACGCCTGGGCCCGCGCTCGCTGAAAACGGCGCGAGGGCTGGTGCGATGGTCGGGGTCACGTTTAGGGACGATGCCACGATCAGGGACGATGTCACTGTCAGGCTCGACGCCAGGGTGGGTGGCGATGCCGCAGTCGGGCGTGATGTGGCGGTCCGGCATGGTACGGCGGTCAGGCGTGGTCCGACAGTCGGAAGCAGCGCGGCGCTCGGCGGCGCTGCGACGGTCGGAGGCGGTGCGGCGGCTGATCACCGAACGCTGGCGCGAGACGGCCTTGATCGCCGCCTTGATCGTCGCCGTGATCGCCACCGGCTCCTGGTGGAACACCGTCCCCAGCAGCCCCGCTCAAAGCACGCCAGCCGACATCGCACCCGACGTCGCACCCGCCCTGGCCCTCGACCTGACCAGCATCCCGCAGGTCCACGCCGTGTCCCGCCAGCGACTCACGGACACGTCCGACGGCCGCGAACGAGCCGACATCCGCCCCAACCCGGCCCCGGCCACCTCCTCCAGCAAGACCGCCACCGCGCTGAAGAAGGCGGAGAAGGCAGCCAAGAAAGCAGCTCAAAAGGCGGCGAAGAAGGCAGCCAAGCAGGCGGCCAAGCTCGGTAAGACCCACGGCAACAAGCATTAACCGGCCTGACTCCCGATCCACGCCGATGTCGGCATGGGCTTCCAACTGCCCTGAGGACAGCATCATGTCGATCTGGTCGCGGCCTTGCATCCATCTCATGGGCGGTCCTCTTCCTGGATCAGGGGATGAAGGGGCCTGCCCCGCAGGGATGCCATGAACGGGTCGGGCGTGTTGCTGATCCATGACGCCGATGAGAGCCGGGTGATGTTCACTTCACGACCGAGGATCCGCTCGGCTGTCCGTGCCGCGTCATAGAGCTCGTCCTCATCCGCTGACCCCACGATGAGGACATCGACGTCTTGGGGCGGTGGTCCCGGCTGGTTCGCGTGTCGAGCGGCCCAGGAGCCGTAGATGTACGCCTCGTCGATACCGGAGATGGGCCGGAGCAGTGGGGGCAGTACGGCGGCCGGACCGAAGGTCACGATCAGCAGATCGGTGAGGGGTTTCGCGATGATCGTGTCCGTGTCGGCGCGGATGAGGCGAAGGTTGCCATGCCGCCTTTCCGAGGCAATAGCAAGGGCGGGATTGGCCTCATAGATGCATAGTACTATGCATCTATAGCAATTCATCACTCTATGTGATTATCCCATCTCATAACGTCACCGCCGAAGAACCTGGACGTCCCGCGCGAAGCGCCGCCGGGCCGGGGGAGTAAAAGGAGGTGCTGTTCGGAGCTCTCGGTAGGTACCCTGCGCGGGGGAATTGCGAAGGGAATCACCGTGGCGCACGTCGAAGTAGGACATCTGACATACGTACTGCCCGACGGGCGGCCGTTGCTCAATGACGTGTCCTTCCGGATCGGCGAAGGCGTCAAGGCCGCGCTGGTCGGGCCCAACGGGGCGGGCAAGACCACGTTAATGCGGCTCGTGGCCGGGGATCTGCAGCCGGTGGCGGGGAGTGTGGCCAGTTCCGGTGGGCTGGGCGTGATGCGGCAGTTCATCGGCAGCGTGCGTGACGGGAGTACGGTGCACGACCTGCTGCTCAGCGTCGCTCCGCCGGCCGTGCGGCAGGCGGCCGAGCGGCTGGAGCGGGCCGAGCTCGTGATGATGGAGCGCGACGACGAGAAGGCGCAGATGCGCTACGCGCAGGCCATCACCGACTACACCGACGCCGGTGGCTACGACATCGAGGTGCTCTGGGACACGTGTACGGTGGCCGCGCTCGGCGTGCCGTACGACAACGTGAAATATCGGGATGTGTCGACGTTGTCGGGCGGCGAGCAGAAGCGGCTCGTGCTCGAGGCGCTGCTCCGCGGGCCGGACCAGACGCTGCTGCTCGACGAGCCCGACAACTACCTCGACGTGCCGGGCAAGGAATGGCTGGAGCAGGCGCTCAGGGAGACCCCCAAGACGGTCCTGCTGGTCAGCCACGATCGGCAGTTGCTGGCCAACGCGGCCGACCGGATCGTCACCGTCGAGTCCGGAAATATCTGGATCCATGGTGGTGGGTTCGCCACGTACGCGGAGGCCCGCAAGGCCCGCAACGAGCGCCTCGACGAGCTGCGCAGGCGCTGGGACGAGGAGCACGCCAAGCTCAAGGCCCTGGTCAACATGTTGAAGAACAAGGCCAGGTACAACGACGGCATGGCCGCTCCCTACCACGCGGCGCAGACGCGGCTGCGCAGGTTCGAGGAGGCGGGCCCGCCCGAAGAGACGCCCAGCGACCAGAACATCAGCATGCGCCTCAAAGGCGGCCGCACCGGCAAGCGCGCGGTCATCTGCGAGGGGCTGGAGCTGACCGGCCTGATGCGGCCGTTCGACCTGGAGGTCTGGTACGCCGAGCGCATCGCGGTGCTCGGCTCCAACGGCTCGGGCAAGTCCCATTTCCTGCGGCTGCTCGCGGGCGAGCAGATCGGCCACTCCGGCGTCGCCAGGCTCGGCGCCCGCGTGGTCCCCGGCCACTTCGCCCAGACGCACGCCCGGCCCGACCTGCTGGGCCGCTCGCCGGTGGAGATCGTCATGGCCGAGCACGCCAGGCTGAAGAACGAGGCCATGAAGGCCCTGGCCCGCTACGAGCTGGCCGGGCAGATCGCGGAGCAGCGGTTCGACACGCTCTCGGGCGGTCAGCAGGCGCGGCTGCAGATCCTGCTGCTGGAGCTGTCCGGGGCGACGCTGCTGCTGCTCGACGAGCCGACCGACAACCTCGACCTGGCCAGCGCCGAAGCGCTCCAAGCGGGGCTGGACGCGTTCGCGGGCACGGTGGTGGCGGTCACGCACGACCGCTGGTTCGCGGCGGATTTCGATCGCTTCGTGGTGTTCGGCGCGGATGGGACCGTTTACGAGTCTTCCGAACCGGTCTGGGATGAGGCCAGGGTCGTCCGCCCTCGCTGAAGGCGTTAAAGAGCTCCATAAAGAGTTGGTACGGCAGGCGCGTGTCCCGCCCCTGCCGTGCCCATAGACCAGCTATCACGGCAAAGTGATCCCGCGTAGCCGAACCGTCAGCCTCCTCGCACTCGGGGCGATCTGCCTAGCCGGGTGCTCCAGCGAGGCACCGTCCCAACAGCAGCTCAAGCCCCTCGTCCTCAAGGAGCAGGTGTCGAACGTCGTCAAGTCGTCCGACGGCTACGCCGTGAACTGGGCAGGAATCCTCACCAACGCCAACCCGTGGCACTTCGGCGAGCACGTGGTGGCGACGGTCGTCGGGCGTGACGCCGCCGGCACCGAGGTGGTCCGGATGGACCAGTCGCTCGACGCCGTGCCGCCGGGCGGCTCGCTGGCCTTCACCGGCCAGGTCAACGCGCCCCAGAAGCCGGCCAAGGTGACCATCGACTATCGCCCGGCCCAGTGGCGGCCCGCCGCCCGCATCGCGTCGGCGTTCAAGGAATTTCCCGTTTCGCGGGTCCAGACGCTCCGGCAAAAGGATCGTTCTTATCTCATCACCGGCTATGTCGACAATCCCTATCAGCTTCCCGCCAGCAGTCTGGTGGTGAACGTGTTGCTGCGCGACAAGGCGGGCAAACTGCTCGGCGGCGGCAGTACGTTCGTCGACGACGTGAAGGCGGGCAGCCCACCGCGTTTCATCCTGACCGTGAGCGGCCTGCCCGCGGGCAGCGTGGTGGCCAAGACCGATGTGACCGCCCGGACCTGGGGTTCGACCGGCCGGCCCTTCGAGGACCTGGCGCTGGGCGGTGCGGTGCCGCTGCACACGATCAAGCCGACCACCGAGCCGTTCGCGATAGACCGCGGCAGTCAGGCCATGACCGAGCACCAGCAGTGAATTGCTCATCAAATATCAATCAAATAAGCCGATAAATCGGGCGGAGCGGCCATTCGCTGCGAACCAGGCCAAGCGCAACAAGTTTCTCCAGCGGCGAGCTCTTCATTCCCACAGAAGCAGTGGAACTACTAGTTACTAATCCATTACCTTCTGTCATATGAATGACCACGCTCTGGTCGAGTCACTCCGCGCCCGTGACCCGGGTGCCCTCGCCGCGCTCTACGACGCCTACGCCGAGGGCATCCACAGATACTGCTGGTCCCTTCTCCTCAGCTCCGACGGCGCCCAGGTGGCGCTCCGCGACACGATGATCGCGGCGGAGGCCCACGCCGGCTCCCTGGCCGATCCCGGCCGCCTGCGCCCATGGCTGTACGCCCTGGCCCGCGCCGAATGCCTGCGACGGCGGATGGCCGAACCGCCGAACGCCGACGAGGCACTGGCCCAGGCCCCGCCCCCGGACAATCCGGCCGACGCCGACCTGCGCGTGGTGGCCTGGAACGCGATCCAGAGCCTGTCCCACGACGACCGCGAGGTGCTGGAGCTGTCGGCCAGGCACGAACTGCCCACCCCGGAGCTCGCGGCGGTGCTGGGGGTCGCGGCGCGCCACGTAGAGGCGTCCCAGGAGGAGGCGCGCGAACGACTGCGCGACGCGATCACGGCCGAGCTCCTGGCCAGGAAGAGCCCCTACGACTGCCCGGCACGGGCCGGCATCCTGACCGGCTTCTCCGGCAGGCTGACGTCCGAGACGCGCGCGCGGCTGGTCGGGCACCTCTCGGGGTGTCTGACCTGCTCGCCCCACCGCACGCGTCAGGTGTCGGCGGCCAAGGTCTTCGAGCTGCTGCCCCGGATCCCGCTGCCGGAGTCGCTCGCGGTCAGGGTGATGAGCTGCTTCGCCGACCCCGAACTCCAGCCCTACCGCCGCTACGTGGCCCGGCGCTCGGGGGCGCTGGACGCCGCCGGGTTTCCCGTTGCCTCGCGGAAGAACCCTCGAAGGTGGCCTCAGGCGCTGGCTGGCGCGATGGCGGCGGTCGCGACCGTGGTGGCGATAGTGATGATCTTCCAGCAGTTCGACCGGGTCGAGGGCGGGGTGCCGGGCATCGCCTCCGCCGCCTTCCCCGCACCGGGCGAGCCGCCCGGCATCAGGCTGCCCTGGCAGCCCGATCCCCAGGACCCGCGGATCAGCGTCGAGCCCATCCTGGACAGCACGGCCACCGTGCCCCTGGGCGCCCTGCCCCCGACGACGCCGTCAACGGCCACCGTGCTCACCGTCGGCTCCGCCACGAGCCCCGCCCCGTCCAACGCCCCCGAGACGCCCAAGCCCCAGTCCGACCAGGTCACCCCCACCCCCGACCACCAGTCCGCCGAGCCCGCGCAAGAGCCGGACGCGCACCCGGGCAGGGAGCCGGACAAACAGCCCGGCAAGCACCCGCACAAGCACCCCCGCACGCCCCACCCCGCCGACATCCCGACGCCCGCCGTGACACCGACCCAGACACCGGTCGTCCCGCCGATCGTCACACCGGCTCAGACGCCGGCCCAGACACCCGGCCAGACGCCGGTGCCGACGCCGACCGCGACGCCGCCCGCCACCGTCCCGGCCGGCTGAGGCCACTGCATGGAGGCGTACCAGCTGCGCGAGGACCCTCAACTGGGCTGCCGGGTCTGTCCCCTGCCGGTCAGCGAGGAGCGGGCCGAGCTGATGGCCAGGAGTCATCACGTCGCCTGGCCCACCTGGCTCGACCAGGGCCCCCGCATGCTCCGGGACGTCCTCGAACTGTGCCGCCTGCGCACCGCCCGCGGCCTGGCCGTCCTGTCCTGGCTCTCCGGGAGCGAGCCGCCCGGCGGCCCGCCCGCCGAACTCGGCTGGCTCTGGTCCTCGCGCCGCCTGACCGGTCAACGCCAGGAGCGCCTGTACGCGGCCGCCGCCGCGGTGCCGGAGCCCGTGCTCGGCCTCGTGCTCGCCAACTGGACCTGGGCGCTCGGCACCTGCCACGGCGGCCGGGTCGCCGCCCCCTACCTGGCGGGCACCGCCTACCCCGGCGACGGGTCGGTGGCCGCCGCCGCCACGATGACCCTCTACCAGACCTTCGACCGCCATCCGGAGTCCCGTCCGGCCATCGCGGCGGCCTGGGCCGCGGCTCGGGCGGGCGCCGACTGGTGCCGGGCGGCCGAACTGCACGCCGCCTACGGGACGCAGACCCCGGTCTTCACCTATCCCCGTGGCACCAGCCCGGTCCCGCCGGGCGTCCGGCCGTGGATAGAGCGCCTGTTCCGCCTGCGTTGACGATGTTACGAAAGTGGCCAGGATTACACAGAGTGACGGGCGGGAACTGTGTGCACTATGCACGCCATCAGAGCCGGACTCATGGCCGTCTGCCTGGTCGTCACCCTGTGCCCGCCGGCCGACGCGGCTCCCGGGCCGTCCCGCCGGAAGGTGGTGCAGGCCCGGCACGCCGTACGGGATCGCACGCGGCAACTGGGCACCGCGAGCGCGCGCCTCGCCGAGGCCCAGTCACGGCTCGACGGCCTGGCGGCCGGGGCGGAGCGGCTGGTGGAGGCGTACAACGGGGAGCTGGTCCACCTCGAACGCGCCAGGCGGGCCCGCGACCAGGCGCAGGCCCGGCTGACGCTGGCCGACGCCGAGGTGGACAAGGCCCGCGCGCCCGTCGCGCTGCTGGCGGCGCAGGGCTACAGCGGGCTCGAGATGATCACGCCGATGCTCGGCATGTTGATCGACACCGGCGACACCGACGGCTTCCTGCACCGGGCGAGCGTCCTGGAGCAGCTCGGTGGCGAGCAGGGCGCGGTGCTCCACCGGATGCGCGACGCCCAGGAGGTCGCCGCCATTCTGCGGAGCGCGGCGGCCGACGCGTACGCCGAGCACGAGGCCGTGTCCGAGCGCGCCAGACAGGCGAAGATCGCCGCGGAGGCGGCCGTCGCCGCGCAGAAGCGTGAGACCAGAGGGCTGGAGGCCGAGCGCGTCGCGTGGCAGCGGCGGGTCGACGCCGCGCGCACCCACGCGCACCTGCTGGCCAGGCGGCGGGAGGCGGCGCTGGCGCAGGCGCGCCTCAGCCAAGGACAGCTCGGATCCGGGTCGCTCATGGGCGACGTCGCGGCCAACTGGGCGCTGACCCAGCTCGGCAAGCCGTACGTGTGGGCGGCCGACGGCCCGGACAGCTTCGACTGCTCGGGCCTGACCATGCGGGCCTGGGAACAGGCGGGCGTCGGCATGGACCACTGGACCGGCACGCAGTGGACCTCGGGCCCACACGTGCCGCTCGACCAGTTGCGCCGCGGCGACCTGCTGTTCTTCGGCTACGTCACCAGCGACCCGAGCACGATCCACCACGTCGGCATGTACGTGGGCAACGGGCTGATGGTGCACGCGCCACAGACCGGCGACGTGGTGCGGGTCGCCTCCATGTGGCGAGGGGACCTGGTGGGTGCTACCCGTCCTCAGTGACCTTCGTCCTTGGCGCGCTGGAAGGAGCGCTTGATCTCGACCTCGGCCTCCATCCGGCCCACCCAGTTGGCGCCCTCGACGGACTTGCCGGGCTCCAGGTCCTTGTAGACCTCGAAGAAGTGCTGGATCTCCAGCCGGTCGAACTCCGGCACGTGATGAATGTCGCGAATGTGCTCCATCCGCGGGTCGGTGGCCGGGACGCACAGGACCTTGTCGTCGCCGCCCTTCTCGTCCGTCATCCGGAACATCCCCACCGCGCGGCAGCTGATGTAACAGCCGGGGAAGGTCGGCTCCTGGAGCAGCACCAGCGCGTCGAGCGGGTCGCCGTCCTCGCCGAGGGTGTGCTCGATGAAGCCGTAGTCGGCGGGGTACTGCGTAGAGGTGAACAGCAGCCGGTCAAGCCTGATGCGACCGGTTTCATGGTCCACTTCATACTTGTTCCGTTGTCCCTTGGGAATCTCAACGACAACGTCGAACTCCACCGCGGTTCCTCCGCTCACGCCGAGTGGGCGTTAATGTCTCGTAGGCGAACACCAGGAGAGAGGTCAGGCGACGTGGCACGGCACGAGCGGTGGGTAATGCTGACCACTCTCGCCATGCTCCAGGTGCTGACCATCGTCATCGGCCTCTATGCGATGACCAACGACTTCAGCCTGGGCGCGCTGACGAGGGGATCGTCACCGACCGAGCCGACACCGTCTCCTCAAGGGTCTCCCCCCGTCTCCGTGGTCACCGCGGGGCCGGTGCTGGCCCAACTCCAGGTGAGGGCCGGAGACGGACCTCTCACTACTAAGCGTACTTTGACCCGGCAGCTCACCCGCGCCCTGGGTGACGAAGCGCTGGGCGATCGGGTGGGCGCGGTGGTCATCGACGCCGCCACCGGCGAGCAGGTATTCGCCGCCAATCCCGACATCGGCATCACTCCCGCCTCCACCACAAAGTTGGTCACCTGCACGGCCGCGCTGGCCGCGCTCGGCCCCGACACCCGTCTGTCCACCCGAGTGACGCAGGGCCAGTCGGCCAACTCGATCGTGCTGGTGGGCGGCGGAGATCCGACGCTCGCCGGGCCGTCGGCCAAGTCCCTGGACTATCCCAAGCAGGCGTCGCTCGCCACGCTCGCCTCACGCACCGCCGCCGCGCTCAAGGCCAAGGGCATCACCAAGGTCACGCTCTCCTACGACGCCTCCCTGTTCACCGGTTCTGTGCTGGCGCCCGGATGGAAGCCGGGCTACGTGCCCGACGGCGAGGTGGCGCCGGTCTACGCGCTGGCGATCGACGAGGGGCGGCGCGACCCCGCCGCGAGGCAGCCGCGCGTGTCCAACCCGCCGCAGTACGCCGCCGCCGCGTTCGCCCGGCTCCTGACCAAGTACGGCGTGGGCGTCGCCAAGTCCATACGACCGGGCAAGGCGCCCGCGGGGGCCGCCGAGCTCGGCCGGGTCGACTCGGCACCGCTCTACGCGCTGGTCGAGCACACGCTGACGCTCAGCGACAACGACCTGGCCGAGGCGCTGGCCAGGCACGTCGCCATCAAGGAAGGGCAACCGGCGTCCTTCGAGGGTGTGAGCAAGGCCGTGGTCGGGGTGCTGCAGCGGATCGGCGCGGCCAAGGGCGTACAGGTCTTCGACGGCAGCGGCCTGTCCGCGCGCAACCGCATCAGCGCCGACGCGATGGCCCGGGTCATCGCGGTCGCCTCCGCCGCGGCCCACCCCGACCTGCACCCGATCGCCTCCGGCATGCCGATCGCCGGGTTCTCCGGCACCCTGGGCAACGGCAAGCGCTTCATCAGCGGCGACAGCAAGGGCCAGGTCGGCCTCGTACGCGCCAAGACCGGCACCCTCAACAACGTCAACACCCTGGCCGGCATGGCCACCACCAAGGAAGGGCGCCTGGTCACCTTCGCCTTCCTGGCCGACCGCGTCCCATCCACCGCCGAACCAGTACTGGACCGACTCGCCGCAATCGTCGCGAGGTCATGAGGATGCTTCTTCGCGGGTCAGACAAGAACCACGTACGGTGGACGGTATGCAGGTGATCGACTGGGATCTGGCCGTCACGACCGGCACGCGCCTGGTGCGCCCCGGTCCTCAGGTGAGCCGGGAGGAGGCCAGGCAGGCCGTCACCGAGCTCCGCGCGCTGTCACGTGAGGCCGAGGGGCACGTACGCGAGTTCACCAAGATTCACACGGAGACCGCGCCGCAGGCGGCGACCATCGTCGACCGTCCCGGCTGGATCAAGGCCAACGTCGAGGGCTTCCGCGTGGTGCTCGAACCGCTCACCGAGCGGGTCGCCGCCGGAGCCAACCCGCCGCCGGCGATCGTCACGGCCGTGGGCTCCCGCATCACCGGCGTCGAGGTGGGCGCGGTGCTCGCCTTCCTCGCCTCGCGGGTGCTCGGCCAATATGAGCTGTTCCTGCCGCCGGACCCGACGGGCCGCGAGCCGGCGGGGCGTCTGACACTCGTCGCGCCCAACATCGTGCACGCCGAGCGCGAGATGAACGTCGACCCGCACGACTTCCGCCTCTGGGTGTGCCTGCACGAGGAGACGCACCGCGTGCAGTTCACCGGGGTGCCGTGGCTGCGCGAATACATCCGCTCGCAGATGACCGAGTTCCTGCTGGCCTCCGACCTCGACCTGGGCACGCTGCTGGAGCGGCTGCGCACCGCCGCCGACACGGTGGCCGACGTGGTGCGCGGCGGCGAGGGCAACCTCATCGACGCCATCCAGTCGCCCGGCCAGAAGGAGATCCTCGACCGGCTCACGGCCGTGATGACGCTGGTCGAAGGGCACGGCGACTACGTCATGGACGCCGTCGGCCCCTCGGTGGTGCCCACGGTGGCCGACATCCGCGCCAAGTTCGCCCATCGCCGCGAGGGCGGCTCGCGTCTCGACCGCACGGTCCGGCGGCTGCTGGGCATCGAGGTCAAGATGAAGCAGTACGCCGAGGGCTCGGCCTTCGTCCGCGCGGTCGTGGACCAGGCCGGCATGGACGGCTTCAACCGCGTCTGGACCTCGCCCGAGACCCTGCCGACGACACCCGAGATCACCGACCCCAGCGCCTGGGTACGCCGCGTCATCGGCAGCAACGCCCTGCCCGCCTGACTCGTCATGGGCCCGCACCCGGCCGTCGCGGACGTCCGAAGGGCCGTCCGGGAGGCGCTGGCCGACGTCGGTGACGGCGCGCTCGTGCTGGCGGCGTGCAGCGGGGGAGCCGACTCCCTCGCGCTCGCCGCCGCGCTCGGCTTCGTCGCGCCGCGCGCGGGCCTGAAGGCCGGACTCTTGACGGTGGACCACCAGCTCCAGGAGGGCTCCGCCGCCCGCGCCGAGACGGTGGCCGCGCTGGCCCCGGCCCTGGGCCTCGACCAGGCCGAGATCCTCACCGTGGATGTCGGTACGTCCGGCGGCCCGGAGGCGGCGGCCAGAGACGCCCGCTACGCCGCGCTCGCCGAGGCGGCCGACCGGCTCCAGGCCGCGACCGTGCTGCTCGGACACACCAGGGACGACCAGGCCGAGACCGTGCTGCTCGGCCTGGCCAGGGGGAGCGGGCCCAGATCGCTGTCCGGCATGGCTCCGGTGACCGGCCGCTACCGCAGGCCGCTGCTGTCCCTCTCCCGTGCCACCACCGTCGCCGCGTGCGCGGCGCTCGGCCTCAGCCCTTGGGACGATCCGCACAACGAGGACCCCCGCTACACCCGTGTCCGGGTACGGACCAGGGTGCTCCCGGTGCTGGAGTCGGAGTTGGGGCCCGGCGTGGCCGAGGCGCTCGCCAGGACCGCCGATCTCGCCCGGGACGACGCCGACGCCCTTGACGAATGGGCCGACACGGCTTATCAGAATTGCGCTCTAAGCGATATCACCGGTTCGGTGACGCTGTCCGTACCCGAGCTGGAACGCCTCCCAGGCGCCGTCAGGCGGCGGGTCCTGCGCCGGGCGGCCATCGCGGCGGGAACGCCGTCCGGAGCCCTCTCCGCGACCCACGTGCGTGCCGTCGACCGGCTCATCACGGCCTGGCGCGGGCAGAAGGCCGTGGATCTACCCGGGGGTCTGGCCGCTGTGCGGCGGTATGACACCCTGATACTCGCCATCAGTCCCATCCCGTAAGGAACCACAGGTGGACGCTGCCGATATGGGCAAGGACCTCGAGAAAGTCCTGATTCCCCAGGACGAGCTCCAGGCCAAGGTGAAAGAGCTTGCCGGGCGGATCGACGCCGACTACGCGGGCACGGAGCTCCTGCTCGTGGGCGTGTTGAAGGGCGCGGTCATGGTGATGGCCGACCTGGCCAGGGCCTTGCACGTGCCCGTCCAGATGGACTGGATGGCCGTGTCGTCCTATGGGGCGGGCACCAAATCGTCCGGTGTCGTGCGGGTGCTGAAGGACCTCGACACCGACATCATGGGCCGCCACGTGCTGATCGTCGAGGACATCATCGACTCGGGGCTGACCCTCCACTGGCTGCTGGAGAACCTCAAGTCGCGCAACCCGGCCTCGCTGGAGATCTGCGCCGCACTGCGCAAGCCCGACGCGGTCAAGGTGCCGATCGACGTCAAGTACGTCGGCTTCGACATCCCCAACGAGTTCGTCATCGGTTACGGGCTCGACTACGCGGAGCGTTACCGCAATCTCCCCTTCATCGGCACCTTGGCTCCCCATGTTTACAAGTAGCCGCCGGGAACACCGCGCCACCTGACGTACGTTGGTAGGGCAAGACCGGTGTAGCGGGCGGTCCCTCCGCTCGCTTACCCGGTGTACCTTCTGACTCCGGGAGGGTGACCAAGCGTCCCCTTCGGGTAGTCAGAAGTCGCGGCGTCGGATGCCGCGGCCCCGGGAATTCCCGGGGTTCCAGGCCATGGTCAGGAAGGGACGGGCCCGCAAGGGGTTCCGCATCGGATGGATCTCAAGCGATTTACACGTGGGCCACTGCTGTGGATCCTGGGCATCGTCGTGCTGCTCCTGCTCGTCACCCAGCTCTGGAGCGGCGGCGGCAACTTCAAGCAGGCCGACACGTCCACAGTCCTCCAGCAGATTCGCACCGGCAATGTAAGCAACGCAAAGATTGTCGACAAGGATCAGCGCATCGAGCTGACGCTGATCAAGCCGATCACGGTCAGGCCGGGTGACACGCCGACCAACATGATCCAGTCTGACTGGGTCGCCGGCTACGGGCCGAAGCTGACCGAAGAGCTGCAGGCGCAGGTTCAGGCCAAGACGACCAAGAGCTTCACCACCGAGGTGCCCCAGGAGAACTTCCTGGTCAGCATCCTGGTGAGCTTCCTGCCGATCGTCTTCATCGTCCTCATCTTCCTGTTCATCATGAACCAGATGCAGGGCGGCGGCTCCCGGGTCATGAGCTTCGGCAAGTCCAAGGCGAAGCTGATCACCAAGGACACCCCCAAGACCACCTTCTCCGACGTCGCGGGCGCCGACGAGGCCATCGAGGAGCTCCAGGAGATCAAGGAGTTCCTTCAGGCCCCGGCCAAGTTCCAGGCGATCGGGGCGAAGATTCCCAAGGGCGTGCTGCTGTACGGCCCGCCCGGCACCGGCAAGACGCTGCTCGCCCGCGCGGTCGCGGGTGAGGCCGGCGTGCCGTTCTACTCGATCTCCGGTTCCGACTTCGTCGAGATGTTCGTCGGCGTCGGCGCCTCGCGAGTCCGCGACCTGTTCGAGCAGGCCAAGGCCAACGCACCGGCGATCATCTTCATCGACGAGATCGACGCCGTCGGCCGGCACCGCGGCGCGGGCCTGGGCGGCGGCCACGACGAGCGCGAGCAGACGCTCAACCAGCTGCTCGTCGAGATGGACGGCTTCGACGTCAAGGGCGGCGTGATCCTCATCGCCGCGACCAACCGGCCCGACATCCTCGACCCGGCGCTGCTGCGTCCGGGCCGATTCGACCGGCAGGTCACCGTCGACCGTCCCGACCTGGAGGGCCGCAAGGGCATCCTCAGGGTCCACGGTCGCGGCAAGCCGTTCGAGCCGGCGGTCGACCTCGACGTCATCGCCCGTCGCACGCCCGGCTTCACCGGCGCCGACCTGGCCAACGTGATCAACGAGGCGGCGCTGCTCACCGCGCGCGCCGACAAGAAGCTGATCTCGATGGACATCCTCGAGGAGTCGATCGACCGTGTCATGGCAGGACCCGAGCGCAAGTCGCGGGTCATGTCCGACAAGGAAAAGAAGATGATCGCCTACCACGAGGGCGGTCACGCGCTGGTGGCGCACGCGCTGCCCAACTCCGACCCGGTCCACAAGATCACGATCCTGTCCCGTGGCCGCGCCCTGGGTTACACCATGACGCTGCCGATGGAGGACAAGTTCCTGGCCACCAGGTCCGAGATGATGGACCAGCTCGCGATGCTGATCGGCGGTCGTGCGGCGGAGGAGCTCGTCTTCCACGAGCCCACCACCGGCGCCTCCAACGACATCGAGAAGGCCACGGCGGTCGCCCGCCGCATGGTGACCGAATACGGCATGAGCGAGCAGCTCGGCGCCCGTAAGTTCGGCTCCGGCCAGGCCGAGGTCTTCCTGGGCCGCGAGATGGGTCACGAGCGCGACTGCTCCGAGAAGATCGCTTCGACGATCGACGAGGAGGTCCGCCGGATGATCGAGACGGCGCACGACCAGGCGTGGGACATCCTGGTCGAATACCGCGACGTGCTCGACAACCTGGTGCTGCAGCTCATGGAGAAGGAGACGCTCTCCCGCGACCAGGTGCTGGAGGTCTTCGCCTCGGTCGTGGTCAAGGAGCACCGCCCGTCCTACGCGGGCTACGGCAAGCGGCTCCCCTCGGACCGCCCGCCGATCCTGACCCCGAAGGAGCAGTCGGCCAACGGCTCGCTCGCCGCCGCCAGCCACCAGGACGCGCTGCCCTCTGGAGACAGTGCGTGAGTTCGCAAGACGTAGACCTGGGCCGGATCGAGAAGGCCGTCCGCGAGATCCTCTACGCCATCGGCGAGGATCCCGACCGTGACGGCCTGCTCGACACACCCTCGCGGGTGGCCCGGGCCTACGCCGAGCAGTTCTCCGGCCTCGGACAGACGCCGGAGGACGTGCTCAACAAGGTCTTCGACGTCGACCACGACGAGATGGTGCTCGTCAGGGACATCGAGGTCTACTCCACCTGCGAGCACCACCTGGTGCCCTTCCACGGGGTGGCCCACGTGGGCTACATCCCCAACGAGCGCGGCCAGGTGACCGGGCTGTCCAAGCTGGCCCGCCTGGTGGACGTCTTCGCCCGCCGCCCGCAGGTGCAGGAGCGGATGACCTCGCAGATCGCCGACGCGCTGATGCGCGTGCTGGAGCCGCGCGGGGTGATCGTGGTGGTGGAGTGCGAGCACCTCTGCATGACCATGCGCGGCGTACGCAAGCCGGGCGCGAAGACGGTGACCTCCGCGGTGCGCGGAGATTTCCGTACGAGCGACAAGACCCGCGCCGAGGCGATGGCGCTGATCTTGCACCGATAAGCACCAGCCAGTGTGCCGATGGCGCTGATCCTGCACCGATAAGCACCAGTCGGCGAGCCTATGGCACTGATCGGATTGTTATTTGCGTGTGGGCACCCTCCACAGACCCCATCAACCATGACCGCCTAGGCTTGGGGCATGGTTGTCGGAGCAGAGGCGCGGTGCCTCGTCATGGGCGTGGTCAACGTCACTCCGGACTCGTTCTCCGACGGGGGCCTGTGGTTCGACGAGGCGGCCGCGATCCGGCACGGACTGGAACTGGTCGGTGAGGGGGCCGACATCGTCGACGTGGGCGGTGAGTCCACCCGCCCCGGCGCCGCCAGAGTGCCGCTCGACGAGGAGCTGGCCCGCGTCGTGCCGGTGATCAGGGCGCTCAGCGCCGAGGGAGTGGCGGTCAGCGTCGACACCATGCGGGCCGAGGTCGCCAGGGCGGCGGTGGAGGCGGGGGCGAGGCTGGTCAACGACGTGAGCGGCGGCCTGGCCGATCCCGAGATGCCGCGCGTGGTGGCCGACACCGGCGTCGACTACGTGGTGATGCACTGGCGCGGCCACAGCCATGACATGGACCGCCGGGCCGTCTACGACGACGTCGTGACCGAGGTGCGCGAGGAGCTCGCCAAGCGGGTCGGCCTGGTGCTGGCCGAAGGCGTGTCCGAGGAGCAGATCGTGCTCGACCCCGGGCTGGGCTTCGCGAAGAACCCCGCGCACAACTGGGAGCTGCTCGCCGGAATGGGGGAGCTGGCCGAGCTCGGCTATCCGCTGCTGATCGGGGCCTCGCGCAAGCGGTTCCTGGGGCGGCTGCTGGCCGACGCCGACGGCACGCCGCGCCCGTTCAGCGGCAGTGACGACGCCACGGTGGCCGTGACGGCGCTGGCCGCGCACGCCGGTGCCTGGTGCGTACGAGTGCACGAAGTAGGTCCCAATGCCGATGCCGTGCGCGTGGCCGCCGCATGGAAGAGACCCGGAGCCAACACATGAGTGTCGACACCGCCGCGATCGAGACGGTCAACCAGGACTTCTATCTCGCGATCGAGGACGCCAACCTCGACAAGATGACCGAGATCTGGGCCGAGGACTCCGCCGACGAGCAGGTCAGCTGCGTACACCCGGGCTGGACCTTGCTCTCGGGGCGCTCCGAGGTGCTGCGCTCCTGGGCGCTCATCATGGCCAACACCACCTACATCCAGTTCGTGCTGACCGACGTCAACACCACCGTGCTGGGTGACGTGGCCGTGCTCACCTGCGTCGAGAACATCCTCACCGCCGGCGAGGAGGGCGAGTCCAGCTTCGCCGCCGGCAAGGTGGTGGCCAGTAACGTCTACGTGCGCACGGCGCAGGGCTGGCGGCTGTGGATGCATCACGGTTCGCCGGTGCTCCAGGGTGACGACGACGAGGAGGAAGGCGAGCTTGAGGTCTGATCGCATCGCGCTGAAGGGCTTGCGGGCGCGGGGCCGGCACGGCGTGCTGGCGGCCGAGCGTGAGCTGGGGCAGGAGTTCGTGGTCGACGCGACGCTGTTCCTCGACACCGCCCCCGCCGCCGCCTCCGACGACCTCGGCAAGACGGTCCACTACGGCGAGCTCGCCCAGGCGCTGGTCGCCGTCGTGGAAGGCGAGCCGGTCGAGCTGATCGAGACGCTCGCGCAGCGCCTCGCCGACGTGTGCCTGGCCGCCGGCCTGGTGGAGTCGGTCGAGGTGAGTGTGCACAAGCCCGCGGCACCGATCCCGCTGCCGTTCGACGACGTGGTCGTCACCATCCAACGGAGTCGCGAATGAACGTGAGCGAGGGGAGGAGCAGGTGAACGTCGTACTGTCTCTCGGTAGCAATCTCGGGCGGCGCTTCCAGACGTTGCAGGACGCCATCGACACGCTGTTCGACGCGCCAGGGCTGGAGTTCGTCGCGAGCTCGCCCGTCTATGAGACCGACCCGGTCGGCGGTCCCGCCGGGCAGCGCCCCTACCTCAACGCGATCGTCATCGCCGAGACCACGCTCCAACCGCAGGCGCTGCTGGAGCGGGCGCAGGGCGTCGAGAACGCCTTCGGCCGGGAGCGCAAGGAACGCTGGGGTCCGCGTACGCTCGACATCGACCTGATCGTCGTGGGTGACACGGTCTCCGACGACCCCGACCTGACGCTGCCGCACCCGCTCGCGCACGAGCGGGCCTTCGTCCTGGTCCCGTGGGCGGACGTGGACCCCGACGGCGTGCTGCCCGGCCAGGGCCAGGTCGCCGACCTGCTCACGGACCTCGACCAGAGCGGTGTACGGCTGCGTGCGGACCTCAAGCTCCAGAGTCCGGATTGAGGCCTACTCGCCCCGGCCTGCTGGTCGGCATCGTTGTCATCGTGGCGTTGATCGCCTGGATGGTGGTCAGGGAGTTCTACGCCGACCTGCCCATCGTGCCGTGGACCGCCATCCCCACGGTCCTGCTGCTGGCCCTCGGGGAGGCCTACAGCGGGTGGGTGACGAAGGCCCGGATCGACCGCAAACCTGACACCAAGCCGGTCGAGCCGCTGGCGGTGGCCCGGCTGGCCGCCTTGGGCAAGGCGTCGGCTTACGTGGGTGCGGTGTTCGCGGGCATCTTCGGTGGATTCGTCCTGCACACGGTCCAGCTGTTCACCAGGGAGACGCCGCGGTTCGAGTTCTTCATCGCGGTGGGCTCGCTGCTGGCGTTCGTGGTGCTGATCTGCGCCGCCCTCTTCCTGGAGCACGCCTGCCGCATCCCGAAGGACCCGGAGGATCAGCGGCCGAGGTAGAGCGTGACCGCATGCTCAACTTCGGCCATTTCGTCGCGGCCCAGGTAGTAGAGGGGCTCGCCTTGGATGAAGGTGGTGTCGACGGTGCGGATCTGGTCGACGAGCAGCCTGGTGCGCTGCCCGCCGAACTCCACCTCAGGGCGGAAGAGGGTGGCCTGCGCGCTGGTGGAGGTGGGGATCACCGTTGCCACGCTCCAGGCCATGTCGGTGGGACTGAGCACGAGACCATAGCGGCGACCACGCTGCTCGTGCCCCCTCTTCGCCTCGCCCAGGTCCACACGGTAGATGGCGCCGCGAATCACCAGGCGTCCTCTTCCTGGGACAGGTCCTCGTCGGCCAGTCGCTTGGCGTCGGCGCGGGCCTGCTTGAGCCAGACTTCCCGTTCGAGCAAGCGGAGCGCGCGCCGGATCACGTCACTAGTCCGCTCGCCCTCCTGCATGGCGGCCTGGATGATGCGCTCATCCTCAGGGGTGGCGCGGAACCCGATGTTTGCCATCATGTTCCCAGGCTAGCGGCACGTTCAACTTCTGTCATGCATTTGTTCGGCAGAGGCTCGCTTGCGGCCGAAGAGGTAGATGACCGGGAGGGTGCAGATCAGCGGGCCCAGGATGGCGAGCGGGCGTTCCAGCCACCATCTGAGGTCCGGTGGCACCTCGCCGCCGAGCGTGCCGAAGAACCACCACAGCAGCCCCAGCGCGATCGCCATGCCGGTGGTGTGGAAGAGGAACAGCGGCAGGGCGTAGCGGTTGATGGTGCCGTTGACCCGGCGCCACCCGGGCTTCTCCAGGACGCGTTCCATCGACGGCCGCAGCACCTCCACCAGGCCGATCTGGAAGAGCAGCAGCGCCACGATGACGAAGGTGGGCGGCGCCATGTTCGACCACTTGTCGCCGGGCACCCCGACCATCGAGCCGGGGTAGATGCCTGAGTAGACCAGGCCGAACAGGGCGAACAGCCCGGTCCACAGGACTCCTATGTCATAGCGCCTGGGCAGGATGACGATCCGGTCGTAGAAGAAGCCGGCCTGGTGGGCCAGCCCCCAGACGACGATCATGTTCAGCCAGCCGACCCACTCGACGCCGTACCGGAAGCGGAGCACGTCGATCACCAGGGCGGCGCCGCCCAGCCAGATGAGCGCCAGCACGTCGTAGTGGCGGTGCAGCCACAACGCCACGGGCAGCAGCGCGATCAGCACCAGGTAGACGCCGAGGAACCAGAGCGGGCTGAGCACGAGCAGCACCACCCGCCACATCCACTCGACGTGGAACACCCAGGTCACTACCGCGCCGATGGTGACCCACACGCCCACCAGCACGAGCGCGGGGGCGGCCAGCGCGCGGATGCGCCGCCAGACGAACCGGCCGATGCCGGTGCCGCGGGCCTGGGCGCGGCTCCACGACAGCAGGTGGACGTGGCCGCCGACGTAGAAGAAGAGCGGCAGCACCTGGAGCAGCCAGGTGAGTATCCACAGCCCCGAGGTGAAGCCGAGCGGGCTGGTCGGTTCGGGACCCTCGGGCTTCCACTGCAGGATGGTGAACGCCCAGTGCCACACCACCACCACGATCAGACTGAGAGCGCGCAGCCAGTCGACATATTTGTCCCGCTGCGGAGTCGCGACGCCGGTCACTTGTCGATGTCACCCACGACGAAGAACATCGAGCCGAGGATCGCCACCATGTCGGCCACCAGGTGCCCCGGCAGCATCTCCCGGAGCACCTGGATGTTGCTGTACGACGCGGAGCGCAGCTTGAGCCGCCATGGAGTCTTGTCTCCCTTGGACACGAGGTAGTAGCCGTTGATGCCGAGCGGGTTCTCGGTCCAGGCGTACGTGTGGCCCTCCGGCACCTTGAGCACCTTGGGCAGGCGCTGGTTGATGGGGCCAGGCGGCAGCGAGCGCAGCCGGTCGACGCACGCGTCGGCCAGGTCGAGCGAGACCTTGAGCTGGTCGAGCAGGATCTCGAAGCGGGCGTGGCAGTCGCCCGCGCCACGCGTGACCACCTTCACCGGCAACTCGGGATAGGCCAGGTACGGCTGATCGCGCCGCAGGTCGAGGTCGACACCGGAGGCGCGGGCGATGGGGCCGCTCACGCCGTACTGCAGGATCTGCTCGCGGGTCAGGACGCCGACGCCCTTGGTACGGGCCAGGAAGATCTCGTTGTTCAGGATGAGATTCTCGATGTCGGGCACGCGGCGCCGGGTCTCGGCGACGGTCTCAGAAACCCGGTCCAGCCAGCCGTACGGCAGGTCCTCCTTCAGCCCGCCGACCCGGTTGAACATGTAGTGCATCCGGCCGCCGGAGATCTCCTCCATGACGGCCTGGATGCGCTCGCGCTCGTTGAAGGCGTAGAAGATGGGGGTGATCGCGCCCAGCTCCAGCGGGTACGAGCCGAGGAACATCAGGTGGCTCAGCACCCGGTTCAGCTCGGCCAGCAGCGTGCGCGCCCACACGGCCCGGACCGGCACCTCCATGCCCAGCATGCGCTCGGCGGCCAGCACCACGCCCAGCTCGTTGGCGAACCCCGCCAGCCAGTCGTGCCTGTTGGCCAGCATGATGATCTGCCGGTAGTCGCGGACCTCGAACAGCTTCTCCGCGCCCCGGTGCATGTAGCCGATGATCGGCTCGGCCGTGGCGATGCGCTCGCCGTCGAGGGTGAGCCGCAGCCTGAGCACCCCGTGCGTCGACGGGTGCTGTGGGCCGATGTTGAGGATCATGTCCTCGGTGGCCAGCTCTTTCGCCCCGACGCCGATCCCGACCACGCGTTCCGTCATATGGCAATGCTGCCACCGGCAGTCGTGGTGATCCAGCACAGGAAGAGGTCAAGGAACCCTATAACGGTGCATTCCGCCCACTGGACAGGGGAGGAACATCGGGAACGGGGGGAGAAAACCGTGCAAAGAATTCTTTTCGATCTTGCTGCCCTGATCTCACGGGTGGCGATCGGTGTGATCTTCGTGACCCACGGGTGGCAGAAGATGCAGATCGGGGTGCCGGTCACGGCTGCCGCCTTCAACCAGATGGGGATACCGCTGCCGCAGCTGTCGGCCGGGTTCGCCATCCTCGTCGAGACCATCGGAGGGGTCCTGCTCATCATCGGCCTGCTGGTGCGGCTGGCGGCCCTCGGGCTGGTGGTCGACATGCTGGGCGCGATCATCTTCGTCCACGGCGCCCATGGCGTCCTGATCCAGAACGGCGGCTGGGAGCTCGCCGGTGCGCTGGCCGTGGCCTGCCTGCTGCTCGTGGCGGTGGGCGGTGGCCGGATCGGCATCGACGGCATCCTGCACGGCGGCTACCGGCGGCGCGCCGAGCGTCGCGCGGCCGAGCAGGATCTCGCGGGCCACGCTCCGCCCACCTCCATCAGGCCGGAGGCCGCTCCGGAGGCGGACACCGCCCCCAGACCGGTGCAACCGACCGCCCGGGACGGTGACATGAGGAGCATGGATGACGTCGTAGCCGACGAGCCGTCACGCGGCCGTTCGCCGAGCGCGTGACCTCAGCGTGTCGCGCGGACGTTCGCCGCGTCCGTGACCTCAGCGGGCGGCGAGGTCGCGGAGGGCGTCGACGAGGCGGTCCACGTGCTCCTCCGTGGTGCCGATGCCGATCGAGGCGCGGACCGCGGAGGCCGTGTCGTCCTCACAGCCGCCGTCGGCGGTGCCGAGCAGGTGCCGGACGAAGGGGTGCGCGCAGAACTTGCCGTCACGCACGCCGATCCCGTACTCGCCCGACAGCACCTCGGCCACCTCGCGCGCCGAGTGCCCGTCCACGACGAACGAGACGATGCCCACGCGTGGCTGGTCCGGCCCCCAGAGCGACAGCTCGCGCACGCCCTCGATCGCCGCCAGACCGGACCGGAGGCGGGTGATGAGCCGCTCCTCCTCGCGCACCAGCGCGGTCCAGCCGGTGGCGCTGAGCGCGTCGCAGGCGGCGGCCACGGCGATGGCGCCCAGGACGTTCGGGGTGCCCGCCTCGTGACGCGGCTCGGCGTCCTCGTGCCACTCGATGTCCTCGTCGACGGAGCGCACGGCGCCGCCGCCCTTGAGGTACGGCTCGCCGGAGGAGAGCCAGTCACGGCGGCCGACCAGCACCCCGGCCCCGAAGGGCGCGTAGAGCTTGTGCCCGGAGAAGGCGACGTAGTCGAGGTCGAGCGCGGTCAGGTTGAGCCGCCGGTGCGGCACCAGCTGGGCGGCGTCCACCAGGATCCGGGCTCCGTGGCGGTGCGCGATGTGCGCCAGGGCGGCGATGGGCCAGAGCTCGCCGGTGACGTTGGAGGCGGCGGTGACCACGAGCAGCTTGGGGCCGTCGATCCCGGCCAGCGCCTCGTCGGCGGCGCGGACGGCCTCGCCGGGGAAGGCGGGCGGCGCCAGCCGTACGGACTGCTTCCAGGGCAGCAGCGAGGCGTGGTGCTCGGTGTCGAAGACGACCGCGGTCGTGCCCTCGGGCAGGCAGCGGGCCAGCAGGTTCGTCGCGTCGGTGGTGTTGCGGGTGAAGATCACCGCGTCGTCGGGGCGGGCGCCGACGAACGCCCTGACCGTGTGGCGGGCCTGCTCGTAGCGGGCGGTGGTGAGCTGGGAGGCGTAGCCCGCGCCGCGGTGGACGCTGGAGTAGGCCGGGAGCGCGGCGGTGACGGCGGCACTGACCGGCTCCAGACAGGGGGCGCTCGCCGCGTAGTCGAGGTTGGCGTACGTCACCAGCCTGCCGCCCTTGACCGGCACTTCCAGATCGGCGCCCAGCACGGCGGGGATCGGACGGGCGCGCCCGGCAGCCGGCGCCTCGGTGGCCTGAGCGGGCAGGGAGCTGAAGATCGTCAACGTGGACACGGCGAACCTCCTGGGGCCATCGGACCCCCGGAACACCCAGCGAGCCCGCGCTTGCCCGCCACCCCTCGTGACGGACCAGGTCTTCACCCGGGGCACCCCGCCGCGGACGCGAGGGTTGCCGGCCAGCAAGCCGGGGCTGTGCGCTGGCACTCATGACCTACATCCGCACTATAACCGACACCCAGCCATGAATCGCAACCGCGAACTTATGCGGCCCCTGCCTCGTTGGTAACTGAAACCCCTGCTGTGAGGAGTACTAATGCTGGACTGGGTGGCCGACCCTCAGATCTGGATCGGGTTTTTCACCCTGGTCGCACTAGAGATCGTCCTTGGTATCGACAACATCATCTTCATCTCCATCCTGGCCGGGAAGCTGCCGCCCGAGCAGCGCGACAGGGCCCGGGTCATGGGCCTGGGCGCGGCGCTGATCAGCCGGCTGCTCCTGCTGCTGGCGCTGTCGTGGGTGGTCCGGCTGACCACGCCACTGTTCGAGGTCTTCGGCCACGGGATATCAGGGCGTGACCTGATCCTGCTGCTGGGCGGTCTGTTCCTGCTGGCCAAGAGCGTCACCGAGATCGGGCACAGCATGGAGCTGAAGGAGGAGAACGGCAAGGGCCGGGCCGTCACGTCGTTCGCCTCGGTGATCGTGCAGATCATGATCCTGGACGTGGTGTTCTCGCTCGACTCGGTGATCACCGCTGTGGGCATGGTGGACGAGCTCGGCGTGATGATCGCCGCGGTGATCGTGGCGGTGCTGGTCATGCTGTTCGCGTCCGGGCCGATCAGCAGGTTCGTGGACAAGCATCCGAGCATCAAGATGCTGGCTCTGGCGTTCCTGGTGCTGATCGGGGTGGTGCTCATCGCCGAGGGGCTCGGCCAGCACATCGCCAAGGGCTACATCTACTTCGCGATGGCCTTCTCGGTGATCGTGGAGCTGCTCAACATCCGGATGCGGAGCAGGCACGCCAAGCAAGCATCCTCATAAGATGAAAAAGTGCGCTTCGATCCCTGGAATCCGGATTTTGTCGCCTACCCCTATGGCGCGTACGCGGAGCTGAGGAGTGACGCCCCCGTCAGCTACTTCGAGCCGACGGGGCAGTGGCTGATCTCCCGGCACGCGGACGTGAACGCGCTGCTCAGAGACCGCCGGCTGGGCCGCTCCTATCTCCACGTGGCCACGCACGAGGAGTTCGGCAGGCCGGACGAGCCGGCGTTCCAGGAACCGTTCTGGCGGGTGACCAGGGCCGGCATGCTCGATGTGGAGCCGCCGGTGCACACCAGGCTGCGCCGGCTGGTCTCCAAGGCGTTCACCCCGCGCATGGTCGAGTCGCTGCGCCCCCGGGTCAGGGCCATCGCCGAGGGGCTGGTCGAGGCGTTCGTCGAGAAGGGCGGCGGCGACCTGATCGCCGAGGTCGCCGAGCCGCTGCCGGTGACCGTCATCGCGGAGATGCTCGGCGTGCCCGAGGCGGACCGGCACCTGCTGCGCCCCTGGTCGGCCGACATCTGCCGGATGTACGAGCTGAACCCGAGCGTGGAATCGCAGCACGTGGCCGCCAAGGCGGCGGCGGAGTTCGCCGCCTACCTCGCGGACCTGGCCCGCGAGCGGGCCGTCCGGCCGGGCGACGACCTGATCAGCGCGCTCGCGGCGATCGAGGAGCTCACCGAGGACGAGCTGATCGGCACCTGCGTGCTGCTGCTCAACGCCGGTCACGAGGCGACCGTGAACGTGACGGGCAACGGCTGGTGGTCCCTGTTCAGGAACCCCGCCGAGCTGGTACGCCTGCGCGAGGACCGTGGCCTGCTGCCCACGGCCGTCGAGGAGCTGATGCGCTGGGACACGCCGCTGCAGATGTTCGAGCGGTGGGTGCTGGAGGACATCGAGGTGCACGGGGTCGAGATCCCGCGCGGGGCCGAGGTCGCGCTGCTGTTCGGCTCGGCCAACCGCGACGAGGCGGTGTTCGACGACCCTGACCGGCTCGACGTGGGTCGCCCGGACAACCCGCACATCTCCTTCGGGGCGGGGATCCACTTCTGCCTGGGCGCGCCGCTGGCCCGCATCGAGCTGATCGAGTCGTTCGGCGCCCTGCTGGAACGGGCGCCGAAGCTGGAGCTCACCCGCGAGCCGGAGTGGAAGCCGGGCTACGTCATCCGCGGCCTGAAGTCCCTCGACCTGACGACGGGCTGACGCGGCCACCTCGACTGCCCGCCAACCTCTGCCCTGACGGACCGTCTGCTTCCGCTCTCCCGGAGGGGTCCCCTCCTAAGGACCTCAGCCACGACGGACCGGCCACTTCCGCTCCCCCGGAGGGGGTATTCCTCCCCAGGGACCTCAGCCACGACGGACCGGCCACTTCCGCTCCCCCGGAGGGGGTATTCCTCCCCAGGGACCTCAGCCACGACGGGCCGTCACAGAGACCGAGACGGTCGTGGGACGGGCCATCGCCGATGGGTCACCGGCGGTCCTGGACGAGCCAGCCGAAGCCGCCGAGACCCCTCGGGTCGATCAGCTCGCCCTCCTCCGAGGCGCGGGCCAGGGCCCGGAGATAAGCCGTCGGATCGGCGTGCGCGAGGTCGATGGGCGGACGCGTGCCGGTGACCCCCAAAGCCCTTAGCGCATCGCGCTGTGTGGACAAGCCTGTGGATATCGCACCGGCCCGCCGACCGGCCTCGGCGCACGCGTCGAGCGCCACGTGCGCGGTGATGTCGCAGGTACCGTCGGGGATGGGCGCCACGACCGCGCCATCCCGGTAGCCGGTGAGTGTGCCATGGCACGGACGGTTATCCACAGGGTGTGCATAATCGATGGCCACCGCGCGACCCCTCCTGAGACGGGTCACCACGGCCGCCCACGCGGCGTCGCGCGGGCACCCGATCTCCCCCCGGAAGCCGATGCGGCTCAGCGACGGCCACCACCGGCCGAGCCAGGCGCGGTCGGTGTCGGGCACCGGGTCGCCCAGCCGTTCCTCACCCGTCTCGGTGTCGACCAGAACCAGCCGCGGCCCGTCGGCCGTCTGCTCGGCCACGTCGAGCGGAACGTTGTCCAGCCACTCGTTGGCGATCGCCAGCCCGGTGATGACGGAGGGGATCCGGGGGCGCCAGTCGATGCTCTTGGGCAGGTCGTCGGGTCTGGGCGAGAGGTCGACGGCGGTGATGTTGAGCCTGGCGCGCAGCCCGGGATCGGCGGCGTCGAGCACGCGGGCCACCAGGGCGCCCTCTCCCGCGCCGATGTCGACCAGGTCGATGCTCTCCGGGAAGCCGAGGTCGGCGTCGACCTGGTTGAGCAGGGCCAGAACCGCGTCGGCGAAGGCGGCCGAGGCGCTGACCGACGTACGGAAGTGGCCCGAAGGGCGCTCGCGGAGGTAGAAACCGTCCTCGCCGTACAGCGCGTGCTGCATCGCGGCGCGCCAGGTGAGCCACATGCCCTGGACTATCTCACGAAGTAAGCCCCCCCGTAGATCAACGCGGGCGTCGGGTCGACAACTCGGCGCCCGCCACCACGAGATGAACCCCTCTCCTCATCTCTTCCGACAGGGGGTGCATGTTTTGTATGCCCTTGTCCCTTTTGTGGGTAACTCAACATGCGGCAAAAGCCTGGTCACGTACGTAGTCGCGGGCGGCCGTTACGCTGGGCGGCAGTGCCATCAGGGTCGACAGAGGTGGGACGTCATGGACGCAGGGGATCGGCCGGCGCGGCTGGCCGTGGGCGTGCTGGGCGCGGGCAAGGTGGGTTCGGTGCTGGGTGCCGCACTGGCGCAGGCCGGACACTATGTGGTCGCCGCCAGCGGGGTCTCCGACGCCTCGCACCGGTGGGCGGCGGAGCGGCTCGGCGTGCAGCCGACCCGGCCCGAGGAGGTCGTCAAGACGGCTGAGCTGATCCTGCTCACCGTGCCCGACGACGCGCTGCCCGATCTGGTCAACGGTCTGGCCTCGACCGGCGCGGACCTGCGGGGCAAGCTGCTCGTGCACACCAGCGGCGCGTACGGGCTGTCGGTGCTCGAGCCGGCCGCCAAGGCGGGCGCGCTGCCGCTCGCGCTCCATCCGGTGATGACGTTCACCGGGAGGGACGACGATCTCAACCGCATCACCGGCATCTCGTTCGGCGTGACCGCGCCTGACACGCTCAGGCCCATCGCCGAGGCCCTGGTCATCGAGATGGGCGGCGAGCCGGTCTGGATCGCCGACGCCGACCGTGCCCTCTACCACGCGGCCCTGGCCGGGGCGGCCAACCACATGGTCACGCTCATCGCCGAGTCGCAGGAGCTCCTGCGGGGCATCGGCGTGGAGCATCCGGGCATCATGCTCGGGCCGCTGCTCGGCGCGGCGCTCGACAACGTGCTGCGGCTGGGCATCGCCGGACTGACCGGTCCCGTGGTGCGGGGGGACGCGGGCACCGTACGCAAGCATGTCGACGCGCTGATCCTGGCGGCCCCCGAGGCGGCCGACGCCTACATCGCCCTCGCTAGGCTCACGGCGGACCGCGCGCTCGCCGCGGGGCTGCTGAAGCCCGAAGAGGCCGAGCGCCTGCTCGACGCGCTCGGAGGCAACATATGGACCTGATCGTCGCCAAGAACCGCACCGACCTGGTCAAAGCGCGCGGCGAGGGGAGCGTCGCGCTGGTGCCCACCATGGGTGCGCTGCACGAGGGTCACCGCTCCCTGATCCGCGAGGCCCGCGTACGCGCCGACCACGTCGTGGTCAGCATCTTCGTCAATCCTCTGCAATTTTCGCCAAACGAGGATTTTTCCCGCTATCCGCGGACGTTCGACGCGGACCTGGAGGCGTGCCGGGCCGAAGGCGTGGACGTCGTCTTCGCCCCGTCGGCCGACGACATGTATCCCCCTGGCCGCCAGGTCAGCGTCCAGTCGGGCGAGATGGGCACGATCGTCGAGGGCGCCGTCCGGCCCGGTCACTTCGACGGTGTGCTCACGGTCGTGCTCAAGCTGTTCAACCTCGTCCAGCCCGACGTGGCGGTCTTCGGGCAGAAGGACGCCCAGCAGCTCGCCATGATCCGCCGGATGGTCGCCGACCTCGACCTGCCGATCGACATCGTCGGCGCGCCGACCGTCCGCGAGCCCGACGGCCTGGCGCTGTCGAGCCGCAACCGCTACCTGTCCACCGACGAGCGGCAGGTCGCCCTGACGCTCTCCAGGGCCCTACGGGCGGGCGCGGCGGAGGCCGCGGCCCTTCCGAATCGAGCGGCGGAGGCTGCGGCCCTTCCAGATCGAGCGGCGGAGGCCGCGGCCCTTACGGAGGGGGCGGCGGAGTCCGTCCCGGCCAGGATCCGGGCGGCGGCGCTGGCCGTGCTGGAGGGCGCGGCTCCACGACTCGCGCTCGACTACCTGGTGCTCGTCGATCCGGCCACGTTCGCCGAAGTGAGCGAGTCATACCGGGGCGAGGCGGTGCTCGCGGTGGCCGCCAAGGTCGGCACCACCCGGCTGATCGACAACGCCGTCCTGTCGCTCGATCCGGCCTGACAGGGCCTCGCCAGACGGTTCGCGCGCCCCACGCCGTCGTCTCACCCGACCTCCAGACGGACGCTTCCAGGCGACCCCAGCCGATGCGCTCGGCTGGGATGAGGTCTCCCCCAGCTACTCGCGTTCCCGGAGGACTGAGCACACCCCCCGGAGTCACCACCGCAGTCGGTGGGTTATCGTCATGTTGACGAAATCGCCTCAATGAGGAGAGTCCATGAGCGCACCGGCGATTCCCCTCCGACTGACGGCCCCCGACCCCGGCTGGATCGCCGAGGCCGACGTGGTCGTCGTGGGCTCCGGCATCGCCGGGCTGACCGTGGCCCTGCGCTATGCCGAGCTGGACCCCGCGGCCAAGGTCCTCGTCGTCACCAAGGACGTGCTCTCGTCCGGATCCACCCGGTGGGCCCAGGGCGGGATCGCGGCCGTGCTCGACCCGCACGACACTCCCGACGAGCATCTGAACGACACGTTGATCGCCGGAGTGGGCCTGTGCGACGTGCGGGCCGTACGGACGCTGGTGACCGAGGGGCCGGGCGCGCTGCGGCGGCTGATGGAGCGCGGCGCCCGGTTCGACCGGACCCCCGACGGCGAGCTCCAGCTCACCCGGGAAGGCGGTCACCGGCGCGACAGGATCGTGCACGCGGGCGGCGACGCCACCGGAGCCGAGGTGCAGCGGGCGCTGGCCGAGGCGGTCAGGGCGGGCGCGGTGGAGGTCATCGAGCACGCGCTGGTCCTCGACCTGCTGACGGACGCGCGCGGCCGGGCCAGGGGCGTGACGCTGCACGTCATGGGCGAGGGCGCCCGCGACGGCGTGGGCGCGGTGCACGCGCGGGCGGTCGTGCTGGCCACCGGCGGCATGGGGCAGGTGTACGCGTCCACCACCAATCCCGTCGTCTCCACCGGCGACGGCGTCGCGCTCGCGCTCAGGGCGGGAGCCGTGGTGCGCGACATCGAGTTCGTCCAGTTCCATCCCACGGTGCTGTGGCTCGGCGAGGAGTCGACCGGGCAGCAGCCGCTGATCTCCGAGGCGGTCAGGGGCGAGGGCGCCTTCCTGATCGACCACGAGGGCCGCGCGTTCATGAGGGGCGTGCACGAGCTGGCCGACCTGGCGCCGCGCGACGTCGTCGCCAAGGCCATCACGCGTACGATGCGCGAGAGCGGGCAGAGCCACGTCTTCCTCGACGGCCGACACTTCGGTGAGGAGCGGTGGAAGACCCGCTTCCCCACGATCTACGCGGTCTGCCGCGAGCACGGCATCGACCCGGCCACCGAGCCCATCCCCGTCGCCCCGGCCGCCCACTACGCCAGCGGCGGGGTCAGGACCGATCTGCACGGCCGTACCTCCATCGAGGGCCTCTACGCGTGCGGCGAGGTCGCGTGCACGGGCGTGCACGGCGCGAACAGGCTCGCGTCCAACTCGCTGCTGGAGGGCCTGGTCTTCGCCGAGCGCATCGCCGCGGACATCCACGCGGTGAGCGGGGCCGAGGAGCGGGCGCCGATACCGCCGGAAGGGGCGGCAGGGCAGGCGTCGGTATCGCCGGAAGGGGCGGCGGGGCAGGCGTCGGTACGACGCGCGCCGGGCGAGGTGGTCGCGAGCCGGGCGGCCACGGGCCTGGCCGACCCGCGCATCCGCGCCAAGGTCCAGGCCCGCATGAGCGGGGGAGCGAGCGTGCTGCGCAGCCGTGAGTCGCTCGCGGAGACGGCGCGGGCGCTCCGGGACGCCCGGTGGACCCCGGTCCAGGTGCAGCCCTGCACGGAGTCGTGGGAGGCCACGAACCTGCTGACCGTCGCCACCGTGCTGGTGGGCGCCGCCCGGGCCCGGTTGGAGACGCGCGGCTCGCACTGGCGCGAGGACTTCCCCGGCCGAGACGACAATGACTGGCTGGGTCACCTGGACGTGACCCTGACCGAGGAGGGGCCCCAGATGACGTACACGCCGCACGGCGACACCACGCCGCCGCGACTGGCGCAGGAGCTGGCCGCCGCCGGGCTGGATCCGGCGGAGATCGACGCGCTGATCGACCGGGCCCTCGCCGAGGACCTGCAAGAGGCGGGCGACGTGACGAGCCTGGCCACCATCCCGGCGGAGCAGCGCGCGGTCGCGGACGTGGTGGCCCGCAAGGACGGCATCGTCGCCGGGCTGGCCGTGGCCGAGGCGGTGTTCGTCCGGCTGGGCGCGGCCCGTACGGAGCGGCGGGCCAAGGACGGCGAGCGCGTCCGCGCGGGTGACGTACTGATGACCGTGGAGGGCCCGGTCAGGGGCCTGCTGACGGCGGAGCGCAGCGCGCTCAACCTGCTCACGCACCTGTCCGGCATCGCGACGCTGACCGGCAGGTGGGTCGAGGCGGTCAGCGGCACCCGGGCGAGGGTGCGTGACAGCCGCAAGACGCTGCCCGGCCTGCGGGCGCTGGAGAAGTACGCGGTGCGCTGCGGCGGCGGCGTCAACCACCGGATGTCCCTGTCGGACGCGGCGCTGATCAAGGACAACCACGTGGTGGCCGCCGGCGGCGTGGCCGAGGCGTTCCGCGCGGTGAGAGAGCGCTATCCGGAGCTGCCGATCGAGGTGGAGGTGGACCGGATCGACCAGCTCGGCCCGGTGCTCGAAGAAGGCGCCGAGGAGATCCTGCTCGACAACTTCACGGTCGAGGAGACCGCCCAAGCCGTCCACATCGTGAGAAATCGGGCGAAGCTTGAGGCTAGTGGAGGGTTGACCTTGGAATCGGCCCGCGCTGTGGCCGAAACTGGCGTTGACTACCTTGCGGTGGGAGCGCTCACGCACTCGGCGCCGGCCCTCGACATCGCACTGGATCTACGGGGGTAATCGATGCTGCTCACGATCGACGTCGGCAACACGCACACGGTGCTCGGCCTGTTCGAGGGCGAGGAAGTCATCGAGCACTGGCGGCTGGCCACGGACGCCCGCCGCACCGCCGACGAGATCGCGGTCGTGCTCCAAGGGCTGCTCACCCAGTCTCCATTGCTCAAGGGAGCCGATGTCAGCGGCATCGCGATCTGCTCGACCGTGCCGAGTGTGCTCAACGAGATGCGCGAGATGTGCCGCCGTTACTACGGCGACGTGACCGCGGTGATCGTGGAGCCGGGCATACGTACCGGCGTGCCCGTCCGCATGGACAACCCCAAGGAGGTCGGCAGCGACCGGATCGTCAACGCGCTGGCGGCCATCGACCAGTACGGCGGCCCCTGCGTCATCGTCGACTTCGGCACCGCGACCTCGTTCGACGCGGTGTCGGCCAAGGGCGAGTACATCGGCGCGGTCACCGCGCCCGGCATCGAGATCTCCGTCGACGCCCTGGCGGCGGCGGGCGCCCAGCTGCACAAGGTGGAGCTGGTCAGGCCGCGCTCGGTCATCGCCAAGAACACCGTCGAGGCGCTCCAGGCCGGCATCATCTACGGCTTCGCGGGCCAGGTCGACGGCATCGTCGAGCGGATGACGGCCGAACTGGCCGACGACCCCGACGAGGTGACCGTGGTGGCCACCGGCGGGCACGCGGCGCTGGTGGTGGGCGAGTCGCGCTCGATCGACGTGCACGAGCCGTGGCTGACGCTGATCGGCCTGCGGCTGATCTACAACAGGAACACGGCATGAACAAGCGGCCCCCCGCTCGGGTGAGGGGGCCGCTTGCGTTCGTGGACTGTCTCTACCTGGCCGGTTACTCGGAGTCGCCGGTGTACAGGTAGCCCCAGCTGCCGCAGTTGCGCGGGTAGGAGCCGTGGAGGTCGATCTGGCAGACCTTCACGCGGAGGCTGGAGACGTCGTCGCTGTCGAAGGAGAAGCGCTTGAAGGCCGGGTAGCCGCAGTACTTCTTGGTGTAGACCGTCGACCAGTTGTCGTCGAAGTCGCTGGCCTGGAACTTCACGTACGCGCACTTGCCGCCCTCGTCGTAGCTGCGGTTGTCCAGGTCCCAGAGCTTGCCCTTGACGGTGATCGTGTTCGACTCGTGGTCGTCGTCGTCCCAGTCCACATCGACCCAGCCGGAGGCCTTGGCCTGGTAGTGCTGCGAGTAAACCGGGCCCCAGGAGTCGGAGTCCGCGGTGCTGGCGCTGGCGGCCGAAGGCAGCGCTAAGGCCAGCGCGCTCGTGGCGGCGACGGCGGCGAGGCCGGTCGCGAGCTTCTTCATCATGATCTCTCCTTGAGCTCCCCCTGGGCCAGCGCCTTGCCGGTTCCCCCCTGAGCTCGATGTGTCATTGGTACGGGAGAGTTCTTGCAGCCACCCTGCAGAGAGGTGACGAGCCCTTGCAGTTCGCCATATCCCCTACTCTTTGATGCTGTGAGCGACGAACTTCCCGAGCAGATGCGCATCCGGAGGGAGAAGCTCGACCGCCTTCGCAGTGAAGGCGTCGATCCTTACCCGGTGACCTTTCCCCGCACGGCGACCAACGCCGAGGTCAGGGAGAAATACCAGGCCCTCGACCCGGACACCGCGACCGGCGACAAGGTCGGCGTCGCGGGCCGCGTCATGCTCAACCGCGTGGGCGGCAAGCTCTGCTTCGCCACACTCCGCGACGGCAGCGGCGACCTGCAAGTGATGATCTCGCTCGACAAGGTCGGCGAGGAGTCGCTGGCGGCCTGGAAGCGCGACGTCGACCTGGGCGACCACGTGGGTGTGGAGGGCGAGGTCATCACCTCCCGCCGCGGCGAGCTGTCGATCCTGGCCGACCGCTGGCAGATCACCGCCAAGTGCCTGCGCCCGCTGCCGGAGAAGCATGTCGGCCTCACCGACCCAGAGGCCCGCGTACGCCAGCGCTACGTCGACCTCATCGTCAACGACGAGGCCCGGGAGATGGCCCGCATCCGCAGCGCCACGGTGCGCGCGGTGCGTGACTTCTGGCACGAGGAGGGCTACCTCGAGGTCGAGACGCCCATGCTGCAGCCGATCCACGGCGGCGCGACGGCCCGGCCGTTCAAGACCCACATCAACGCCTACAACATGGAGCTCTACCTTCGCATCGCGATCGAGCTCTACCTGAAGCGGCTCGTGGTCGGCGGCATCGAGAAGGTCTTCGAGATCAACCGCAACTTCCGCAACGAGGGCGCGGACTCCACGCACAACCCCGAGTTCACGATGATCGAGGCGTACGGCACCTACCTCGACTACAACGACATGGCCGACCTGACCCAGCGGATGTACCAGAAGGCCGTCGTGGCCGCGCTGGGCACCTCGGTGGTCGTCCACGACGGTGTCGAGGTGGACCTGGGCATCCCGGAGTGGCCGCGCATCACGCTGTACGGCGCGGTGTCCGAGGCGCTCGGCGAGGAGGTCACCACCGACACCCCGCTCGAGCAGGTCCGGAAGTTCGCCGACGGGCGCGACATCCACTGGGACCCGAAGTGGGGCCAGGGCAAGCTCGTCCAGGAGATCTTCGAGGCCCTCGTCGAGCACACGCTCATCCAGCCGACGTTCGTCATGGACTACCCGCTGGAGACCTCCCCGCTGACCCGCCAGCACCGCGACAACCCGCTGCTGACCGAGAAGTGGGACCTCATCGGGTTCGGCACCGAGCTGGGCACCGCCTACTCCGAGCTCGTCGACCCGGTCGAGCAGCGCCGGCGCCTGGTGGAGCAGTCACTGCTGGCCGCCGGGGGCGACCCGGAGGCCATGCAGCTCGACGAGGACTTCCTGCAGGCGCTGGAGTACGCCATGCCGCCCACGGGTGGCATGGGGGCCGGGATCGACCGGATGATCATGGCCTTCACGGGCAAGAGCATCCGGGAAACGATCTTGTTCCCGCTGGTCAAGCCGACCAACTGAGTATGTCGGCCCGGCTCCCACGCCGGGCCGAACCGGTCCGGTTCGCCGGTTCGCGGCGCCCGCGTACGGACGCTGCCGGGCCGATGGGGTTGACAGCGGTCCGGTCTCCTGCGGCGAGTAGGAGAACGCGGGCGGCGACCTTCGCCGGTTCGTTGACGCGGGCCGGCGCGCCGGGCAAGCCATCTCCCGGCCGCCCGCGCCGGGCCGCGATGGGCGGCGCCTCCCTCCGGCGCCTGAACCGTTCATACTCCTTGACGCGCATCGCCGACCCGGCCGCAAGCAGCCATATTTCCGATGATGCACATATGAAGTGCGAATAATATTCGCGTTCACCGGATCGAAGCCCGGCAGGTCCACAGGGCTCGCGCTGGAGCCGTTGTAAGGACGGCTGTGATCCCTCATCTGGCCCCGAAGTGTGCCGACATATGGCGAGTACTTCACATACCGCCGATCATGTCAATGGCGATGGTCAGAGGGCAGTATTCGCTGGCTTGACGACCTTTCCAGAATGCGCTTACCGTCTGCGAGACGAGCAGCAGCACTGCTCGGACATAGACGTCTCGAGTTCTGCTGTTGGGGGGAGGGCTCCCGATGTATGTGCTCACTGAGAGCGTCGAGCTTAGCCACGCGGATATCGCGTTGCTGGCGGAGCTTGCCAAGGGGGTCACGGTTGATCGGGTTGGCAGACGACTGGATATCAGCGGGCGCACGGTACGCCGGAGACTACGGGGTATCTGCGACCGCATCGGAGTCGCCACCGCGATCGAGGCCGTGGCCTGGGCCGCCCGCCGCCAGCTCATCTGACCGCTCGACCGGCCCAGCCGCCAGGGCCCCAGCGGTCAGAGTGCCTGTGGTGCCCGGAGGTCAGTCGGCGATGCGTACGGCGCCCGCGAACGGACGGCGGGCGATGGAGGCGATCCGTACGACGTCACCGGTCTGCGGCGCGTGGACCATCATGCCGCCGCCGATGTAGATGCCGACGTGGTGCAGGTCGCCATAGAAGAAGACCAGGTCGCCGGCGCGCAGCTCCTCCTTGGAGATGTGCCGTCCGGCCGTCCACTGGTCGCCCGTGTAGTGCGGCAGTGAGATGCCCACCCGCTGGTAGGCCGCCATCACGAGGCCGGAGCAGTCGTATGAGGTCGGCCCCTCGGCGCCCCAGACGTACGGCTTGAGCTGCTGCGTGAGCGCCCACCTGGCGGCCGTGGCGGCCTTGCCGGCGCCGATGACCGGCAGGTCGACCCGCGTGGCCCGGGTGCCGGGACGGCCGGCCTCACCGATCGCGCGCTTGAACAGGCTGCTCTCGACCTTGGAGACGAGCGTGGTGATCTTGTCGCGCTTGGTGCCGAGGTTCTCGACGATCTTCTCGACCTCGTCGATGCGCGTCTTGGCGCTGGCTCTGGCCTGCTCGGCGGCCTGCCTGGCCGTGGTCACCTGGTTGACCTCGAAGCCCTGCTGCTGCTCTATCGCGTAGGTGGTGGCCGCCTGGTCGAGGAAGCTCTCGGGGTCGTCGGAGGTGGTGAATGCCAGCGCCTGGCCGAAGCCGCCGTTGATGTAGGCGTTCTGGGCCAGCAGCGCGGCCTTGGCGCGCTTGGCGGCCAGATCGGCCTCACTGGTGGACAGCGTCTTCCGGGCCGCCTCAGCCGACTTCTTGGCGGTCTTGAGCTTCTCCCGCTGGCCGTTGAACTCCTCGCTCAGCGTCTCGATCTGGGTGTGGAGCTCTTCGGCCTGCTTGGCCAGATCCTTCAGCGAGGGCTTGGGATCGGCGACGGCGGAGCCGACGGGGGCGGCGAAGAGGAGGGTGGCGATGGTCGCCGCGATGACACCCAGCCGGGTAGGGATCTTCCGGAGCTCCGGACGGCGGGCGTGAGCGCCCGTCGGCTTCCCCTCGCGATCGCGGGTCTGCTTCACCAACCAGCTCCTCTCATCGGCGCCTACCGGGTTAGCTGACGGGTTCGGGCCGGAGCAGCCCTACCGAACGACTCGCTCGGATTCACCCCATGGGTGGTGGCGTCGGGATGAGGTCGCCACCGGCGGGTCCCCGGCTCCCCTTACGGGGATTGGGCGCGTCTCCACGCTGGCTCGCGTGGGTGACATCGTCGCTGGACACTAGTGCACTCCGGGTTCGTGCTCAACCAGAACTGCCAAGTCTGTAGAGGTTTCGCAACCGAAGGGTCACGGGGTGATCTCGTGCTTGCCGGTGCTGAACAAACTTTATGTCCTTTTTGCACCAAGTTCGTCAAGGCATGGAAGCCTATGGGCCAAGGGATCCCTCATCGTGCTCGATCAACCACGAGATGTCATGAGATGGGAGAGACGTCAGAGTTAGGGGGAGGCCGTAATCGGATCTGTACGCTGGAGACCCATGGAGCAGGTCGCCGAAGTGACAGTCCCGGACACGGAAGTCGTCGTCCGGCGTGCCCGCACGCCGGATGTCAGGACCATCCGTCTCCTGGTCGACACCTACGCGGGCGCCGGTCCCCGGCTTCTGGAGAAGGCCACCGTCACGCTGTACGAGGACGTGCAGGAGTTCTGGATCGCCGAGCGTGGCGGCCAAGTGGTCGGCTGTGGCGCGCTGCATGTGCTTTGGGAGGATCTCGCGGAGATTCGCACGGTGGCCGTCGATCCGGAGTTCCGTGGCTTCGGAATCGGGCACCGGATCGTCTCTTCCTTGATCAAAACGGCCCGGGAACTCGGCCTGCGCCGGGTTTTCTGTCTGACTTTTGAGGTGGATTTTTTCGCGAGGCATGGATTCCGCCCCGTACAGGGCACCCCGGTCTCACCCGAGGTCTATGCGGAGCTGCTGGCCTCGTACGACGAGGGTGTCGCCGAGTTCCTCGACCTCGAACACGTCAAGCCCAACACCCTGGGGAACACCCGCATGCTTCTCCACCTGACATCGGGTGACGCGGACCTTGACTAATGGGAAAGGTGATTGTTGATACCTATGTCGATACGTTGGGCAGCACAGGCATGTGTCCTGACACGTGCCACATGCGCACTCGAAGCGAGGTGACACGGTGAGCACCGGACAGCCGCCGTATCCACAGGACGAATCCGGCGAGAACTCTGCGCCTGGCGGATCTGAATACGGACATCACAACGCGGGCCGTCCCTATGGCGAGCCCGACCCGGATGCGACGGTCGTTGGCTACCGGGCGGACGACGCCTACGGTCAGCAACCCAACTACGGGCAGCAGCAGCAGGGCTACGGCCAGCAGCAGCAGTACGGGCAGCAGCCCGGCTACGGCCAGCAGCCGCAGCAACCGCAGCAACCGCAGTACGGACAACAGCCGCAGTACGGGCAGCAGCAGCCGGGCTACGGCCAGCAACCTGAATACGGTCAGCAGCCCGGATACGGTCAGCAACCCGGATACGGTCAGCAGCAGGCTTCGGGTCAGCAACCCGAGTACGGCCAGCCCAACTACGGTCAGCAGCCGCAATCGCAACCCGGTTACGGCCAGCAGCCACAATCCCAGCCTGGTTACGGCCAGCAGCCCGGTTACGGGCAGCAGCAGCCGTCCCAGCCCGGCTATGGTCAGCAGCCGCAATCGCAACCCGGTTACGGTCAGCAGCAGTACGGCCAGCAGCCCCCGTCGGGCCAGCAGCCCGGCTATGGCCAGCAGCCCAATTACGGGCAGCAGCAGCAGTCCCAGCCTGGTTACGGCCAGCAGCCCGGTTACGGGCAGCAGCAGCCGTCGCAACCCGGCTACGGCCAGCAGCAGTACGGCCAGCCGGACTACGGTCAGCAGCAACAGCAGTACGGCCAGCAGCCCGCCTACGGGCAGCAGCCGTATGGTCAGCAGCCCGGTTACGGGCAGCAGCAGCCACACGGGGTTCAGCCTCCCGGCGCCCCGGCCCCGCTCGCCGAGTGGTGGCAGCGGCTCGTGGCGAGGATCATCGACGGTGTCATCTTCGGCATCGCGAACTGGGTGATCGGTCTCGTCTTCGGGGCCATCCTGCTGGCCGGCTACAACTCCGCGACCGGCACGACGACCGGCTGGCTGGGCTACACCGCCTACAACGCCATCATCGCCGTCGTGATGACGGCGGTGTACGTCGCCTACGAGTTCTTCATGACCAAGATGAGCGGCCAGACGGTCGGCAAGATGGTCATGGGGATCAAGATCGTGCCCGCGGGCAACATGCTGCCTCCGGGCGGCCTGCCGAACGACGTGGCGCTCAAGCGGGCCGGTGGCACCTGGGGTGGATACCTCCTCGGCATCATCCCGGCTGTCGGGACGTTGCTCGGCGGGATCGTCGTCGCGCTGAACGGCGCCTCCCAGCTCTGGGACAAGCCGCTGCAGCAGACGTTCGCCGACAAGTTCAGCAACACGGTGGTAGTGAAGATCAAGTAGTCTTCGCGGACGCGAAACAGAGGCTGGCCACCGGTCGGCCTCTGTTTTGTATGTGCGGCCGGCCGCAAAATGGGTAGCGGTCGGTTCGCCGAAGGGGCGAGGTGGGTTATGACCGGGTTGCCGCCGTGGAGTGACGCCGCCCCCGCGGAATGGTGGGAACGCCTGGCCGCCCGGCTCATTGAAGCCCTCGTCTTCGGTGTCTTCTATTACATTCTGTTCATGGCGCTGTGGGGCGCCTTCCGAACTGTCGGGTTGCTGGAGGTGTTCGACGGCCGGTTGCCCGGCGTGTTCGCCTGGCTGCTCGGCGGGCTGGGATATACGGTCTATGACTGGGCCGCGCATTCCATGAGCGGCCGTACGTTCGGCAAGGCGATCATGAGGATTCGCCTGGAGCCGGGCGGCCTTCGGCGCGGTGCTCTGCTGAAACGAGCCCTGGTCTATCCGGGAGCGGCGATGGTCATGGGCATTCCGGTGCTCAATGTGCTGGCCGGAATCTTCGTCTTCGGCGTCGGGATCCTCATCTTGATCGACAAGCCGCTGCAGCGTGGACCGCACGACAGGCTCGCCGGAACGCGGGTGACCAAAGATCTTCGCTGAGCCTTGTGAGCCTGGACGGAAGTCTTTCCGCAAAATTTTCGCTTGATCCGGTAAGGAGCCTGGAGAGACTGGCATTAGGCTATGGGACGTCCGGGTTGCCGGATGTTGGCGCACATGGCACATGGACGGCATCCATGTACCACTATGGTCAGGTGCGGGCGGTTGTCCACCTCGTGAGGCATGAGGGGCGCTCATGCCCAGGCCGCTTGTGGATAAAGCGCCCATCGAAACCCCCGTCCGCTGTGGAGGCGAGGACGAATGCAGGCCCTTACCGACGTATTGTCAGCGCTGATCCCGCCGGTGGTGGTGGGCGCCGCCTTCATCTTTGGCGTAGTGAAGTTGGTCCGATCCGAGGCCGCTGGACGCCGTCCAAACCGCCAGGATCAGGCCGAGAACCACAACTGAGCCGCCGCTCAGCAGAATCTCTGTAGCGCTGAATTGTCTCCGCGCCTTTCCGGGTATATGTTTGCCCTGGCGAATGAAACAATGCTCCGCGAAAGGATTGCGTAGATGGCCAAGCAGATCCAGGAGATTCTCATCGATGACCTCGATGGGGGCGAGGCCAATGAGACGGTCAGCTTCGCTATTGACGGCTCCTCCTATGAGATTGACCTGAGCGACCTTAACGCCAAGAAGCTGAGGGACGCGCTCACGCCTTTCGTACAGCACGCTCGTCGGTCCGGTGCCGTGACCACGCGTCGGCGCGGTCGCGGCGGGCAGCGTGCGATGAGCCGCGAGAAGAGCTCGGAGATCCGGCAGTGGGCCAAGGCTCACGGTCTGCCGGTGAGCGAGCGTGGCCGAATCGCCTCTACCGTGGTGGAGAAGTACGAACAAGCTCACTAGAGAGCCATCTCCTGACCATGCGCTTATGCCGCTCGCCTAAGAACCCCGGCGAACGCCATAAGCGCATGATCATTTATAGGGTGCTTCCCAAATGCTGGACGGTTCGTGACGGTGATCTTCTAATCGCCCATATGTGATCATTTTGGGCTGCCCGCTCGGTCGATTCCGGGCGGTTTTCTGTCATGGTGCGGTCCGGCCCCGGTGTGGGCTCCCCGGTGCCGTGACTGCCCGGATCGGTAACCGCGACGGCCCGGATCGGTAACCTCGCTGACCGGACCGGCGATTTCGCGCCCTGCGTGCCGTGCCGGGATCGGGATTTCGCGGCCTGCCGGGTGCCCTGGCGCGATCGGGATTCCGCGACCCGCGGGTGCCGTACCACGATCGATTGGCGGCAGGCGCGCTTCCTTACATAGGATGTTTGCGTATGGCTCAAGGATGAGGCATCGGCGATGCGCGGGCGGGCTCTCTCCCCGGCACCGGCCGCGAGCCGATCCATGTTGATCTGCCGGTGCCGTGGCGACCAATTCCAGGCGCTTCACGGAAGCGCCCTAAACATCGTTCGCTTGCGGCGTATCGGGAACACGTAACCCCCGATCGGTAGTTGGATAGAGGGTGAACGCCCTGCTCCCGGGGAACGTCTCTGCTATAGAGCGTGTCAGTGGCAGTGGGCACGGTTCGCCGAGCCAGGGCTAGCATGCGGGATGACGGGACCGGATTTACCGGCCTGACTGACCGCTCTGTGAGGAGCGACGAGATGTTCGAGAGGTTCACCGACCGAGCAAGGCGGGTTGTCGTCTTGGCCCAAGAAGAGGCCAGGATGCTCAACCACAACTACATCGGCACTGAGCACATTCTTCTTGGTTTGATCCATGAAGGTGAGGGCGTAGCCGCCAAGGCTCTGGAGAGCCTGGGCATCAGCCTTGAAGGAGTGCGTCAGCAGGTCGAGGAGATCATCGGCCAGGGCCAGTCGGCTCCGTCGGGGCACATTCCGTTCACCCCGCGGGCCAAGAAGGTTCTTGAGCTGTCGCTCCGTGAGGCTTTGCAGCTGGGTCACAACTACATCGGCACCGAGCACATCCTGCTCGGGCTCATCCGTGAGGGTGAGGGTGTGGCCGCCCAGGTGCTGGTCAAGCTTGGAGCCGATCTCAACCGTGTCAGGCAGCAGGTCATCCAGTTGCTCCACGGTTACCAGGGCAAGGAGCCGGCCGCCGCGGGCGGTCCGCAGGAGTCGGCCCCGTCGACCTCCCTGGTGCTCGACCAGTTCGGCCGCAACCTGACCCAGGCCGCCCGCGAGGGCAAGCTGGATCCGGTCATCGGCCGTGAGAAGGAGATCGAGCGGGTCATGCAGGTCCTCTCCCGGAGGACCAAGAACAACCCGGTTCTGATCGGCGAGCCCGGCGTCGGCAAGACCGCCGTCGTCGAGGGCCTGTCGCAGAAGATCGTCAGGGGCGAGGTGCCCGAGACGCTGAAGGACAAGCAGCTCTACACCCTTGACCTCGGCGCTCTGGTGGCGGGCTCGCGCTACCGCGGCGACTTCGAAGAGCGCCTGAAGAAGGTGCTCAAGGAGATCCGCACGCGCGGCGACATCATCCTGTTCATCGACGAGCTGCACACGCTCGTCGGCGCGGGCGCGGCCGAGGGCGCGATCGACGCGGCCAGCATCCTCAAGCCGATGCTGGCGCGTGGCGAGCTGCAGACCATCGGCGCCACGACCCTCGACGAATACCGCAAATACCTGGAGAAGGACGCCGCTCTGGAGCGGCGCTTCCAGCCGATCCAGGTGGCCGAGCCCTCGCTCAGCCACACGATCGAGATCCTCAAGGGTCTGCGCGACCGCTACGAGGCCCACCACCGGGTGTCCATCACCGATGGCGCGCTGGTGGCCGCCGCGCAGCTGGCCGACCGCTACATCAGCGACCGCTACCTGCCCGACAAGGCGATCGACCTCATCGACGAGGCCGGTTCGCGGATGCGCATCCGCCGGATGACCGCTCCGCCGGACCTGCGCGAATACGACGAGAAGATCGCCAACGTCCGCAGGGACAAGGAGTCCGCGATCGACGCGCAGGACTTCGAGAAGGCGGCCGCGCTCCGTGACCAGGAGAAGCAGCTCCAGCTCAAGCGCGAGCGGCGCGAGAAGGAGTGGAAGGCCGGCGACATGGACGTCGTGGCCGAGGTCACCGAGGAGCTCATCGCCGAGGTCCTGGCCACGGCCACCGGCATCCCGGTCTTCAAGCTGACCGAGGAGGAGTCGCAGCGCCTGCTCCGCATGGAGGACGAGCTGCACAAGCGGATCATCGGTCAGGACGACGCCATCAAGGGCCTGTCCAGGTCGATCCGGCGCACCCGCGCCGGGCTGAAGGACCCGCGCCGTCCCGGTGGCTCGTTCATCTTCGCCGGCCCGTCCGGTGTCGGTAAGACCGAGCTGTCCAAGGCGCTGGCGGAGTTCCTCTTCGGTGACGAAGACGCTTTGATCAGCCTGGACATGTCGGAGTTCATGGAGAAGCACACCGTCTCCCGGCTGTTCGGCTCGCCTCCCGGCTACGTCGGCTACGAGGAGGGCGGCCAGCTCACCGAGAAGGTGCGGCGCAAGCCGTTCTCCGTGGTCCTGTTCGACGAGATCGAGAAGGCCCACCCCGACATCTTCAACTCGCTGCTGCAGATCCTGGAAGACGGTCGCCTGACCGACGCCCAGGGCCGGGTGGTCGACTTCAAGAACACGGTCATCATCATGACCACCAACCTCGGCACCCGCGACATCTCCAAGGGCATCGGGGTCGGGTTCGCCAAGTCCAACGACGCCGACTCCAACTACGAGCGGATGAAGTCCAAGGTCCAGGAGGAGCTCAAGCAGCACTTCCGGCCTGAGTTCCTCAACCGTGTCGACGACATCGTGGTCTTCCACCAGCTGACGCCGGCGGAGATCATCCTGATCGTGGACCTGATGCTCGCTCAGGTCGACGCCCGGATGAAGGACCGCGACATGGGGCTCGACGTCTCGCCCGAGGCCAAGCAGCTGCTCGCCGACCGTGGTTACGACCCGGTCATGGGTGCCCGGCCGCTGCGCCGGACCATCCAGCGCGAGCTGGAGGACTCGCTGTCGGAGAAGATCCTGTACGGCGAGCTCCGTCCGGGGCAGATCGTCAAGGTCACCATCGAGGGCGAAGGCGACGACGCGAAGTTCATCTTCGTCGGTGAGGACGCGGCGTCCAGCCAGGTCCCCGACTCGGCCGCGGCGATCGCGGCGCCGATCAAGAACTGACGGCGCCCGAGTTCGACCTAGGAACCCCCCTGTGATCTCTCACAGGGGGGTTCCGTCGTTTTCTGCGTCGTTGCCTAATTTTTGGAAACCTGGGTACACCGCCACCGCGAGTAGTACTACACTGCGTAGAGCAATGCCAAGTCTCAGCCAAGTCGTCCCCAAGGCGGCGTTTTCAGGGTGAGGGCTGCTCCCTGGGGAGTACTAGGGAATCAACTCAGGGCGGACGCGTGCGCCCCCCGGCAGCAGGCATGCTCGACAGGTCCGCATGATCCCTAAGGCGGGCGACGGGAACGACCATGCAAGCCGTGGAGGATTCAATGCGTCTGCGTCACGATGACGGAACGCTGGTTCACCTCGCCTACAACGCAGGCGTACACCCGGCGGAGGACCTGGAGAATCTGATCGCGCACCTGACCCGCTACGCGGTGCCGGTGCGCAAGCGGCTCGGGGTCGAGCGCATGGGTGTGGGGCTGTGGCTCTCGCCCGGCGTGGCCGACCACCTCACGGCCGACCGCATCGAGCTCGTACGGCTGCGCAGGTCGCTGGAGGAGCGCGGCCTGGAGGTGGTGAGCCTCAACGGCACCGGCGGGCGCAACCTGGAGGTGCCCGGCCCCGACTGGGCCAAGCCGGAGCGCTACCGCTACACGATGGCGCTGGCCAAGATCCTCGCGTTCCTGCTGCCCGACGACGTACGCTTCGGCAGCATCTCCACCATCCCGATCGGCTGGCGCCACGACTGGCCCGCCGACCTGCACGCCATCGCCACCCGGCGGCTCGAACGGCTGGCCAGGGAGCTGCGCGGCATCTACAGCGTCACCGGCAAGACCATCCGCGTCGGCTTCGAGCCGTGGCCCGGCTGCGTGCTGGAGACGACCGAGCAGGCGCTGGAGCGGGTGTGCGGGATCGACTCCGAGCACCTGGGCGTCTGCCTCGACGCCTGCCATCTGGCCTGCGGCGACGAGGAGCCGGGCGCGGCACTGCGCGGGCTGGCCGCCGCGGGCGCACCGGTGGTCAAGCTGGGGCACGTGCACAACCACGCGGGCGATACGCCCAGCACGGGCGCGGTGCTGTACGACACGATGGCGGCGATGCTGTCGGGTGCGGTCAGCGGCAGCGCGCACATCGAGGTCGAGACGCACAACCTGGCGGTCCCAGGGCGCGCCAAGGGGCCGGGGGCCCTGGTGTCCCTGCTGGCCGAACAGCTCGACTGGGCCCGCAACAGCCTGACCGGCCTGGGCCTGCAACTCGCCGCGTAGCCCCGGCCACGGGTTCGCCGACCTCGTAGCTCGGCGGTCCGATCCCCCCGGGCGGTCCGATCCCCCCCGGGCGGCCAGGGCCGGATGAGCCGGTCAGGAGTGGGGCAGGCGGTAGGTGCCGTCGTCGAGGTGCTCGGCCAGGCCGTCCGTGATCAGGCCGTCCAGGGCGCGCTCGCGTTGCACCGGGTCGTCCCACACCACGTCGAGCGCCGCCTTGGGTACGGGGCCGTGGGCGGCTCGCAGCACGGCCAGCAGGCGGCCCCGGCACTGCCGATCGGTCCCCGCGTACGTCTGGCCCTTGCGGGCGGGCCCGTCGTGCGGCGGTTTGCCGGCCAGGCGCCACGCGCACACCTGGGCGATCGGGCAGTCGGCGCAGCGCGGCGTACGAGCCGTGCAGACCAGGGCGCCCAGCTCCATGACGGCCACGCCCCAGCGGGCGGCGCCGAGTTCGGGCAGGAGCGTCTCGGCCAGGCGGCGTTCGACGGCGGAGGTGGCCGTCGGCGGATACTCCTCGGCCCGTACCGCCCTGGCGAACACCCGCCGGACGTTGGTGTCGAGGATCGCGTGCCGCCCGCCGTACGCGAAGCTGGCGACCGCGGCGGCGGTGTACTCGCCGATGCCGGGCAGCGCCAGCAGGGTCGCGTGATCTGACGGCACCTCGCCGCCGTGCTCCTCGGTGATGGCCTTGGCGCACGCGTGCAGCCGCAAGGCCCGGCGCGGGTAGCCGAGCCTGCCCCAGTGGCGTACGGCCTCGCCGGGGAGCTCTGCGGCCAGGGCCTTCGGGGTGGGCCAGCGGTCCATCCACTCGTGCCAGATGGGCAGGACGCGGACGACCGGGGTCTGCTGCAGCATGATCTCGCTGACGAGCACACCCCAGGGTGTCGCGTCGGGGGTACGCCACGGGAGGTCTCGGGCGTTGTCCTCGTACCACTCCAGAACGGGGACGTGTAGGAGGTTCGGCTCAACCACGCGCCCTAGGCTATGCCGAGATGGCGACCAGCGGCGTGTCGTCACCCTCCGTGGCCAATGGATTACCATGCTGTGAGTATGGATCCGGATACGATGGGTGACGGCAGCGGAGACGTCTACTGGCGACGGCGCATGAGCGTGCTGGTAGCGGTTCTCGTCGTGGTGGCGGTTGTCGCTTGGGCGTGTTCCAGCGGGGGGAGTGGGCCGCAGCGTTCCTCCAGCGCGCAGACCTCCACGAGCGCGTCGCCCTCGACGGATCCGCTGCTCGATGGCCTGCGCACCCTCACCATGGGCACGGCCACCCCCACGGCGTCGGTGTCGGTGTCGCCCGCACCGAGCCCCAGCAAGGTCACGCTCACGCCCATGACCCGGCCCAAGCGGCCGGGCGAGCCCTGCACCGAGGCCGACCTGGTGCTCAGCATGCAGGGCAAGCAGGACGTCTACGCGGCGGGCGCCCAGCCCAACTTCCTCATCTCGTTGGTCAACACCGGCCCCGTCATGTGCTTGGCCGATGTGGGTCCGCGCTCCTTGGAGGTGCGCATCACCTCCGGGGAGGACCGGATCTGGTCGACCTCCGACTGCGTCAGCGGCGAGGCGACCGAGATCAAGCAGTTGCAGCGCGGGGTTCCGTGGGTGCGCTCGCTCGACTGGAATCGGCGCCGCTCCAGCGGCGACTGCCGTACCGACCCGCCGGCCGCCCTGCCGGGGACCTACGTGGCCGTGGTGCGCATGGGCAAGCTCAAAAGCCCGATGGGCGTCTTCCACCTCCGCTGAGCAGGCCCGCCGAGCATGGTGAGCCTGTCAGACGTAGCGCTCCAGGATGGAGGACTCCGCGAGGCGGGAGAGCCCCTCGCGGACGCTGCGCGCCCGGGACTCGCCGACGCCGCCCACCGCCTGGAGGTCGTCGATGCTGGCCGCCAGCAGCTTCTGCAGGCCGCCGAAGTGGTTGACCAGCCGATCGACCACGGTGGCGGGCAGGCGGGGCACCTTGGCCAGGAGGCGGAACCCACGCGGGCTGACCGGGCTGTCGAGCGTTTCGTCGCCGCTGTGTCCCAGCACGTGGGCGACCGTCGAGAGGTCGAGCAGCTCCTCGCCCGAGAGCTGGTCGAGGTCGTGCATGGCCTCCGCGAGGCGCCGGTGCCGGCGGCCGGCGGGGGCCGGGAGGTAGTCGCGGACGACCAGTTCGCGCTCCGAGTCGACGCCCGCCACCAGCTCGTCCAGCTGCAGCGACAGGAGCCGGCCGTCGGTGCCGAGCTCGACCACGTAGCCCTTGATCTCGTCGGAGATGCGCCTGACCATCTCCAGGCGCTGGGCGACGGCGGCCACGTCGCGGACCGTCACCAGGTCCTCGATCTCCAGGGCCGACAGCGTGCCGGAGACCTCGTCGAGGCGGTGCTTGTAGCGTTCGAGCGTGGCGAGGGCCTGGTTGGCCTTGGACAGGATGGCCGCCGACTCCTCCAGCACGTAGCGGATGCCGTCGAGGTAGAGGGCGATGATCCGCATCGACTTGCTGATCGCGATGATCGGCAGGCCGGTCTGGCGGGCGACCCGCTGCGCGGTGCGGTGGCGGGTGCCCGACTCGTCGGTCGGGATGCCCGGGTCGGGCACCAGGTGCACGGCGGCGCGGACGATCCGCTGGCCGTTGCCCACCACGATCGCGCCGTCCATCTTGGCCAGCTCGCGCAGCCGCGTGGCGGAGAACTCGACGTCGAGCTCGAATCCGCCGCTGGACACCTCTTCGACGACCTTGTTGTAGCCGAGCACGATCAGGCCGCCGGTCTGACCGCGCAGGATCCGCTCCAAGCCGTCGCGCAGTGGTGTGCCCGGGGCCACGGAGGCCAGGGCTTCGCGACGGCGGTCGTCGAGACTCCTGTCGTTTGGCACGTGACCCCCGTGTCGAATAGTCAAGCCAAGCTTAGCCGCGCTATGTGACGTGCGTGAGTGCGTCCCAGACGTTCTCCACCTCGACCACCTCGAAGCCCGCCGCGAACGCCACCGGCCCGACGGGCACCAGCGAACGCTGCCCATCCCGTTGCCCGTCGCGCCGGCGAGTGCCTTGATCGAGGGAGCCGGCGGGCACCAGCCCGCGCTTGAACCCCAGCCTGGCGGCCTCGCTCAGCCGCCGCCGGACGTCCTTCACCGGGCGCAGCTCGCCGGACAGCCCCACCTCGCCCATGGCCACCAGACCGGCCGGCAGTGGCTTGTCGCCGGCCGCGCTGGCCACCGCCAGCATCACCGACAGGTCGATGGCCGGGTCGGACAGCTTGATGCCGCCGACGGTCGCGGTGAACACGTCGCAGCCCCCCAGCTTGGCGTTGAGCCGGCGTTCGAGCACGGCCAGGATCATCTGCACCCGATAGGTGTCGAGCCCCGAGGAGCTGCGTCTGGGCTGCTGTGCCTCGGTGCGGGCGACCAGGGCCTGCACCTCGGCCGGCAGCGGCCGGGTGCCCTCGACCGTGACGGTCACGCAGGTGCCCGGCACCGGCTGGCTGCGCCGCGAGACGAACAGCCCGCTCGGGTCGGTGATGCCCTCGATGCCGCGCTCGTGCAGGTCGAAGCAGCCGACCTCCTCGGTGGGGCCGAACCGGTTCTTGATCGCGCGGACCATCCGCAGCCGGGAGTGGCGGTCGCCCTCGAAGTTGAGCACGACGTCGACCAGGTGCTCGAGGGTGCGCGGACCGGCGATCGAGCCTTCCTTGGTGACGTGGCCGACGAGCACGGTGGCCATGTTGCGCTCCTTGGCCAGCCGTACGAGATTGGCGGCCACCTCCCGCACCTGCGTCACCCCGCCCGGCACGCCGGTGGTCTGCGCGGAGCCGACCGTCTGCACCGAGTCGACGACGAGCAGCTTGGGCTGGACCTTGTCGACGTGCGCGACCAGCGCCGACAGCTCGGTCTCCGCCGCGAGGTAGAGCTGGTCGCGGATGGCGCCGATGCGGTCGGCCCGCAGGCGCACCTGGGCCGCCGACTCCTCGCCGGTCACGTACAGGACGGTGTCGCGCTCGGCGATGCGGGCGGCCGCCTCGAGCAGCAGCGTCGACTTGCCGATGCCGGGCTCGCCGGCCAGCAGCACCACCGCGCCGGGCACCAGCCCGCCGCCGAGAACCCGGTCGAGCTCGCTCACCCCGGTCGTGCGCGCGGCCGCCATCTCGGCCTTGACCTGGCCGATCGGTATCGCCGGCGCGGTCGTCGCGCCGGCCTGGACGACGTGCACCCCGGCGCGCGCGCCCTCCTCGTCGACCGTGCCCCACGCCTGGCACTCGCCGCACCGGCCCACCCACTTCGTGGTGCGCCACCCGCACTCGGCGCAGCGGTATCCGGGCTTCTGCGCAGACTTGACCATGCGGAGCAGGCTAGCGGGCCGCGCCGACAATCTTCACCAGGTACGGGCGGTCAGGCCAGGCCGAGTTCGGCCTCGATCATGCGCTTCGGCTTGGCCCCGACGACCTGCTTGACCGGCTGCCCGTTCTCGAACAGCAGCATCGTGGGCAGCCCCATGACGCCGTAGCGGGCCGAGATCTCAGGGTTCTCGTCGCTGTTGAGCTTGCCGATGGTCAGACCGTGCTCGGCCTCGATCTCCGCGAGCACGGGGGCGACCATGCGGCATGGTCCGCACCATTCGGCCCAGAAGTCGACGAGCACCGGCTGGTCGCTCTTGAGCACCTTCTCCTCGAAGTTCGCGGTGGTCAGCTCGATCATTTCTCTCCTCTAAGAACGCAGCCAGGGCACGCCGCGCCCAGCTGGGCGGCGACCTCGGCGCGGCGGGCGAGCAGGACGCGGATCTCGTCGTCGATCTGGGCCAGCTTGCGCTGGTAGACGGCGACCGACTCGCTGCAGGAGCCGCCCGTGCTGTGGCCGGAGCGCAGGCAGTCGACGAAGGGCCGCGTGTCCTCCAGCGTGAATCCCACGGACAGCAGCGCCCGGATCTCGGACACCAGCTTGATGTCGTCCTCCGCGTAGTCGCGGTAGCCGTTGGACCCGCGTCTGGCCGTGAGCAGCCCGTGCTCCTCGTAGTAGCGGAGTGATCGGGTGCTCACCCCGGTCCGTTCGGCCAGCTCTCCGATGCGCATGGGTCCACGGTAGACGTTGACACTGACGTCAATGTCAAGCCGCCTTGGTGATGGTCTGTGATGGTTGGTGTCCTTCTGGGGGGATACCCCCTCCAGGGGGCGGAAGAAGGGGGCTGGGGTTCCTTTGGGGGACGTCTCCTTCGGGGAGCGGAGGGACGGAGACCCGGCGGATGTTCGTGGGCGTCGCGCCAACTAGTACGAGCGCCAGCGCAGCACGTTCGGGTAGGGCAGGTCGAGGCCGGGGGTCTCGGCGATCGCCTGGGCGGCCACCTCGGGGGTGAACTCGATGCGCAGCACCGACTCCAGGTCGGCGCGGCGGGAGAAGGCCATTCGCAGGTCGAGCGGCTGTCGCTGCCACCCGTGGAGGTCCCAGAAGGACTCCACCGCTCTGGCGGAGTAGGTGGGCACCGTGCGCTGGAACCATCTGCCGAAGGCCCCGCGGGTGGCGTCCAGGTCGATGACGAAGGCCGTGCCGCCCCGCCGTACGACGCGGGAGAGCTCCCGTAAGCCGGGCTCGCAGCCGGGGCCGAAGAAGTAGGCCCATCGCGCCACCGCCACGTCCACGGACGCGTCCGGCAGGGGCAGGGCCTGTGCGGTGGCGGCGTGGATCTCGACGGAGGGGAGCGCGGCGCAGCGGCGGCGGGCGAGCGCGACCAGGTCGCCGTGCGGCTCGACGCCGATCACCTTCGCCGCCTCGGCCGCGAAGGCCGGCAGGTGGTAGCCGGTGCCGCAGCCGATGTCGAGCACCGTGGCGCCGTCCCAGGAGCGCAGCGCGCGCATCGCCGCGTTGGCGGCGCCGTCAGGGTCGACGGCGCGATTCTCCAGCTCGTAGACCTGGGGAGAGTTCCAGATGTTGGGGCTGGGGATGGCGCCCTTGGCGATCCGTGGCATGGTCCAACCGTAGGGCTCGCGCGCCAGATCGGCGTCACCGGCTTAGGCTGGCAACGTGGCTGACGTCATCCGAGTGCCCAGTGCGAAGATCGCATTGTCCACCGCTTCGGTATATCCAGAACGCACCCCCGACGCGTTCGAGCTGGCCGCGCGCCTGGGTTACGACGGGGTCGAGATCATGGTCGGCGCCGATCCCGTGAGCCAGGACATCGACGTGATCGAGCGGCTCTCGGAGCATTACGAACTCCCCGTGCTGGCCATCCACGCGCCCTGCCTGCTCGTCACGCAGCGCGTCTGGGGCCGCGACCCCTGGGCCAAGCTGGTCAAGGCGCAGAAGGCGGCCGAACGATTGGGCGCCTCGACGGTCGTGGTGCACCCACCGTTCCGCTGGCAACGCGAATACGCGCGCGACTTCGAGGCCGGGCTGGCCCGCATGCGTGAGGAGACCGGAGTCACGTTCGCGGTGGAGAACATGTTCCCGCTCAAGGCCAGGGGCAACGACGTGGTTCCCTACTCACCCGACTGGAACCCGACCGACTACGACTTCCCGCACGTCACGCTCGACCTGTCGCACACGGCCGTCTCGGGCACCGACGCCATGGAGATGGCCACCAAGCTCGGCGACCGTCTCGCGCACCTGCACCTGGCCGACGGCCTCGGTGTGACGAACAAGGACGAGCACCTCGTGCCCGGCAGAGGCAACCAGCCGTGCGCGCCCATGCTGGAACGGCTGGCCAAGTCCGGCTACGGCGGCCTGGTCGTGCTGGAGATCAACACTCGCAAGGCCGCCAGCCGTACGGAGCGGATCGACGACCTCGCCGAGGCCTTGGCCTTCGCCCGCCTCTACCTGGCGGCCGCCCGATGAGCGTCGGACCGATGAGGAAACTGGGCAAGGTGTTCGACAGCGTCGCCGACGCCTACGACGCGGCCCGGCCGACGTACCCCGACGAGATGTACCACGCGCTGTCGGAGGTGTCCGGCGTCGAGTTCGCCGGTGCGACGGCGGTCGACGTGGGCGCCGGCACCGGCATCCTGACGCGCGCGCTGCGCGCCCGCGGCTCACGGGTGGTCGCGGTGGACGCGGGCGCGGAGATGCTGGCCCGCCTGCACTCGAAGGTCGAGGACGACGGCACGGCGGCGGTGCTGGCCGACGGCAACGCGCTGCCGCTGGCGGACGGGTTCGCCGATCTGGTGACCTACGCCCAGTCCTGGCACTGGCTGGACCCGGTGGTCTCGATCGCCGAGGCCAGGCGGGTGCTGCGGCCCGAGGGGGCCATCGTGGGCTGCTGGAACTTCGCCCACGCCGCTCAGGCCGATTGGCTGGCCGCCTATGAGGTGCGGCTGGCGGAGGCGTGCCCGACCTACTGGGGCCAGGCGCTGGAGGAGTGGTCCGTGCCGCCCATCGCCGCCGCCCTGGACGTGGTCGGGGAGCGCTGGATCGCCTGGACGCGGCTGATCGGCATCGAGGACTTCCTGCTGGATCTCCGCTCGCATTCCTACATGGCGGCGCTGTCCCCGGAGGCCGCCGACGAGCTCGTCGCGCGACAGCGGACGGAACTGCGCAAGGTCTTCCCCGAGGGCGTCATGCACGTGCCGATGCGCGTCTACCTGGTGGTTGGCAGGTGACTACCGAACCTACAAAGCGTCGACCGGGGCGGCGGCCGGGGGCGGCGGATACGCGGGGGGAGATTCTCGCCGCGGCCCGGCGGGTCTTCGCCGAGAAGGGGTTCGACAAGGCGACCGTGCGCGGCATCGCCAGGGAGGCCAAGGTCGATCCCGCCCTGGTGCACCACTACTTCGACACCAAGGAAGGCATGTTCGCGGCGGCGATGCAGTTGCCGGTCAGCCCCGAACAGGTCGTGCCGGTGCTGCTCGACGGGCCGCGCGAGGAGATCGGGGAGCGGCTCGTCCGGCTGCTCCTGACGGTGACGGCTCAGCCCGAGACGCGTGAGCCGATGATCGCGCTGATCCGGTCGGCCATGACGAACCAGCAGGCCGAGATGATGTTCCGGGAATTCATCACAAACGCCCTGCTCTTCCGGGTCGCCGACCGGCTCGAGGTGCCGCCGCTGCGGATCGAGGCCGCTTTCGGGCAGATCTTCGGCATCGTCATGGGTCGTTACGTGCTCAAGCTGGAGCCGCTGGCGAGCGCCGATCCCGAGGAACTGGTCGAGTTGCTGGCCCCGACGATACAGCGCTACTTGACGGGATAGAGCATTGTTCTGGGCGCGCCACCGGCCATAAGGTTACTAGTCGGTAGGATTCCGGAAGTGCCTGGCCGGTGACGTCACCGTACGCTGGCAGCCAACGTCGTCAGTGGGAGGTCCCGTGCTCTGGGTGGCCATCATCGGGCTCGTCATGACCGTCCTGGCGGTCGCCGTGGCGGGCCGCAGGACATTGTTCCTGTACAAACTCGCCACGGTGGGCCCGCCCGCGCCCGAACGGATCGAGTACGCGAAGACGCACGCGGGCGATGAGCTGAAGGCTCAGCTGGTGGAGGTGTTCGGGCAGAAGAAGCTGCTCAAGTGGACGCCGTCCGGTGTGGCGCACTTCTTCGTGATGTGGGCGTTCTTCATCCTGCTGACCGTCTACATCGAGGCGTACGGCGCCATCATCCAGGGCGCGATCACCGGCGAGCCCGACTTCCACATCCCGCTCATCGGCACCTGGGCGGTGCTCGGCTTCCTGCAGGACTTCATCGCGGTGGCCTGCCTGCTCGGCCTGATCACCTTCGCGGCCATCCGGATCAAGAACTCACCCAAGACGCTCGGCCGCAAGTCCCGCTTCTCCGGCTCCCACCTCGGGGGCGCCTGGCTCGTCCTGTTCATGATCTTCAACATCATCTGGACGCTGTTCCTGGCCCGTGGCGCGGCGGCGGCCAACGGCAACTTCCCCTACTCCACGGGCGCCTTCGCGTCGCTGGGCCTGGGCAAGATCCTGCCGGCCAGTTCGGTGCTGGAGGAGATCGCGCTGCTCCTGCACATCGGCTTCATGCTGGTGTTCCTGGTCATCGTGGTGCACAGCAAGCACCTGCACATCTTCACGGCGCCGCTGAACGTGCTGTTCTCCCGCCGCCCCGACGGCCTGGGCGCCGCGCCCGAGTTGCGCGTCGACGGCAAGCCAGTGGACTTCGAGGACGAGGACCTGGACCCCGAGCGGCTCGGCCGGGGCAAGATCGGCGACACCACCTGGAAGGGCTTCCTCGACTTCTACAGCTGCACCGAGTGCGGCCGTTGCCAGTCGCAGTGCCCCGCGTGGAACACCGACAAGCCGCTGTCGCCGAAGATGCTCATCCTCGACCAGCGCGACCACGCCTTCAAGGTGGCCCCCTACCTGATGGCCGCCTCCACCGAGCACGCCGACACCGACGTGCTGGCGCTGCTGAACAAGCCGCTGGTCGGTGAGGAGGGTGTGATTCACCCCGACGTCCTGTGGTCCTGTACGAACTGCGGCGCCTGCGTCGAGCAGTGCCCGGTCGACATCGAGCACATCGACCACATCCTCGACATGCGCCGCTACCAGGTGATGGTGGAGTCGTCGTTCCCGTCGGAGGCGGGGGTGATGGTCAAGAACCTGGAGAACAAGGGCAACCCCTGGGGCATGTCCGAGATGAAGCGGGCCGACTGGATCTCCGAGCTGGACTTCGAGGTCGAGCTGGTCGAGGACAAGATGCCCGAGGACGCCGAATACCTGTTCTGGGTCGGCTGCGCGGGCGCGCTCGAAGACCGGGCCAAGAAGACCACCAAGGCCGTCGCCGAGCTGCTGCACATCGCGGGCGTGAAGTTCGCCGTGCTCGGCCCGATGGAGGCGTGCACCGGTGACCCGGCCCGCCGACTGGGCATGGAATACCTGTTCAACATGCTCGCCCAGCAGAACATCGAGACCCTCAACGAGGCGGGCGTCAAGAAGATCGTCGCCACCTGCCCCCACTGCTTCAACACCCTGGCCAACGAATATCCGCAGCTCGGCGGCACCTACGAGGTCGTACACCACACGCAGTTGCTGGCCAAGCTGGTCGACGAGGGACTGCTCACCCCGATCACGCCGATCGAGGAGAAGATCACCTACCACGACCCGTGCTTCCTCGGCCGCCACAACAAGGTCTACTCCCAGCCCCGCGACATCATGTCGAAGGTGCCCGGCGTACAGACGCAGGAGATGCACCGGCACAAGGACCGCGGTTTCTGCTGCGGCGCCGGCGGCGCCCGGATGTGGATGGAAGAGCGCATCGGCAAGCGCATCAACACCGAGCGGGTCGACGAGGCGCTGACCACCAATCCTGACACCGTCTCCACCGCCTGCCCGTTCTGCATGGTGATGCTCGGCGACGCCATCAACGAGAAGAAGAACACCGGCGAGGCGAAGGAGTCCCTCGAGGTCGTGGACGTGGCCCAGCTCCTGATCAAATCGGTTAAAAGCAGCTCCTGACGGGGGAATGTCGGACTCCTCTACAGCGCTTGTAGAGGAGTTCCGCACGTCAGGGGGCCCAAGTGCGGCAAAACTGCCATCCACATAACGGGAAAATCACGGTAACCTCAACGTCGCATGGCTTCATTCGACGGGGAGGGGGCTCGTGATGCGCGTCGTCGTCACAGACGCGGAAGTCACGCTCGCCGACGTGCTCTCCCTGCGACTCGCGATCGAGGAGCCGCTGAGGGAAGGCACAGAGCTCGTGCTCAGGCACCGGACGACGGGGGTCGAGCGGGACGTGTTGCTCGGCACGCCGGGGGCCAGGACGCGGGAGGCCAGCCTGGCGGTGTCGCTGGCGCCGCTGATGCTCAGCCCCGGCCGCTGGGACGCCTACCTGCGCCGCGAGGGCAAACGCGCGCGGCTGCGCAGCATCGACCCGGGTTTCTCGCTCGACCACCTCGACGCCTACGCCCTGTGCAAGCGGACCCTCGCCTATCGCTCCTATCGCACCCGCAACGGGTTCCTGGCGCTGAAGATAGCCGACGCGGAGCCCGCGGCGGAGGTGCGCTCCATCTGGTTCAGGGAGGGCCGGTTCGAGGTGATGGGCCTGCTCGCCTACACCGGCCTGGAGGACGACGACTCGCGCCACGAGGCCAGACTGGCGCTCCAGCGCGAGCAGGCCGCCGGGACGACCATCCGCACGGTGGCCACGGTGCAGGGGGTGCGCTTCCACGCCGCGTTCTCCCTGGTCGACGTCGTCGAGGCCGATCCGGAGTCCTCGGGCGTCTGGGAACCGTCGCTGGAGGTCGAAGGGGTGCCGACGCCCATGGCCCTGGGCGCCCGGCTCGACGACATCGACGGCAAGCGCCGCCGCCTGCACTACCCGTCCGCCAGGGTCGACGGGGTGGCCGTCCGGCCCGCCTACACCGCCGAGGACGAACTGCGGATCGAGGTGGGCCGGTGAAGGTCAGCATCGTCGTCTCGTCCGCGTACTCCATGCGCGGCGAGGTGCGCTCCACCCTCAACCTCGCCACCGCCCTGGCCGACCGCCGGCACGACGTCGAGGTGATCAGCCTCAGACGGCACAAGGACAAGCCGTTCTTCCCCGTCAGCCCGAAGGTGGCTCTGCGCGCCGTGGTGGACGTCCGGCCCGGCGTCAGGCACCTGTTGCCGAGAGGGCAGGTACGCACCGAGGTGGCGCTGTGGCGGGTGCTACGCGGCCTCAAGACCGACGTCCTCATCACCACCAGGCCGGGGTTGAGCGTCCAGGCGGCCAGGCACGCGCCACGGGAGACGCTCAAGCTGGCCAGGGAGTGGACGAACCCGGCGATACCCGGGCCCGTCAAACGCTTCTATCCGCGCCTCGACGCGGTCGTCACGGCCACGGAGAGCGCGCAGGAGGAGTGGGGCAGCCTGCTGGGCGGCGGGACGCCCGTACACGCCGTGCCGGACGCGCTGCCCGACGGCCCGTGGCCGCGCTCACGGATGGACAACCGCATCGTCGCGGCGGGCGGCAGCTGGGAGCCCGTCAAGGCGTACGACAGGCTTATCCGGGCGTTCGCCACCATCGCCGACAAGCGGCCGGACTGGCAGCTGCGGCTGTACGGCGGCGGCCCCGAGGAGCGGCGGCTGCGCGCTCTCGTCCGGGAGCTCGACCTGCACAACCACGTCTACTTCATGGGCGTCACACCGGACCTGGCGGGCGAGTTCGCCAAGGCGTCGATCGTGGCCAACACCTCGAGCACCGCCGATCTCGGCATGACCGTGCTGGAGGCCATGGGCTGCGGGGTGCCGGTGGTGGCCTTCGACGGCGCCAGGGGTCCGAACGAGTTCGTGGCCACCGGCTACAACGGGGTGCTGGTGCCGGCGGCCGACGGCGGGCTGGAGATGTTCGCGGCCGCGTTGCTCGCGCTGATCGACGACGAGCGCCGGCGCCGCTCGCTCGCGGCGGGCGCGTTGGAGACGGCCATCAGGCACGAGGCGACTGGAGTGGGCGAGCAGTGGGAGAAACTGATCAGCGACCTCCGCTGAGCGATTCCGCTTCCGGGTACCTTAGGAGCATGCATGGGTACAGCGGAGACAAGCAGGCATATCTGACGCGGCTCAGGCGCATCGAGGGGCAGATCAGGGGCCTGCAGCGGATGGTCGACGATGACGCCTACTGCATCGATGTGCTGACCCAGGTGTCCGCGGCGACACGGGCGCTGCAGGCGGTGGCTCTCGGGCTGCTGGAGGAGCACATCTCGCACTGTGTGGCCGACGCCATCAACACCGGCGGGCCCGAGGCGGAGGCGAAGGTCAAAGAGGCGTCAGCGGCGATCGCGCGTCTCGTCCGTTCGTAGGAGACGGCGGGCTCAACTGACTAGTCATGTTGTGCCGTGGCGAACCATCCCGGAAAACGACCGTCCCGGACCCAACAGGATCCGGGACTAGGTCATTAGTGATGGTCTTCAGCGGCTCGCCGAAGTCCGCAATCCGAGCGCGTCGTCGAGCTCGTCCAAGGTCAACCGCCGCTCGCTGATAGCGACGGCGGTGAGCACCTCGGCGTAGAGCGCAATCTCGTCCAACGCGACACGGTCGTGGACCCGAGAGTCCAGGTCGTCGTGCCCCACCGCGTCGTCCTTCCTTCCGCAGCCCACACCCTCTACGAGGTTACGGCGGGGGCCCTTCCGGCGACATGGCCCATCGGAGTCATTCCTTTGAACGCCACCTGGGCCCCACGGGGATCATTTCCCCAATCCGAGATCACAATTCAGCTAATGGTGCGTTGCCTCAAGTCTTAGAACGATATAGGCGGAGATAGGGTGAAATAGCGGTATTAGTGGTTTAGAACGGCAAGTCATCGCGTTCGGGGATCAAGCGGTGGACGAGCGCCGCCGCTCCCGCGAACCCGCGCTCCGGAACCCGCGCACCCGTGACCCGGCCCCACGCCAGCCCGACGGCGTACGCGGCCCCCAGCACGGCCGCCGCGGCCGCCCGATCGGGCGGCTCGACCCCGGATCCTGACGCCCGCGCCTCCCCCCGCACAGGCGCCGACCGCCGCTCCGCCTCAGACGCCCGCGACCCCTCCCGCACGGGCGCCGACGGCCGCTCCACCTCAGACGCCCGCGACACACCGAAGCCCGGCGCGCCCGTTCCGGGAAGAGCGTGCGCCCCTGTCTCGGGCATGGCGTGTGCGCCTGTTCCGGGGAGAGCGTGGGCTCCCGCTTCGGGTATGGCGTGTGCGCCCGTTCCCGGCAGGGCGTGGGCCCCTGTCTCAGGTACGGCCTGCGCGCCCGTCCTCGGTACAGCCGCGTAGGCGCCCGTCTCCGGCGGCCCGGCGCGCCACGGATAGGGCAACGGCGCCTGCGTGGGGAAGCCCTCGGGCTGGGTGGTCTCCGCCGCCGAGGTGCTCGTCAGCCCCGCCTGGGCGAGCTCCTCGTACGCCCGCCGCAACCGATGGTCCAGGAACCCGGGCAGCAGCCCCCGCGAGTCGGAGAGGTCCGCCAGGAAGGCCGCCGCCGCCCGGGACGGCTCGGTGGTGAAGTCCAGCGCCTCCAGCAGGTCGTAGACGGTGTGCCGGAAGTGCGTCTCGGGGTCGGTCTCCACCAGTGCCGCCCGGCCCAGCCGCTCCGGCAGCCGGTCGAGCCACGCCTGGCGTACCGTGTGGTCGTCGCGCAGGGCCGCGCGGTCGTCGAGGTGCGGCTGCCGGAGCGTGGGCTCCACCATCGTGAGCAGCGCCAGCGCGCGCGGCCTGAAGCGGGGGTCGGACAGCAGGATCTGGGCCGTGTCGGCCATCGTGGCGGCCAGCCGGAGCGCGGCGCGGGAGTGACCGGCGCGCAGCCGCTCGGAGACGAGCGTGACGAGGTCGAGCAGCGGCGGCGCGGGCAGCCAGCGCACCCACTCGTCACCGGGCAGCGGCCGCCGCAGGTATTCGCCGAAGGCCGTGATGAGCCGCTCGTTGCCGTCGAAGGCGGGCGCGTACGCGCACCACATGATCGTCCCCCAGATCGCGGCGACCGTGCTCGGCACGTCTCTGGCGAAGATCGCGTCGAAGGCGCTCAACGGATAGTCGCGCTCCGACCGGCGTTCCTCGGCCCGCAGTAGCAGCCGGATCTGGTCGGTGAGCCCGGTGGGCACGTCGGGGCCGACGAATGCCTGGGTGGAACCAGGCTCGGCGGCGAAGTCCGGCCCGCGGGGGATCACCCGGACGGGCAGCACCGCGGCGGGGTGCCGGGCGTCACGCGTACGAGCGTCCCTGGGCGGCGGCGACAGATGCCAGCGGCCGTCGGCGGGGTCGTGCAGATACCAGCGCGCGTGCGCCCCGAACAGCCACCGGTCCCCTTCGGGCGTCACCAGGGCTCTGGCCGCTATCACCTGGGCGCGATCGGGCACGGGAAGTCCCGGCCAGCGCGGGTCCGCGACCATCGCGCGGACCGCCGCCTCGACGGCGGTGAACGCATTCCAGGAGCGCACGGCGGCCATCGTACTGGTCCGATCTGAATCAACAACGGGCTTTACCCGGCAGAATGTCCGCTATGAGGGCAACGCTGGTGGGGGTTCTGTCGGTCATGGGTGTGCTCGCCGGGTGCGGTACGGCCACCTCGGTGCAGCCGTCCCCCACCGGTCCCGGCGTCCTGACCCTGAAGGAGGCCTTACCTCCCAAGCCCGGCGGAGAGGTGGGCTCGGCGTCGGACGAGTTCGACGTCGCCAAGAATCTGGCGGTCTGGAGCAAGCTGAGCGACACCGAAAAGGACCTCGATCGGATCGCCAAACTCGATGTCAGCACGACCGCCAAGGGCTCGCTGTACTTGGAGCCCAAGGTTTCCGCCTGGTTCGACGGCTTCCGTGGCCCGTTCGTCTACCAGGAGCTCGCCGGGAACATCGTCATGCACGCGCGGCTCAAGGTCGAGGGCAAGAAGGGCGCCAAGCCCACGCAGAAGTTCTCGCTCGGCGGCCTGATGGCCAGGGTGCCCAATTCATCCGGTAACGCGAACTGGATGTCGGTGACCACCGGCACGGCCGACACGAGCGGCCAGCTGGAGATGACCTACACCCAGAACGGCAGTTCCGCGCCGAAGGAGGTCAAGGTCAAGGCCGGCTGGGTGGAGTTCGTCCTGGCCAGGATCGGGACCGCCGCGGTGGCCCTGTACAAGGAGGACGGCGGCGCCTGGAAGGTCGGCCAGCGATGGCCGGCGAACCTTCCCGAGGTGCTGCAGTGGGGCATGACCGCCTACACCGACTGGAACAGCTACAACACCCTCAAGAAGGACGCCGCCAAGGGCAACGCCCAGCAGGTCAAGGGCACGCCCGATCTCAAGATGACCGTCGACTTCGTCCGGTTCCTCCGGCCTGAGCTGCCCGACTACGCGGACGCGCTCAACACCGCCTCGGTGCCGGACGACGTCCTGATCAAAGTGGTGACGCCGTCCGGTGCCTGAGCGCCTTGGCCTGGTAGTTGTCCGGTGTGCGGGCGAAGCTCGCCCGGTCGTCGTCGGTGAGCTCGCGCACGATCTTCCCGGGCACCCCGGCGACCAGTACCCCGGCCGGGATCTTCTTGCCCGGACCGACCAGGGCGCCGGCGGCGACCAAGGTGCCCGCGCCGACGCGGGCGCCGCCGAGCACGATCGCGCCGATGCCGATCAGCGCACCGGCTTCGACATGGGCGCCGTGCACCATGGCCTTGTGGCCGAGACTGACCCGGTGCTCCAGGACCGCCGGCTCGCCTGGGTCAGAATGGAGGCAACACAGATCCTGTACGTTGCACTCCTCGCCGATCTCTATCCGCTCGTCGTCACCCCGGAGAACGGAGCCGTACCAGATGCTGGACGCCCGGCCCACCCGAACCCTGCCCACCACGACGGCGCCTGGCGCGATGTACGCCTCGGGATGAATGTCCGGGACTGCTCCGTTGTCCAACGCTGCGATGTACACCCGTCACATCGTAATTCCCACCCCAGGTCTGGTGTTCCGGTTGCGGACGTGGGCAGATGGCAGGAAAGTCGATTCCTGACGTCTCGCCGCCAGACCCTTACAAGCCGCCGGTTTCCCCCGCCTCACGCAAACCCTTAGGTAACCCCCATGACAAACCAGCACGAGAGCATTCCCGATCTGATGCAAGAGGACACCTTCGAAGTCGTGATGCGCGGCTACAACCGCCGTCAGGTGCACGACTACATGATCCGTACCCGTAACCAGGTCCGAGATCTGGAAGAGCGGCTGGCGCGGGCGATCGACCAGGCCGAACAGGGCCGTGTCGAGCTGGCGGAGGCCAGGCGGCGCATGGTGGAGGCGCCGCAGAGCTACGAGGACCTCAGCCCCAGGCTGGCGCAGATCCTCCGGCTGGGCGAGGAGGAGGCCGCCGCCAAGAAGGAGGACGCGGAGGCCGAGGCCGTCAGCGTGCGCGACGCCGCCAAGTCGGAGGCCGACCGGCTGGTCACCTCGGCCCGTGAGACGTCGGACAACATGCTCACCTCCGCCCAGTCGGAGGCCGAGCGGCGCGTGGGCGAGGCGACGGCGGCCGCCGAGCGCATGCTGGCTCAGGCGGGTGCCGACGCCGAGGAGAAGCTGACCAGCGCCCGCACCGAAGCCGAGGACACCCTGCGCGAGGCGCGGGCCGAGGCCGACAACGTGCTCACCTCCGCCAAGCAGGAGGCCGAGCAGCTCGTCGGGTCCGCGAACGCGGAGGCGGAGCGGACGCTCGCCGACGCTCGCGCCGAGGCCGAGTCGACACTGGCGGCTGCGCAGCAGCGGGCCGACTCGCTCGACGAGAACGCGGGGCGTCGCGTCGAATACCTGAGCAACACGCACACGGAGGTCGTACGGAGGCTGACCGAGATCAGCTCCGTGCTCGGCGACCTCATGCAGACCGAGGGCAAGGCGGGGCCGCTCGTCATCGAGCCGGCCACCGCGCCCGAGGCCGCCGCTCTGGAGGCCGCCCCGCAGGAGGACCCTGAGGCGACCCACCAGATCGACCAGGTCGACCAGGTGCGGGAGTTCCAGGAGGTCCAGGAGCCGGAGCACGTGCCGACGCCGCAGGACGACGTGCGGGTCATCGTCGAGGACAACCCGGCCGAGCGGACGGCGGAGGTCGAGCGGCCCGTCTCCGACGACACGGACGTGGACATCATCGGCCGCCTCTCGGACGTCCGCCGCTAACCGACGGGTGCCCCCTAAGGGGGAGCGGAAGAACGGATGCCCGGCGCACTCGAAGGGCCCCGCCATGTGGCGGGGCCCTCTTCACGTCCCACGGGCGGAAGCCTCCGCCCCCGATCGGGTCGGAGGCTTCCGCGATCGTGGCCCCTATGGGGGCCCGGTGCCGGAGCCGCCGAGTCGCTGGACCCGGCACCGGGCTGCTCGCGAGCGTCCGCGGCGCACCGCCGGAGCGGTCCGTCGCGACGCTGTCACGGAGGCGCTTGACCGGCTCGCGGCTCGTGCTCGCCGGCCCTGCTCTCCTGATCCCGGAGTTGCTCGCGCAGGCCCTCCGGGTCGTCGGCGTCGATGGTCATCGCACACCCGGCCTCGCGCTGCGCGGCGCTGAGCGGGTGATGTCGCGTGGCCCACCAACGGCCGGCGTCGCTCCGCCAGATGGTCCACAGTGCGAACTCCCGGGCGATGTCGGCTAGATGCCGATCAAAGGACATCTGATCATCCCTCCGGGACCCGCGCAGGTTCCATCTCCTTGAAGCGTGCGTCACATCTCTAGAGAAGGCAATGATCGCAAGGGACAGGTCAACCTATCGCTTGACATTTCTGCTTGACCTAGGCGTCGAAGTCGTACTGAAGTACGTACGCCGCCGAGTCCAGCACCATCTCGTTGAGCTCGACGGGCTGGCCGTTCGCGGTGTAGGCGGTCCGGGTGATCACGATCACCGGCGTGCCGCCGGGCAGGTCGAGCAGCCCGGTCTCGCGCGGTCCCGGCATCCTGGCGCGCACTTCCTCGGTGAAGTGGGCGGGTGGCAGGCCGAGATCGCGCAGCCGCGCGTACACGCCGCCCGGTCCCGTGTCGGGGGCGGTGATGGCGCTGCCCTCGACCAGGCCGGCGGGGAAGTACGAGGTGGCCAGCTGCACCGGCCGGGCGTCGACCGAGTAGCGGCGCCGCCGTACCCACACCTCGCCGCTTTCGAGGACGCCCGCGACCTCCTCGCGCGCCCGCTCGCGCGCCACCTCCACCTCGTCCACGGTGAAGGGCCGGCCACGGGTGTCGGCGTCCCAGATGGTGCGGCCCTGACCCCATTGCTCACGGGAGAGCCGGCGTGAGCCGTGCCGGCGTATCGGTTTGAACAGTCGCACGTAGACCCCCGAGCCTCGCTTCGGTACCGCCAGCCCCTCGTTGATCAGTACGGCGAGCGCCTGCCTGGCGGTGGCGCGGGCGATCCCGTAGTCGGCCATGAGCGTGTTCTCGCCCGGTAGCCGATCCCCGTCGCGCAGTTCGCCGGACAGGATCCGGGAGCGGAGACCGTCGGCGATGCGTCGATAGATCGGGGGTTCGTGGGATACCGGGACTTCAGACACGTTCGACCACCCTCTGTCACCAACCCGTTTGGCGTCTCCAGAGAACTTGCCCCGTCTTGTCCACGATCGCACAGATAAGGGGGATGGTCGCGAGCTTCTTTTGAGCGAATCATGCCCGTGTGGTGAAGTCGGTGGGGTTTCAGCGGGCCGTTACCTTGGAACGGTCCCGGCCGCTACTCGGCTCGCCCACCAGCGGCGAGTAATCAGCGCGGCGAGCACGGCTCCCGTGGTGTTGACGATCACGTCGTCGATGGAGGAGAGGCGGCCCAGCCGCAGGCCGTACTGGAGGGCCTCCACGGTGATCGAGGCGACGGCCGCGACGGCGGCGACGCGGGCCGTGGAGGCCATCCGCGCGGTGCGTACGGGCAGCAGCGCGCCGAGCGCCGCGAAAACCAGCAGGTTGCCTCCCACCTGCACCAACACGGTCTCCCAAGGGGAGCTGAGCACGTCGGCGAGGTCCATGAACGGCACGAGACTGACTCCGCTCTGACCGCTTGCCGGGGTGAGGATCATCCACACCCAGGGGGCGGTTCCGACGGCGATCCCGATGTCGGCCAGGGCGGTGCGCACGGGTGCCGGGTGGCCCGCCCGGGCGCGGTGACGGGCGAGGAGCAAGATTGCCAGTACGGCCAAGGGGAGCGCAAAGGTACCAGCAATAATGACGGTTCCCCACAAATCCCACGTCTGAGCCATCGGACCATGATGGCGGCCGTCCCGTGGTACGGGAACCTGTCCCTCGGGATAGGTACCTACGAGCGCGCCGGCAGGTGGTCGGCGAGGAAGGCGAGCGCGACCTGCCAGGCCCGCGCGGCGGCCTCCGGCTGGTGGAACATCGGCGACTCGCTGTTGTGGAAGGCGTGCCCCGCCTCCTCCTCGACGTGCGTGAGCACGTTGGCCCGGCCCGCCGCGGCCTGCTCGACCGTGGCCACCTGGTCGCGCGGGATGTACGGATCGCTGCCGCCGAACACCAGCAGCAGGGGCGAGCCGATGCGCTCCATCAGCCCGGCCGCCTCGGGCACGGCCGAGCCGTAGAAGGACAGCACGGCGTCGAGCTCGGTCTGGGTGGCCAGCATGAACGCCAGCGAGCCGCCCAGGCAGAAGCCGAGCGCCCCGCAACCGCCGCTCACCTCCGGCAGCTCGCGCAGGTGGGCGAGGGTGAGCGCGCAGTCGGCCACGGCCTGTGGGACGTCGAAGCGCCCGGCCAGTTCGATCGAGGCGGCCGTGCCCTCGGGGGTGTGCTCGCCGATCCAGTTGGGCTGGAGCCGCCAGAACAGGTCGGGCGCGGCCACCACGTAGCCGAGGCCGGCCAGTTCCTCCGCCACCTTCGCGATGTACGGCCCGACGCCGTAGATCTCCTGGATGAGCAGGATGCCGGGCCCGCTGCCGCCGTCGGGCAGCCAGACATGGACGTCGAAGGAGCCGTCGTGGGCCGTGATGCGTTCTGTGCGCTTCTGCATGGAGTCAAGGATGGCGATCCACGGGTGGTTTGTGCAGCAAGACGGGCCGGTGTGGCACAGATCGGCTATGTACGGCATGGCGCCTGAAGCCGCCGGAGGAGACGATGTTAGAGAGATTCCAGGGCCTACCCAAGGAGCAGCCTGATGCAGGACGAATGGTCAGAGGCGGTAGACGCCCGTGCCCACGCGGCCGACCGGTTGGCCGAGGCCGCGCGCTCGGGCAAGCCGTGCGCTCCCGTCAGGGACATGGTCACCACCGCCGCCGAGGCCTATGCCGTGCAGGAGATCAACACGCGGCGGGCGCTGGAGGCGGGGCGGCGGCTGGTCGGCAGGAAGATCGGCGTCACCAACCCGCTGATGCAGAAGCAGTTCGGCATCGACGAGCCGGACTTCGGCATGCTTTTCGCGGATATGGCCTACCTCGATGGGCTTCCTATCCCGGTGGAGCGGTTCCTGCAGCCGCGGGCCGAGGCGGAGGTCGCGCTGGTGCTCGGCCGCGACCTGGTCGGCGGGCCGTTCACGGCGGCCGAGGTGATCAGGGCGGTGGAGTTCGCGCTGGTGGCCATCGAGATCGCCGACTCCCGCATCGCCGACTGGGACATCACGCTGGCCGACACGGTCGCCGACAACGCCTCCGCGGGCGCGTACGTGCTGGGCAACACACCGGTCTCCCTGATGGGCTTGGACCTGCGGCGGGCCGCGATGACGATGACGCGCGGCGGCCAGGAGGTCTCGACCGGCTCGGGCGCCGCCTGCCTGGGCCATCCGCTCAACGCGGCCATCTGGCTGGCCGGCCGGGTCGGCCGTACCGACCACGCGCTGCGGGCCGGAGACGTGGTGCTGACCGGCTCGCTCGGGCCCATCGTGCCGGTCGGGCCGGGCGACGACTTCGAGGCGCACGTCGAGGGCCTGGGGTCGGTCCGCGCGGTGTTCTCCTCGTGAAGCCGCGCGGTGTTCGCCTCGTGATGCCGAGGGCGCTGCCGAGTCCTTCCCAGCACGGGGCTTGAGGGGAGCGCCGGTGCGCGGGCCACTCCTCGGGCTGGTGGTGCTGATGGCGGCGGGCTGCGGTGTCTCGCCCACGCTGGAGTCGGAGCCGGATCCCACGCTCAAGGTCGGCGCGATCATCTCGCAGACCGGGGTCTACGCCGTGCTCGGCGACGACATGGAGGCGGCCATGCGCCTCTACCTGGAGCAGCACGGCGGCAGGCTGGGCGGCAGACCGGCCGCGCTGGTCGTCGCCGACGACGCGGGCAACCCGGAGAAGGGGCAGCAGCAGGCCAGGTCGCTCATCGCGCGCGATCGGGTGAGCGTGATCACCGGTCTGCTCGCCTCGCCGGTCGCGGTGTCGGTGGTCAAGGAGGCGGCCGGCACGCCGGTGGTGATCGCGAACGCCGGCGCCGACGAGCTGGGCGGGCCCGGCGTCTTCCGAGTGTCGTACACCAACCACGCGCACGGCTACGCGGCGGGCAGGTACGCCGCCGAGCGGTACGGCAAGGCGGGGGTCGTGCTGATGGCCTCCGACTACTCGGGGGGCACCGAGACGCTCGACGGCTTCACCGAGGGCTACGGGGTCAAGCCGCTCAAGCGCATCCTCACGCCGTACGGGAAGTCCGAGGACCTGGCGCCCTATCTCAAGAGCATCCCGCCGGACGCCAAGCTCCTGTACGCCTTCTACGCGGGCGGCGAGGCGGTCACCTTCGCCAAGACCTTCAAGCAGCTCGGTTACGACACCAAGATCGACCTGCTGGCCTGCCAGAACCTCGCCGACGAGGACGTGCTGGAAGCCCTCGGGGCCGACGCCGAGGGGATCACCAGCGTCGGACTCTACTCACCGGCGCTCACCACCCCCGAGAACGCCGCGTTCGTGGCCACCTGGAAGGCCAAGACGGGCCGGAACCCGTCGGCCGTGGCGCTGCAGAGCTGGGACGCCATGCGGCTCATCGACCGGGCGGCCGCGCTGGGCGGCGACCTGTCCACGGCGCTCGGCCGGGTGGGCGACCTGGCGAGCCCGCGTGGCACGTTCCGGCTCGACCCCACGACGCACAATCCGGTGCAGAACTGGTACGTGCGTAAGTACGAAGATGGCATCAACCGGGTCATCGCCACGATCCCCCCAGAAAGGAAGTAATCGCGTGCTGGATCGCGACCGCTGCCTCGCGCTGGACGCCGAGGATCCGCTGCGGGACTTCAGGGATGAGTTCGTGCTGCCCGAGGGCGTCGTCTACCTGGTGGGCAACTCGCTCGGCGCGCTGCCCCGCCGTACCTCCGAACGGGTGCGGCAGGCGGTCGAGGACGAGTGGGGCGGCCACCTCGTCGGCGGGTGGAACCACGCGGGGTGGTATGCCCAGCCGCTCACCACGGGCGACCGGCTGGCCCCGCTCATCGGCGCGGGCCCCGGCCAGGTCGTGGTGGGCAACACCACCTCGATCGCCATCTATCAGGCGGTCGCGGCCGCCACGCGGCTGCGACCCGACCGGCGGGTGATCGTCTCCGACGTTCGGAACTTCCCCACCGACCACTACATGGTCCAAGGGCTGGCCAGGACGCTGGGCGGCTACGAGGTCCGCGACTTCGCCGAGGGACGGTTCGACGACGCGGCCGTGGTGCTGCTGTCCGAGGTCGACTACCGCACCGGCGCCCGCCACGACGTGCCCGCGGTGACCGCGCGGGTGCACGCGGCGGAGGCGCTGATGGTGTGGGACCTGTGCCACAGCGTCGGCGCCATGGAGGTGGACGTCTCGATGGCCGACTTCGCGGTCGGTTGCACCTACAAGTACCTCAACGCGGGTCCCGGCGCGCCCGCGTTCCTCTACGTGAACCCGCGCCACCAGGCCGCCGCCGAGAACGTCCTGTCCGGCTGGAACGGTCACGCGGAGCCGTTCGCGTTCGAGCGGGACTACCGGCCGGCCGAGGGGATCAGGAGGTTCGCGGTCGGCACCCCGCACGTGCTGTCGTTCGCGGCGCTGGAGGCGGCGCTCGACGTGTGGGAGCGGGTGCCGATGCGCCAGGTCCGGGCCAAGAGCGTCGCGCTGACCTCACTCTTCATCGACCTGGTCGGCGACGCTCTGGAGCTGGCCTCGCCGCGCGAGGCCGCCGAGCGGGGCAGCCAGGTCAGCCTCTACCACCCCGACGGCTACCCGGTGATGCGCGCGCTCATCGACCGGGGCGTGCACGGCGACTTCCGCGCGCCGGACATCCTCCGCTTCGGCTTCGCGCCGCTGTACACCCGGTTCGTGGACGTGTACGACGCCGCCGCCGTCCTGGCCGAGGTGCTGGACAAGGAGCTCTGGCGGGAGGAGAAGTACGCCCAGCGGCTCGCGGTCACCTGAGCGGCCGAGCGGGTCACCTGAGTGGCTGAGTGCCTCCCTCTTGGGAGTGAGGCGGAAGATCGCCTGCGTCGGCGATCCGGGCGGAGGGCGTGATCGACAGGATTGAGGCAGTCGAAATACCGCCTCTCACCTGGAGATATCCATGAAGCGCACCTATGCCGCCGCTGTCGTCCTCGCCCTCTCGGTCGCCGCCACCGCCCAGGCCGCCGACGCCTTCACGGGTACGCGGGTCGTGGCTGAGGTGGGCGTGCCGCCGATCAACGCGGCGGCGCTGCAAAAGAGCATCGAGGGCCTGCCCACCGCCGACGCCACCGCGGCGGACGTGCGGGTGAGCGGCTCGGCGGGCTCGTGGCGGGGCGTGTCCGGCGTGACGGACCTGCGGACGAAGCAGCCCGCCAAGGCCGGGGCCCGGTTCCGGGCGGGCAGCGTCACCAAGACCTTCACGGTGTCGGTGGTGCTCCAGCTCGTCGCCGAGGGCAAGCTGTCGCTCGACGGCACGGTCCAGGAGTACCTGCCCGGCCTGCTGCCCGCCGGCTACCCCGCGGTCAAGGTCGGCCAGCTGCTCAACCACACCAGCGGGCTGCCCGCGCCCAAGGTGAGCGATGACTTCGCCGACGTCTACGCCACCCGGTTCGAGAAGTGGACGCCCGAGGAGTACGTCGCCAAGGCGGTGGAGAACCCGATCGAGTTCACGCCCGGCACTCAGCAGCACTACCTGAACACCAACACCTTCGTCGCCGGCCTGCTCATCGAGAAGATCACCGGGCGCTCCTACGAGCACGAGGTGACGACCAGGATCCTGCGGCCCGTCGGCATGACCGACAGCTACCTGCCGGGCACCTCCGTCCGCATCCGGGGCAGGCACAACCAGGGCTACCAGACCGTACCCCAGGGCTTCCCCGACGCGATCAAGTACGGCGCGGGCTACGTGGTGAACATGACCACGACCAGCGTCACCTCGACCTGGGCCTCGGGTGACCTCATCTCCACCACCGCGGACCTGGAGAAGTTCGTCAAGGCGCTGTTCGGCGGCAAGGTCGTGCCCGCCGCGCAGTTGGCGCCGATGTTCACGGTGCCGCCGGTGAAGGCGTACGGCGGCAAGGGCGAGGCCGTCTACACCTCGGGCCTGGCCAGGATGGAGCTGCCCGGCGGTCTCGTGGCGTACGGCAAGACCGGCGCCAGGTGGGGCAGCGCGGCCGGCATCGGCGCCACCCGCGACCTGAGCCGCACGCTCGTCTACTCGGTCAACTCCACCGACGCCAAGAGCTCCGGCCAGAACCAGCGCGCCCTCGCCATCGCCCTGGCCGCCTTCACGAAGTGACCCGAGTGGGGTGAACGCGGGTGATCAGGTCTCGCCGTCGAGCACCTTGATCGCCCGCTTCGGCGCGATCGCCCGATAGCTCTCCTCGACCCAATCGAGCAGCACCTCGGACTCGGGCAGCTCGGCCAGGAACGGCACCGTCACCCACCCGGCCTTGCCCAGCCCGTAGCCGCTGGGGGCGGCGCCCTCGACGGTCAGCGCGTGGCCGCGCGCCTCCGACAGCAGCTTCACGGTGAAGGACGGGTCCCACTTCTCGGTCCGCTCGTCCATGCCGAGGAAGACGAACACCTTCTTGTTCACCTTGATGACCGTTTCGCCCCACGGATGATCCTCGTGCGTCTCCGGCAGCCCGAGCGCGAACACCCGCAGTCGCTCCCGTACGTCCTGCCAGTCATCCATGCCTACGGACGCTACCCAACGCGCCGGAACTCGGCCAGCTTGGCGTCGATCCGGTCCCTGATCTGGTCGCGGGCCTCCATGCGCGGCACGCCCGACATGAGCAGCCGGTCGTAGTCGGTGTCGAGGTGGCGGATCGAGGCCACCAGGGCCAGCGTGATCGCGTTCTCGTCGAGCGCCCGGGCCGCCGCCGTACGCCCGACCCGGCCGCTGCCGCGCTGACCGGCGTGGGCGGCCACCTCCTGGGCCCGCGCGGGCGGGCAGCCGGGGAAGAGCCGGGCGATCTCGGCCGCCATCCGCGCCTGGTATTCGACGTCCTGGTCCGCCCGGCGCTCCCGGTCGCGCTCGCGGCGGCGCAGCCGCACCTCCTCGTCGGCCAGGCACCGCTCCTCCGCCGCCGCCATCGCGTGCTCCTCGACCAGCAGCCCCTGGCGCTGGTAGACCTTGCGCCGCCGGTTGTACTGGACGACCACCGCCGACAGGCCGCTCTCCTGCTTCGCCCGGCGGCTGAGGGCCGCGTTGCCCGACGGCAGGAAGACCAGATGGTCCATGTCAGCGCAGGTCAGACAGTGGGGATCGTCCTCTTCCATGATCAGATAAGGGCCCGTGTCGCCGCAGGTCGCGCACGTCCAGGCGTTGAGCGGGGCCACCACCACCAGGTCGGGTGCCTTGCTCTGCCGCTCGGTGAGTTGCCGCACCCGGGCCTCGCTGAGGTCGGGGGAGAGCCAGTGGACGCGGAACGCCTCCTGCCCGTGGTCGGCGGTGAAGCGCAGCTCGCGGCGGTCGCGGCTGCCGGAGACATAGGGGGTCTCCACCGGCCGCAGCCCCTTGGCGGTCGCCCAGTCCTTCAGCAGCGCGGCGGCCATGACCAGCCGGTCGTCGTCGACGGGCGCGAGCTCGGACAGCGTGGCCGCGCGGCCCTGCCGCCAGGTGTCGACGTGCCGCGAGTGCACCCAGCGCAGGCCGGTCACCACGTCGATGAAGGTCACGTACTTGCGGCCGGCCAGCGCGATCTCGGCGGCGTCCGCGACCCTGCGGGCCAGATTCGGCTTGCTCATCGCTCCAGTCTCCCGCGCCTTTGCCGGGAGATGGCCCGGTCGGACGTATTCCTCGTGCCGGTCCCGGTAAGTAGTCAGGCGGATCAGGATATGGGGGAAATCGTGCGCCTGCTCTGGCTCGCCGTGCTCGTGCTCCTCACCGCCTGCGGGCCGATCGGGCAGGGCCCGCTGCCGGTCGTGACGGGGGCCTTCGGCGCCAGACCGGTCATCACGATCCCCGACGGCGAGCCGGATCCCCTGCCGCGGGTGACGGTGCTGTCGGCGGGCAGTGGGCGGCCGACCATGCCGGGTGACGTGGTGCTGGCGAATGTGGAGGTTCGCCGGTGGTCGGGAAACCTGCCGTACGCGAACACGTACGACGCCCATCAGCCCGTCAGGGTCGTCTTCGACGGGCGGCATGTGCCGGACTCCTGGCGCGAGGCGCTCATCGGCCGGCCGGCGGGCAGCCGGGTCATGCTCGTCGGTCCCGCGGCCCTCTCGTACGGCCCCGGTCCGCCGCTCGGCGGGACCCGTCCGGCCGAGACGCTGGTGCTGGTCTTCGACATCCTGGGCGGCTACCCGCCGGACGCGCGCCTGGTCGGGCGGGCCCTGCCGGACGTGCCCGACGACCGCTCGCCCCGCGTCCTCATCGGCGGCTCCGGCCCTCAGGTGCGGGCGGGCGCGAAGGTCGTCGTCCAGTACGTCGCGGTGGAGTGGCCGGGCCGCCGGGTCGTGGACTCGTCGTACCGGCACGGCGGCCCCAGCGCCGTCACGCTCGGGCCGGAGGCGGCGCCGCCCGGCTGGGTGGCCGGTCTGGCCGGTCAGCGCGTGGGCGCCCGTGTCGCCTTCCCCGCCGAGGCGGGCCGTTCCTTGCTGTACGTCGTCGACATCCTCGACGTGCTCGAAACCAGATAAACGAAAACAAATAAAACGGCCCTGACACCGGAGGGGATGTCAGGGCCGTCGCACTTCAGCCGAGGGGGATCAGCCGCAGTGCTCGGAAGGGCTTTCGTAGGTCGCCGTGCCGACCGAGCCGCCCCACTTCACGCACTTGTCCTCCGCGGCCGCCCTGACGGGACCCGCGTAGTAGGTGAAGCTGCCCGAGTCGCTGACCTTCGCCTTGCCGGTCACCTGAAGGAACGCGCTGGTCGCGCTGGCCTTGCCGAGCGAGGTCTTCTTCAGCGTGGCGACGCAGTTGTTGGCGTTGGTGCTGTTGTAGAGCAGGTAGACCGTGCCCGAGGTGCCGAGGGCCTGCGAGTCGATCACCTTGTAGCCGGTGCCGCAGACCTTCTCCGCCGTGTACGGGTTGGTGCCGCCGCCGGAGCCGCCGCCGACGTAGCTCATGTACTTGTTCCAGTCCCAGTGCGAACCGGGGTCGGTGTGGTCCGAGCCGGGCACCTCGACGTGGCCGATGATGTGGCTGCGGTCCTTCGGAATGCCGTACCGGTCGGCGATGTTCCTGGTCAGCGCGGCCGACGAGCGGTACATCTGGTCGGTGAACCACGAGGCGTCGTTGATGAAGCCCTCGTGCTCGATGCCGACCGACCGGTGGTTGTAGGAGCTGACACCGGCGTGGAAGGCGCGGTTCTTCTCGCGCACCATCTGCGTGATCTGACCGTCGGACGAGCGCACCACGTAGTGGGCCGACACCTTGGCGGCGGAGTTCTGGAACCACGAGATCGTGCCCGCGTACGAGCCCTGGGTCACGTGGATGATGATCCGGTCGATCTTCTCGTCGGTCGGCCGGTTGGACACGGCGTAGTTCGACGAGCTGGCCGCGGCCCAGAGAGCCCCTGGATAGTCGGTGGTGGCCGCGAGCATGCGCGGGTCCGCGTCGTCGTACTTGCCGCGGTCCGGCTCCACGACCTTCGCGGTGGCCTTCACGCCGGCGGTGTTGACGCCGTTGGCCAGCACCTCGTAGACGGCGTCGGCGTAGATCCGGGCGGTGCTCTCATTGGCCGCGCCGCCGTACGCGGCGACCGCCTCGTACCACTTGGCGGGGTCCTTGCGCTCGGCCGCGGTCAGGCCGAGCTTGTCGGCCTTGGCGCGCAGCACGGCGGCGCCGCCGAGCACGTTGGTCGCGTCGTCGGTCTTGAGCTTCGCCGCGGTCTGGGACGTGATCTTGGCCGCGTCCTCCAGCGCCTTCGTGGTGGGGTTGCTGACCAGGTGCATCACGCCGTAGCCGCCGCTGGCGCTGGGCTCGCCGCCATGGCCGTCGAGGTGCGTCTCGGCGTAACCGAGCGCGACCAGCAGGTCACGCGGCACCTCGTAGGTGGCGGCGGCCTTGTCGAAGGCGGCCGAGAGGGTGACGGCGCTCGCCTGGGTGGCGGTCGCCTGGGCGGTGCTCATCAGGGCCGCCTGCGGGGCGCCCACGACGAGCACACCGGCCACCAGAAGCTTCTTCATCATGATCAGGACCCGCAATGCTCGGAGGGACTGTTCTATGCGCTGACGCCGGCTTCGCCGCCCCACGTGACGCGCTCACCGGCCGCCGCGGCGGTCACCGGGCCCGCGTAGGAGGCGAAGTTGCCGGAGTTGTGATCTTTTGAATGGATCTGTGGGACTAGGGTCGGCATTCGCCGCACAAGAATCGTCCAGAACCGATACAAAAGGTGGTCAGGCCTCTAAAGAGGAGCTGATGCACCATGTCGGTCACCTTTCATGTTCTTGGGCCGTTGGAAGTCCGATCGTCGGGACGGTCCGTACGGATCTCCGGCAAGAAGCCGAGGGTCCTGCTAGCCACGTTGTTGCTGGACAGCGGCCGTATCGTCGGCGCCGACCAGCTGGTCGAGGTGCTCTGGCCCGATCGGCCGCCACGCTCCGCACAGGCGAACTTACGCACGTATGTCAGCTCCTTACGGACGGACCTCGGTGCCGAGTACCTGCGCGGCGACGGCTCCGGCTACGCCATCGACGTACCGGACGGCGCGCTGGACCTGCTCGCGTTCGAGGAGCTGGTCGCGCAGGCCCGTTTCGCCGACGCGCTCGCGCTCTGGCGCGGGGCGCCGCTGGCCGACTTACCGGGCAGCCCGCTCTGGGACCGCCGCCTCGAACCGCTCAACGAGGTACGGTTACGCGCCGCCGAAGAGCTGATCGGCCAGCGGATCGAGAGCGGCGACCACGCCGGGGCGATCACCCAGCTGCGCGGGCTGCTGGTGGAGCACCCCTACCGGGAAGACCTGTGGAGCCGTCTCGTCCTGGCGCTGAACCGGGCCGGCCGCAAGGCCGAGGCGCTGCGGGCCTACGCCACGATCCGCGCCCAGCTGGTGGACGAGCTCGGCGTGGAGCCGGGCGCGGACCTGCGGCGCGCCCACGAGTCGATCCTGGCCGACGAGGCCCCGCCGGTCGCGCCCCGGCAGCTGCCGCCGGATCTGCCCGACTTCACCGGCCGGGCCGACGAGCTGGCCCTGCTGGCCAAGCCCTTCTCCGTCGCGGTCGTCTCCGGTTCGCCGGGGGCCGGGAAGTCGGCGCTGGCCGTACACGCCGCCCATGGCCTGCGGGACGCCTACCCCGGCGGGCAGCTCTACCTCGAACTCGACGGCAGGGAGCCGGCCGACCTGCTGGCCGAGGCGCTCCGGGCGCTCGGCGTGGAGACGCCGCCGCCGACGATCCACGAGCGTTCGGCGCTGTTCCGGTCGCTGCTGTCCAAGCGGCCGATGCTCGTACTGCTCGACGACGCGCTCGACGCCGCCCAGGTACGGCCGCTGCTGCCCGGGAACGACTGCGCCGTCATCGTGACCAGTCGGCGCCGGATCACGGAGTTACCCGGCTCGATCCAGGTCGACCTCGGAGAGCTGTCCGCGCACGACGCGCTGACGCTACTCGGCAGGATCATCGGCATGGATAGGGTGTCCCGCGAGCCTGAGGCGGCCCTGGCGATCGTGGAGGCGTGCGGGCGCCTGCCGGTGGCCGTACGCAGCGCTGGATCGCGGCTGGCGGGCCGGCCGGGCTGGTCGCTCTCGGTGCTCAGGCAGCGGCTGGACGACGACCGGCTGAGCGAGCTGAAAGAGGTGCGGGTCTGCCTCGACCGCAGTTACCGCCACCTGCCCGACGACGCCGCCCGTACGCTGGGCACGCTCGGCCTCCTGGGCGCGGTGGCCCAGCCCGGCTGGGTGATCGACGCCGTGCTCGACAGGCACCGCGCCGACGACGTCACCGACCTGCTGGTGGACGTCAACCTGCTGGAGCTGGTCGGCACCGACCCGGTGGGCCAGCCGCGTTACCGGGTGCCCGATCTGATCCGCCGCCACGCGCTCGAACGCGGCTCCGACCGTACCGGCCTGACCAGGGTGCTCGCCGCCTGGACCGCGACCACCGAGCACGCCATGGCCCGGCTGCCCACCACCGTCTTCAGCCTCACCGCCGCCAGGGCGCCGCGCTGGCGGCTGCCCGAGCAGACGCTCGACCGGCTGACCTCCGACCCGCTGGGATGGTTCGAGGCCGAGCACGAGACGCTGGTCGGGGCCGTGAGCGTCGCCGCGGAGGCCGGGCTGGCCGAGTCGGCCTGGGGGCTGGCCGCCGCGATGGTCCCCTACTTGGACCTGCACTGCCATCTCGACACGTGGGAGCGTACCCACACCGTCGCCCTCGGTGCCGCCCGCGCGTCCGGCGACACCTACGGAGAGGCCGCCATGCTGCGCGGCCTGGCCCAGGTCTCCCTCTACCAGGACCGGTACGAGAAGGCCGTCGAGGACTTCACCCGATCCCGCCGGCTCTTCCACGACATCGGCGACCTGCGGGCGGAGGCGACCTCGATCTGCGGGCTCGGGGCGGTGAGCCAGTTCAGGGGCCGGCACACCCAGTCGCTCGGGCACTTCAAGCGCGCCCTGGCCATGTTCCTGGCGGCCGACGACCCGCACGGCGAGGCGTTCGCCAGGCAGGCCATCGGCCGGGTCTGCCTCAAGTCGGGCGACCTGGCCCTGGCGTCGGAATCCCTGGGCCAGGCCATGCGGCTGGCTCAGGAGCTCGGCGACGCCCACCGCGAGGGCTGCGTCTGCCTGCAGATGGGCAACCTGCACAAGGCCATGTCCTTCCACCGGCACGCACTCGACATCTTCGAGTCACTCGGAGACCGGCACTGCGGCGCGTACGCCCTCCAGAGCCTCGCCGGGCTGCAGGCGGCCCGTGGGGAGTGGGCACCGGCCTCCGCGGGGCTTGAGCGGTCACTGGAGATCTTCCAAGCACTCGGAGACCGGAGTGGGGAGGCGTCGAGCACGCAGATGCTGGGCGAGGTGCACCACTCGGCCGGGCGCACCGGGCTGGCACTCGACTATCTGAACCACGCCACCGTGCTGCGCCGCAGCCTGCCCGCCTAGCCCCGCGGGCCGAGGTCCGCGCGGATCACGCTGTACAGCACGCCGTCGTGCCACTCGCCTGCGCGGAAGGCGCATCCGCGCAGGACGCCCTCCCTGGTGAACCCGGCCTTCTCCAGGGAGCGCTGCTCGGCCAGGTTGCTCACCTCGGTCGACGCCTGGACCCGATTGACCGGCGAATGGTCGAACAGGTAGCGCACCAGGAGCCGCTGGGCCCGCGTGCCGTGGCCCTTGCCGCGAAACTCGGGCGCCACGATGAGCCCCATATCCCAGCAGTAGGAGATGCTGGAGGTCACCTGCTTGCTCCAGGACATAAAACCAACGCGGTCCTCGCCCTCGGCGATCAGCAGCGTGCCGCCGTCGGCGTTGAGCATCCCGTTGTCCTCCCAGCGCCGGCGGAGGCGGTGGGGATCCTGCCAGCCGTACCACTGATGGAGGCCGGTGCTCTCCTGGTCGTTGAACAGCCCGTTGAGGAAGGGCAGATCGTCCTCGGTCACGGGACGAAGATCACTCGTCATGATCCAGAGACTATGCGACGGACAAATCGCTTGAGACGGGATCGCTGGGGCATTCCAGCCAGCGCCTCAAGAGACTCGGCCGCGCTCGGGCGCTTGGCGGGAGAGTGGTCCAGCATCCGGCGCACCACGTCGGGAACGTCGGGCCCTTGGGTGTCGGCGCTGGTCGGCAGCTCGCCGGTGAGCAGCTGGTAGGCGATCACCCCGGCGGCGTAGACGTCGGAGGCGGCCGTCATCATCTCGGGCCGCTCGTGGCACTCCGGGGCCACGTAGTGGGCGTCGAGCACGTTGCCCAGCTCATGGGCGACCGTGTAGTTGCGCGCCCCGGGCTTGGCGTAGTCGAACCCCGTCAGCACCGCGTGCCCGTCGGTCACCAGCACGCAGGCCGGGGTCAGCGCCCGGTGGATGACGCCGTGGGCGTGCGCGTGGGCCAGGCCGCGCAGCAGGTCCTGGATCACGCCGAGGCGTACGCCGGTGCCCAGGCGCAGGTGCAGCGCCTCGCCGTGCACGTCGTCGAGCACCAGCACGAACCGGCTCTCGTCGTCGATGGCGAAGAAGTCACGCGAGCGCACCACGCACGGGTGCGGCGGGATGCGGGCCAGCGTCTGGTAGGCGTTGGCGATCCGCTGCCGCTCGGCCGCCCGCGACGCCTGGTCGGCCAGCGGGTCGGCCTGGTAGACCCGGAGCAGCACGGTCTCACTGCCCGGCAGCGTCGCGTTGAAGGCCCGGTATTCGGTCACCTTCGCGTCGCCCCCGAGCTGCTCCTCGACCTCCCAGTTGCCGAACCTGGGCGGCGCGGTGCTGCGGCGTACGGTCTGGTTGAGCGAGTCGAGTATCCCGGCGAGGTACGGCTTGATGCGGTGACTGCACCCGCGCCTGACCCGCGAGACGTCGCTCAGCGTGGCCAGCAGCCCGTCGAGGGTGGTGACGTTGACCGCGTCGCGCCCGGCCGGGTCGACGAGCTCGGCGTCGGGCGAGGTGAGGACCACGAGGCTGTCGACGTAGACGCGCTCCAGCCGCGTGTCCTTGGAGACCAGCAGCCCCTTCAGCGCCTTGGCGATGCCTCGCAGCTTCGTCACGGGAGAGCCGAACGCCTCCCTGCGCGGCGGGAACCAGCGCGTGCCCGACACCTCGATCCGGCCACGGGTGCCCTTGACGTCGACGACGACCAGCGAGTGGCCGGTCAGCACGAGCAGGTCCACCTCGAAGACGTCCTCGCCGCGCGGGAGCTCGACGTTGTGCAGCAACAGCCAGTCGGCGGGCGCGTGGTCGCGCAGGAATGAGATCACCCGACGCTCGGCGTCGTTGACCGGACGTCCCCCTCCGACGATCTCTGCCATGGGCCAATCCTCCCACGTTCCAGCATTGACAGCATGCTGTCGAAATGACAGCATATTGTCATGAATCGCACCGTTCACCACGCCGGATGCTGATGGCGGCATGAGCGAGGCGAGTGAGCTGCTGTCGGCGACCGCGCTGACCGCCTTCCGGCTCAACGGCCAGTTCCTGGAGGTCACCGAGGAGCTGGCCAAGCCCGCGGGGCTGACGGCGGCCTGGTGGCAGGTGCTCGGCGCGATCGTGCCCGACCCGCTGCCCGTCGCCGGCATAGCCCGGGCCATGGGCATGACCCGCCAGGGCGTGCAGCGCATCGCCGACCTGCTGGTCGAGAAGGGCCTCGCCGAGTACCGGCCCAACCCCGCGCACCGCAGGGCGAAGCTGCTGCGGCTGACCCCGGACGGGCGGGCCGCGATCGGCCAGATCGCTCCGGGCCACCAGGACCTCGCCGACCGACTGGTGGCCGAGCTGGGGGTTGCGGCGACGCGCGAAAGCCTGGAGGCACTCCAGCGCCTGTCCGCCGCCCTGGAGCGCCTGAGCGAGCCGCCGCGCGCATAGCCGTTCTGGGGACGGTTCAGCGGACCGCAGTCCGAAGGAACGGTGTCGCTTCCGAGGGCCGCTGCGCGTATAGCCGTGCCGGGAGAGTTCAGCGGGCCGTCGCCAGGATGACGCCGGAGCCGTGCGCCAGCTCGACCGCGACCAGCCGGTCATGGTTCAGCAGGGTCTGTCGCACACCCTCCTGCCTGCGGACGAACTCCTCGTCCCAGGTCACCCCGGGAAGGGGCACCATGTCGTCCACCAGCAGCACGCCACGGGGGTTGAGCGCGGCGATCGTCCGTTCGAGTCCCACCTGCTTGCCCGCACGCGCGTCGGCGAAGGTCAGGTCGAAGGGCTGACCAGCCACCCGACCCCCGCCCCCAGCCCGGTGCCCATCTCCAGGATCCGGCCGCCCTCCGGCACCTGGGCGGCCAGTACGGCGAGCAGCCGCCCGACGTCCGGGTCGCAGGAGTAGTCGAACCCGGCCGCTTCCGCCCGCTCATGGGCCACCCGCACGAGTTCTGGCAGATCAGCATTCATGACCATTTCCTATCGCACCCGCCCCGCCGCTCTTGGGCGCGGACTTATCGCGCCCGCCCCGCGGCTTTGCGCGGGATTTGTCGCACCCGCCCCCGCGGCTTGAGCACGGACAGCGTGGTGGCGGTCAGCAGCATGGCCAGCTGGCCGCCCAGTACCGCGACCTGTCCCCACTGACGGCCCTCGACAGGCCGCGTCGCGCCCGCGGTCGCGGCGGCCATCCCCTCGGGGTCGAACAGGAACATGCCCAGGCAGATGACCGACACCAGCAGCACCAGCTTGGCCAGCACCCAGTAGTGGCGGGCCAGACCCCAGTGGCTGGTCAGGGCGAGCGTGATGCCGGTGGCCAGCGCGGTGAGGCTGAGCGGGATGCCGCCCGCGAACACCAGGCTCGGCATCAGCCGGTACGCCGCGTGGGCGAGCCCGAGGTCGTCCGTCACCGTCGCCACGGTGTTCAGCACGACGAGCCCCCACACCTCGCCGAGCAACGCGACTGAGGCGATGACGTGAACGACGAGCACTCCCTTGCGTACGCGCGGCTGTGTGACCCGATTTGTTATCCCGACCACCGTTCGACCTCCGGACTCGCGGACTCCGGGCCATTCTGATCGGTGGATTCGTCCTTGACGTCCCACCACGGGCGGTGGCCGCGCTACCCCGTTCGGTGTAGTGGTGCCAAGTCCGGGGTGATCCTTGCTAAACCGGCTCGCGCGATAAGCCAATCATTCTCGATGCGCGGATAAATGAAACTCGTTTATCCGTGTACGCCGCAAGCGCATATGCCCTCCACCGGCCAGTGGCTTCGGAAAGTCGAATGCCAAGAAAACGAGGCGCCTCCTTGACCGCGAGCAGGCGTTTTTGGGTTGCGACATCGATCGGCTGCCGCGATTGCTATTGGCGGCACCTTCACAGCCCTGCACAAAACGACTAAGGCGCCGGGAATTCCGCGCCCATCAAACGGAGGAAACAAACATGATCCGTCGCATTCTCGCCGGTGCACCATCGCGGGCGCCGCTCTTGGTTTCTGCGTCTCCGCCGCTTCGGCCGATGTCGGCCCGAACCCCTACAACGGCGCCCCGTCCTTGCTGAGCCAGCTCAGCACCCTGGACGACCTCACCGGGGTGAGCGACGCGGCCAAGTACACCAACATTCCGACGACCGCGAACCTGCAGCACGTCAACCTTCACCTGCTGAACAACAACCACTGACACCCATCGCCGCATAGGCGGGAAGGTCCGCTCCCGGCTCCACGGGCACATGCCGTAGGGCCCCACGGGCACACGCCGTAGAGCTGCCGGCCGCACCTTCCGCCGGATCGACGCTTGTGCGATCCGCCTGAACCATCTCCGTGGATACTCGCGAGGCCACGGAATCCGCTCGGATGCGCACCGAGACGGAACGCCGAGCGGCCCGGGTCACGATCGCGATCACGACCCGGGCCGCGAGGTGCTCCCCTTCCGCCCGCCGCTGGAATGCCCGCCCTTAGCGGAGTGCCCGCCTCTGGCGGAATGTCCGCGCCTACCGCTGATATGCCCGCGGCTAGCGGAATGCCCGTGTCTGGCGGAGCGCCCGCGCCTGTCGCTGGAATGCCCGCGCCTAGCGGAACGCGCGCTCTTGGAAGGGCCGCTGGTGGATCGTGTGCTGGTGGAACGCGCGCTGTCGGATTGCGCGCTGCTGGGGCGTCCACTGCTGGGATGCACGCTGTCGGGACGCGCACTGTCGGAGCGGACGGTCCCGGGACGGATCACCCCCATGAAATGCGGTTTGTTCAGCGGGTCGAGGCGGACGACCTCCCCGGTGAACGGGGCGTCGACGATCTGCGTGCCGTTCACGGCCAGCCCCACGTGCTCTGGTCCCTCGCGTCGCGGTTTGCTGTCGTAGAAGACGAGGTCCCCTGGTGCGACCTGCTTCTTGGGGACCCTGGCCCCTGACCGCCACTGTTCGTGCGTCGTCGTGCCGATCGACACGCCCGCGTTCGCCCAGGCGTACTCCGTGAGGCCCGAGCAGTCGAAGCCCTTGGTCTTCTTGCCGTGCCCGATGCCGTAGCCGGGGCCCTGGGGCCCGCCGCCGCCCCACGAATACGGGACGCCGAGCATCCCCAGCGCGGCCCGCACGGCGACACCACCGGCCGCCGCGCCGCCGGTCAGCGCGCGGTCGGTTCCCGCTGCCTGCGTGCAGCGCCCGGCGCCCTTCTCGCACGTCTGACGGATGTCGGCCGTCGCGGTGCCGGGGTCCGGCGTCGTGAGTGAGCCGCACGTCAGGACCGTCAGCAGCAGGGCTCGGTTCACGTTCACTCCAGGGAGCGTTCCGCATCCCCTTTGGGGATAAAACGCCCTTTAGCCAGGCGGGGCCTACATATGGCTATAAGCTGAAGTTTGTCCACAGGGTGATATGCCGATAAATCCTGACCGATCGGGACATCTGGTCCGAATGGTGATCAGATGCTACAGGATTTGAATGGACGGCTTGCTTCAGAGTTGGTCGCGGAGCGGGGTGGAAATTCGTCGGACGGTTGTTTGTGCGGCGCGTTGATAATGCCTTTCTCTCGGCAATTCTCCGGCTCCGTGAACGGGTTGATTAATTTCCTCGATGGGCGGTCCGATACCGTCGCCGGGTGCTACTAGATCGGCCGCCACGCACCGCGTGACCTTCCGCCCGGAGATCCAGACGGTCGCGCGGTCGCTGGTACGAGTCTCGGGGCAGTGGAAGATCCGGCCGCCGGCTGGTTCATGACTTCGCTGTAATACGTCCATATTTTCGTGCATATCAGGTGGTGAAACATACTTCGTGTAATGTGAGACCGGGTTCGTGTCGACGACAACCCCCATGCGTGAGGTCTGATTGGGGGGTGCGATGACCGTGAACGGCGAGGCGGCCGAAACGTCGGAGCGCCTGCTGTACGAGGACGACCAGCTGCGCATCTCCCAGCGGGCCAGGTGCGAGGTTCCGGCGCTGGCGCTGCGTGGCGAGATCGACATCACCAACAGCTGCGCCCTCGCCCGGACCCTGGCCGCCGCCCGCGAGGGCGAGACGCACATCATCGTCGACACCGGTGAGCTCACCTTCGTCGATCTGTCGGGCCTGCGCGTGCTGGCCATGCCGACGCTCGACCCCGCCGAGCGCTGGATACGCCTGCGTAACCTCACGCCGTTCCAGCGGCACATCCTCAATCTGCTGGGATGGTACTGACAACACAGTCAGATGATCATCGCCGCCGAGGTGCCCAGGCCCGTCGGGCCGCCCAGCCGCCACTCGGGCGGCCGGTGGTGGCGGTGCAGTGACGCCTCGTCATAGCGACGGCAGTCGCGATGCCACCTGAGGATGCCCGCCATCCAGTCGCGCAGCTCCGCCACGTAGCCGTTCACGGCCGCGCGTGCCTCCTCGTCCAGCCGATGGTCGTCGTACATGACCGGGAACTCGTGCGCGAAGACGTGCTCGAACTCCTTCATCCGGGATGTCATCAGGTCGGAGACGATGTCGAGCGCCGCCGGGTAGTCGCAGTCGAAGAAGTTCTGGACGACCAGCACGCCGTTGTGCAGCTCACCCTCGAACTCGATCTCCTTCTGGTACGAGAAGACGTCGTTGAGCAGGGTGGCGTAGTCGGCGGCGGCGTTCTTCAGCGAGATCATCGACCCGGCCCGATGGACCTCCTCCGGGATCTCCTCCCCATGGGCCAGGCGGCACAGGCTCATGGTCAGGTCGGAGCCGAAGGTCGTCCGCCGCATCTCGATGTAGTCGACAGGGTCGGGTACCCGGTTCAGGAGCTGGTTGTCCAGCTCCCACAGCCAGGACAAGCACATGTCATCGATGGCAGCGCGGAACCTGCGCCGCTCGGTCATGCTCATCGGCCCCGCCGTACGGGCCCAGAGATCGGACAGACCACGCTCCAGGGCGGTCGCCGGCGCCGGGGGAGCCGAGCCGTCGAGCGGCATGAAGGCGCCGAACCGGTCGACGGTGGCGCGGGCGGCGGCCAGGTTGCGGGAGCGGCCGAAGACGACGGGAAAGTAGTCGTCGCCGTACGTCCCCCACGCCAGCCAGGCCGAGGCCAGATCCAGCTCCGCCGGCGTCCCGTCGGGATGGATCCCGCAGGCGCACAGCGCCAGGTCGTAGTCGACGAGCTTCTCCTCGTCCCAGACGGCCGAGCCGGTGACGCCCGGCTGCGCTTCGAGTATCCCCATCGCGCGCGCCCAGGCGACCAGGTTCAGGCGGGCGGCCTCCAGGTGGGGCGAGCCGCCGACCTTGAACGGCATGTAGAGGTCGGGGATCCGCGACGGGCCGACGGGCGTGTGCGGGACGTGGGTGAAGCTGCGGATCCGCTTCGCGCCGAGCAGGTCGACGATCGAGGTCGTACCCAGCGGTCTGCGGGTCGCGCGCTCGTTCATGTACCGGCTGGAGGCCATGTGCCATTCGTGGCCGCCCGACTGCCAGTCCTGCAGCCCCTTGACGTAGGCCAGCACGCCCGCGCAGGAGAGCGGGTCGAGACCCTGCTCGACGAAGAGCGGGCCCAGCTCGGTGAACACGGTGTGCTCGAACTGCTGCAGCCGCGAGGTGAGCAGGTCGTTGACCGCGTCGGCGGCCTCCTGCGTGGTGCAGCCGAGGAACTTCTCCAGCACCAGGACGCCGTTGCTCAGCTCGCCCTCGTCCTGGGTCTCCCGCTGGTAGGAGAACAGGTCGTTACGCAGGTGCACCGCGTCGGCGAAGGCGTCGCGCAGCACCCGCATCGGCCGGGAGCCGGCGACGCGCGCCGGGACCTCGGCGCCCACGGCGTGCTCGACCAGCCCGGCCGACCATGGCGCCCCGCCGACCTTGCGCCGCATCTCGATGTACTCGATCGGATTGGGCACCCGGCCCGCGTTGATGTTGGACAGCTCCCAGAGCGACTCGTTCAGCAGGTTGCGGGTGCTCTCGGCGAAGCGCTCCCGCCAGGCGAGCGACCTGGCGGGGACCGTACGGGCCCACAGGTCGGCCAGCCCCGCCTCGACCGGGTTGGTCGGCTCCGGCATCGCGTACGACAGGTCCATCGGCATGAAGGCGGGCAGCCGGTCCAGGTAGCGCTTGCCGCCCTCACGGTCGTGGCCGCGCTTGAAGGCCTCCAGGAAATGGTCGTCGAAGAAGAAGACCCAGACGTACCAGTCGGTGATCAGCGAGAGCTCGGCGCCGTCACAGTCGGGATGGGTGTAGCCGCACAGCAGGGCGTAGTCGTGGGCGTCGAGGTCGGACTGCTCCCAGATGCCCGAACCCTCCAGCATGCCCATGCCGCGCGCCCACTGCCTGGACTGTGTACGCGCCTCCTCGACGTGGGGGTTGAGGCGGGCCGGATACGGAAGGTAGAAGTCCGGCAGCTCGAATGGCTGGGCCGCCTCCCCGTCCACGGAACGCGTCATCAGCCCATCACCTCGACGTTCTCGAGCATGCCCAGCGCGTCGGGCAGCAGGACCGCGGCCGAGTAATAGGCGCTGACCAGGTAGGACATGATCCCCTTCCCGTCGATGCCGGCCAGGCGCACACTGAGCCCCGGCTGGTACTCATCCGGGATGCCGGTCTGGTGCAGGCCGACGACGCCGGAGTCCTCCTCGCCGGTCCTGAACGCGAAGATCGAGGTGGTGCCCTCCCGGCTGATCGGGATCTTGTCGCAGGGCAGGATCGGCACCCCGCGCCAGGCCGTCAGCCTGCTGCCGTCGAGCTGGACGGTGTCGGGGTAGACGCCGCGCGCGTTGCACTGCCGGCCGAAGGCGGCGATGGCACGGGGATGGGCCAGGTAATAACGGGTCTTCTTCCTGCGGCTGAGCAGTTCGTCGAGATCGTCGGGCGTAGGCGGGCCGCCGTACGTGGAGATCCGCTGCCGGGCATCGACGTTGTGCAGCAGCCCGAAGTCCCGGTTGGTGACCAGTTCGTACTCCTGGCGTTCGCGTAGTGCCTCGATGCTCAGCCGGAGTTGCTGGTCGAGCTGGTTCATCGGCTGGTTGTACAGGTCGGAGACTCTGCTGTGCACCCGTAGGACGGTCTGGGCGAGGCTCAGTTCGTACTCGCGGGGGCTGAGTTCGTAGTCGACGAACGTGCCGGGTAGCACGGGCTCGCCGTGGTGGCCGGCGGCCAGCTCGACCGCCGCCTCGCCGTGCTTGTTCTGCGGCCGGTCCCGCCGGGCCCGATGCGCCGCGATCTGCGCTCGCAACGTCGGCCAGACGGGCATCAGCGCGCGGATCACCGCCCAGGGTAGAACCAGCACCGTGCAGGCGGTGGCGGCCCTGAGCGTGTACGCCCACCGGTCCTCCCGCTCGGGGAGGTCGTGGCCCGTGTGATCGCCGTCCGCCAGCGTCTCCCGCAGGACGCTGGTGCCATACGGGCCGGTCTGCAGCTTGTCGGCCTTGCCGTGGGCGAGGAGAAGGAGGGCGTCGGCCGGGCGGCCCTCCTGCACGATCGTCTCGCCCCGCGCGTATTCCCGCTGCTCGAACTCCCCGGCCAGGGTGTCGAGCAGCGGGTCGCCGTCGAACCTGTGCAGCAGCGGCAGCTCGGTCAGGCTGGGCGGGATCACCCGCGTCGTGGCACCCGCGCTGGCGAAGCTGACCCGGCCGCCGCCGACCTGATAGGTGAGCCGGCGGTTCACCCGGTAGGTGCCGGCTGCGGTTTGTACCCACGGAAGCGCCCGCAGCAGCCAGCGTGAAGAGATCTCCCGCATCTGCGGGGCAGTCTTGGTCGTGGTGGCGAGCCGGCGTGCCGCCTCCGTGTCCAGGCTCTGCCTTGAGTCCCGCTGGTCCAATTCCGTCAACCGAAACACCGCCAATCATTGGGCCGGGTGAACCGATCCGCTCTCAGCTGCCGAGTGCGACGTCTTCGAGGATGCCGAGCGCGTCGGGAACGAGGACGGCCGCGGAGAAGTAGGCAGTGACCAGATAGGAGATGACGGCTTTCTCATTGATGTTCATGAAACGCACCGACAAGCTGGGCTGGTATTCGTCGGGGATGCCGGTCTGGTGCAGGCCGACAACGCCCTGGTTCTCGTGCCCGGTACGCATGAGCAGGATGGAGGTCGTCCGGGCGCCGGTGATCGGGACCTTGTTGCACGGGAAGATCGGCACCCCGCGCCAGGCCGGGATGCGGTGCCCGTTGACCTCGCTGGCCTGCGGGTAGATGCCGCGCTTGCTGCACTCCCTGCCGATGGCCGCGATGGCCTGCGGGTGGGCGAGGAAGAAGGCGGGCTCCTTCCAGACCGTGGACAGCAGGTCGTCGAGATCGTCGGGCGTGGGAGCGCCGCCGCGGGTGCGGATGCGCTGGCTGAAATCGGCGTTGTGCAGCAGCCCGAACTCACGGCTGTTGATCAGCTCGTGTTCCTGGCGTTCGCGTAGTGCCTCGACGGTCAGCCGGAGTTGCTGGTCGAGCTGGTTCATCGGCTGGTTGTACAGGTCGGAGACCCTGCTGTGCACCCGTAGGACGGTCTGCGCGACGCTCAGTTCGTACTCGCGCGGGGTGAGCTCGTAGTCGACGAACGTGCCGGGCAGTGCGGGCTCGCCGTGGTGGCCGGCGGCCAGCTCGATCGCCGCCTCGCCGTAGGCGTTCTGGGACCGTCCTTCGGCGTCCCGCGTGCTGCGCAGGTGGGCGCGGAGCGCGGGGGAGCGGTCGAGGACCGCCTGCAGGTTCGGCCGCGAGAGCGTGAGCACGGTGCAGGCGGTCTTGGCCTTCGCCGTGAACGCCCACTGACCCGGCTCGCCCAGCACCTCCTCGCCGAAGTGGTCGCCGTCGGCCAGCACACCGAGGTTCTGCTCGTCGTCGTAGGCGCCGCGGCCGGTCTTGGACACCCGGCCATGGGCGATCAGGACCAACTGGTCGAGGGGCGCGCCCTCACGGACGATCTCCTCGCCCGCCTCGTACTCGCGCTGGCTGAACCCGTCGGCGAGCGACTGCAGGACCTCGGCGTCGCTGAAGCCGCGCAGCTGATGCAGCTCGGTGAGCTCGGCGGGGATGACGCGCACGTCCGCGCCACTGGTGGTGAACGTGATGCGACCGTCGCCCAGGGTGTAGGTCAGCCGGCGGTTGACCCGGAAGACGCCACCGGAGGTCTGCACCCACGGCAACAGCTTGAGCAGCCAGCGGGAGGTGATCTCCTGCATCTGCGGGGCGGTCTTCGTGGTCGTCGCCAGGTTCTTGGCGGCATCGGTGCTGAGGCTGAGCTGCTGGCCGTTGGCCTCGGTCGACTCGGTCGACTCGGTCGTTTCGGTCATCGTGCACCACCAATCTTTAGAGGGTTTGCTAGCCGGGGTCTCGAGAGGTTCGGAGTTCGGGCGGAAGAGAGAAGATCAGGGTCTCTTCGGTCAGCGTCACCGGCTCCACGTCGGCGTAGCCGCGGGCGGCCAGCCAGGCCAGCAACTGGGTGACCAGCTCTTCTGGGACCGAGGCGCCCGAAGTCACGCCGACGGTCCGCACGCCGTCGAGCCAGCGCTCGTCGGCCTCGCCGGCCCGGTCGACCAGGTGGGCCGCCCGCGCGCCGGCGTTCACGGCCACCTCGACGAGGCGCCGCGAGTTGGAGGAGTTGGCGGAGCCGACGACGATGACCAGCTCGCACTGGGCGGCGATCCTGGTGATCGCCTCCTGGCGGTTCTGGCTGGCGTAACAGATGTCGTCGCTCGGCGGGTCGATGAGCTGGGGGAAGCGCTCGCGCAGCCGGGCGACGGCGTCCATGGTCTCCTCGACCGCCAGCGTGGTCTGCGACAGCCAGCTCATCCTGGCCGAGCCGGTGTTCGTCAGCTCGTCGGGCCGGGCCGGGTCGACCACGTGGATGCGGTCGGGCGCCTCGCCGACGGTGCCCTCCACCTCCTCGTGCTCCGCGTGGCCGATGAGCACGATCTCGTAGCCCGACTCGGCCAGGCGTACGGCCTCCCTGTGCACCTTGGTGACCAGGGGGCAGGTCGCGTCGATCGTACGCAGAGCGCGACGGTCGGCCTCGTGCTTGATCGCGGGGGAGACGCCGTGCGCCGAGAAGACGACCAGAGCGCCCTCCGGGACCTCGTCGAGCTCATCGACGAAGATCGCGCCCCGGCCGCTGAGGTCGTCGACCACGTAGGTGTTGTGCACGATCTGTTTGCGCACGTAAACGGGTGGTCCGTAGCGTCTGAGGGTCTCCTCGACGGTGTCGATGGCACGTTCCACACCAGCGCAATAGCCGCGCGGGGCCGCCAGAAGTACTCGTCCCATGATGTTCGCTCCTACCGGTCCCGGTGCGCGAGCTGGCCGGTCAGCACGGTCAGCGCCTCGCGTGCCTCGGAAGTGATGGGCGCCGCCTCCAGCGCCTTGGCGGCCTCGCGCACCCGCTCGTCGATCATGTCCTCGACCTCGGCCAGCGCGCCGGTGTCGAGCAGGATCCCGCGCAGCTCCGCCGCCCGCTCCTCCGTCAGCTCCTGGTTGCCGTGCCAGTTGCGCAGGTAGGTGAGCTGCGCGGGCGTCGCCCGTTTCAGGGCATGCGCGAACAGGACGGTGTTCTTGCCCTCGCGCATGTCGTCGAGTGCCGACTTGCCGGTGTCGGCCGAGGAGCCGAACGTGCCGAGCACGTCGTCGCGCAGCTGGAACGCCTCGCCGATCGGCACGCCGAAGCGCGAGTAGGCGTCGAGCAGGCCGGGACCCGCGCCGGCCAGGGCGCCGCCGATCTGCAGGGGGCGCTCGACGGTGTATTTGGCGGTCTTGTAGCGGATCACCGTCAGCGCCGCCGACACCGTGGCCCCCGCTCGGAGCTGGCCGAGGATGTCCAGGTATTGGCCGCTGATGACCTCGGTGCGCATGGCGTCGAACACGTGGTGGGCGCCGTTCAGCCGGGCCGGCTCCACACCGCAGGACGACAGCAGCGCGTCCGACCAGGCCAGGCTGAGCGCGCCGAGCAGGATCCCGCCCGCCTGGCCGAACGCCTCGGCGCCCGGCCCCTCGTGCAGGTCGGCCAGGCTGCGGTGGACCGTCGAGCGGCCCCGGCGCATGTCGCTGCCGTCCATGATGTCGTCGTGGATGAGCAGCCCGGCGTGGCAGAGCTCCAGCGCGGCCGCCGCGCTGATGATCTCGTCGCAGTCGTCGCCACCGGCTCCGCGCCACCCCCAGTAGCACAGCTGCGGGCGGATCCGCTTGCCGCCGCTGAGGATGAAGCTCGTCAGCAGCTCGTACGCCGCGGCCACGTCAGGATCGGACACCGGCGCGCGCCAGTCGTCCAGGAATCCATTGAGCCGTTTGTCGATGCGAGGTCCCACGGGGTCTTGCCATCCGCCGACCGCCATGCTGCTGGGCTCCTTCTGTAAAGCGTCCGCCACCAATAGTTACTCATCCAATACGGAGAGTGTAAAGTGCCTTTTTGCTGACTCTCGGAGCGACGGGAGGTGCCCGATCCGCTCACTCATCGGGCGAGTTGACCGACCCTGAAAACCGCAGGCGCACGCAGCACGGAGGGAGATCGCCGCCGATGCTCGTCACGGGATGACCAGGGGTTGTTTCCTGGGGGAATGCCGGTTGACGGTGTAATGCCCGGAGCGACGGGCAGGGCGAAGGGTTGTCATGGGTCCCGGAAGCGAGGCCGGAGTGTTGACGTGGTCATACCCCCGGCGGATATGAGGAGCTTGTCATGCGCACCCTGCTGGCCCAGTCCTTCACCCTCGATGAAGTGACCGGGCTACGCCAGTCCGTGGCGGAGCGGGCGGCGGGCTGCGGGCTGAGTGGCGCGCGGCTGGAGGACTACATCCTCGCCGTGCACGAGAGCGTCATCAACGCCGTGGAGCACGGCGGCGGGCACGGGCGCTTCACGCTGTGGACGGGCGACCGGATGCTCCGCTCGGAGACCATCGACGAGGGCTCCGGCATCCCCGACGAGTACGTCGACGAGCACCGGCGGCCGCCCGACATCGCCTACACCGGCCGGGGCATCTACCTCATCCGCACCCTGTGCGACGGTGCCAGCTTCCACACCGGCCCCACGGGCACCACGGTCCGGCTCATGATGTGGCTGCCGCGCCTGGCCCACGTCGCGCTGCAGCGCGCGCCGACCAGACGGATCAGGGTGGCGGCCACGAGCGGCGGCAAGCAGCAGCACCACGGGTTTCGGACGTAACTATTTATCCGATATCAACCAAAATTCAACCATGTCACAGCATGGTCATCCTCTGTGACTACGCAACAGCTCTCTCAAGAGCTAACTGATATCCCTCCTCGCCCTCCGGCGGAGCAGGAGGAAGCGTCCGGCAGCGTCGTGGGGATGCTGGAGCTCATCGGCTCCGTGGTGGTCCCGGTGGGCGTCGGGCTCTACGCGATGCTGTATCTGGGCATTCAGCAGATGTACTGGGTCTTCGACATCAATCCCGAACAGGCGGGGATCGATCAGTCCGTCCTGCTCGGGCGGCTCATGGGCACGCTGATCATGCTCCTGCTCATCCTGCTGCCCGTGATCGGGGTCCTGGTGGCGGTGGGGTGGCTGCTCGACAAGGTGACGCGCGGCGCGGTGAACCGGCTCGTCCAGGCCGTCAGGCGGCGGCCGTGGATCGCGGCGGTCATCGCCGCCGCCTGGTGCGGGGTGACCTATCTCAGTACCTCCTACCTGTTCACGCTGGAGATCTCGCCGTTGCACGTGCTGGGCGCCCTGGTGCTCGGGATCCTGGCGTTCGTGGTGCCGTTCCGGCTGCTGCGCCGCAAGCCGGTCGGGCGGGCCGGGATGAAGGTGCTCGTAGGCGCCCTCACCGGCATCGGGCTGGGCATGCTGCTCCTCGTCGGCCTCGTCATGGGTGCCGGGGACGTGCGTAACACCGGGCAGGCCAATGACCTGCTGAACATGGTGGGGTTCCAGGACCAGTGGGTGGTGGTGAAGGACGGCGACGACAAGCCGCTCTACGACGGGCGCGACCTCATGCTGCTCGGCGAGAGCGACGGCACGTACGTCTTCTACGACTGTGACTACATGACCACGTTCCGGCGACCGGCCGAGTCGACGAACCTGGGGGACATCCGCCTCGATCCCGAGCGGGAGCCGGGCTACACCTGCGGGAGCCTGGTCAAGGACGAGGAGGCCAAGCCCAAGAAGAGCTGACCCGTCAGGCCGCCCCGGATCCGCCGTTGCCCGTGAGGGGACGGCGGTGGGGAGGCTCCGGCGGGGACAGCGCGGCGGTGAGTGCGTCCTGGAGGGTGGTGTGGACCGGCAGGTGCTCGCCTATCCGGGTGACCTCGACGATCCGGGCCGGCATGGGCTGCAGCGCGGCCAGGCGGACGCTGCCACCGTGCTGCCGGGAGAAGGTGTAGGTGCCGAGCAGCAGCCGGAGCCCCGCACTGTCCATGAAGTGCACTTCCGCGAGGTCGAACACGAGGTGGTCGCCGGGCCGCTGGCGGCACTCCCGGATGAAGGCGTCGAGCCTGCTCTCGTTCGTGGCGTCCAGTTCGCCGCCGACGGCGATCACCGTCGCGCCGGGCAGGTGCTGGCAGGCGTAGGTCAGCCAGGACATGGGGCGGTCCATCGGCCACGCATGGCAGCGAGCAGACGCGGCCGCATAGGGGGATAGCTCGCCATGCCTGCACGATAGTCGTTTCGTCGCGGGATATCGCCTTACTGACGACCGAACTCCCCTCTTTCTCCGAACAGTAATTTGCCCCTTGTTTAGCTATTTATCCGTCCAAAGCACTACCCAAGGCGGACCCAAACCTCGCGTAGAAGGTGTGGTTTTGTGGGGTTTGGGGGTATTCGTTCACATTGAGCCCGGTTGGCGTGCCCACCGGGCGACGGACGAGACTCGGGGGGATCGCCGTGGCCATGCAAACAGAGATCCGCAGCCTGCTCGGCAGCCGTGTCATTGGCGCGGACGGCGAGGAGATCGGAAAGGTGGGGCAGGTCTATCTCAGCGACAGCACGGGCGAGCCCGAGTGGGTGACCGTGCGTACGGGGCTTTTCGGGGTGAGGCAGACATTCGTCCCGTTGATGAACGCCCGCCGGTCGGGTGAGGAGATCCGCGTTCCCTTCGACAAGGACACCATCAAGGACGCGCCCAACATCGACATCGACGGCCGCCTCTCACTGGAGGAGGAGGCCAGGCTCTACCGGCACTACGGCATCCGGCCCACGGGCGTGCCGTCGCAGCGTACGGCCGAGCCCGGCACGAGGCCCGGCGGCCACGAGACGCACGACGAGGGCGACGACACGAACGGGACGGCCCGCGTACACATCTACAAGTATGTGGAGGTCGAGGTCGTCCAGGAGTCCGTGCCGCTCGAAGGGGAGGAGACGGCGGCGAGTCCCGTCGACTACCTGCGCAGCCTGCGCGGGAAGAAGCGGCCAGAGGGCGCCGGCCAGGGCCGCGGTGAGCGGTTCGAGGCGGAGCGGCGCGAGCCGGAGCGCATGCCGCTCGACAGCGGCGACTACATGAACGAGCACGACGAGGACGCCCCGCCCCCCTGACATGAGGGTGACGAGGGCGAAAGCGGGTGGTTGAGCGAAGGCCCAGGCCGAAGAATCGGCCTGGGCCTTCGTCATGGCCGCCGGGCGACGGACGGGCAGGCGTACGTCAGGTGACCGGCGGACGAGCGGCCGTCAGGAGACGGACGGGTAGGCGCTCGTCAGGAGACGGGCGGGTAGGCGTTCTGGAGCAGTTGGCGGAACTGGGCGGAGAACCACTGGCCGGACAGCGGCGCGTTGGGCAGCGCGCCCGTCAGGTTGTGGCCGTTGAGGTCGTTGCCGGTGTAGGTGGGGTCGCACATCCGGTCGAACTTCTTGCCCTCGTCGTTCGGGATGTCCGTGCTGGCGCCGTCCGACTCGCCGGGCGGCTTGACCCACACATAGGCGTCCAGCCCGGAGTCGGGGTTGGCGGTCGGCCGCGCGCCAAGGCCCGCGCCGCTCTGGTTGCACCAGTTGCCGGCGTGGATGCGCCGGTCGATGCGTGACTGGTCGACGAAGGTGTTGAGGTCCGTCGAGGTGCTCGGGCCGCTCGGCCGGGCGCTGCCGCCCCAGCCGTTGCGCGAGGTGTCGATCAGCATGCCGAGCCCCGGCTTGAAGCCCTTGCCGATCAGCGCGGTGCGCAGGGCCTGGGCGAAGGACGTCTCGTCCACGTACCAATTCCAGTCGACCCACTTGGACTGCCGGACCGAGGTGCCGTTCACCGTGGAGTTGATGGTGAAGTACAGCTCCTTGGTCGCGGAGGTGTTCGCGGTGTTGACGATGAATCCGTCCACGCTGTCCACTCCGGCGGCGGCACCGGCGGCGGTGGAGTAGAAGAGGTTGACCGACGGGTTGAAGTTCGAGTCCCAGCCGAGCCACGCGTGGTGGGCGGCGTCGATGTAGGTGTAGACGTTGGACATCGCGTGCAGCTTGTTCAGTGCGTACTGGACGCCCTGGACGTAGGCGCCGGTGGAGTTGGCCTCGGCGCACTTGGGGAAGTTCAGGTTGGTGATCAGGTTGGGCAGCGAGTCGGGCTCGATGATCGTGACGATGCGCAGGTTCGCGTACTTCGAGTCGCTCATGATGGCGGCGATCGGGTCGATGTACTCGGTCTTGTAGCGGTTGAGCCCGTTCTCCGCGACGAGCAGTTCGCCGTTGGAGGCCAGCGCCGAGCAGTCGCGGTTGGGCAGGTCGTAGATGACGAACTGGACGGTCAGCGGCGCGGAGCCGTTGGCGGCGTCCTGCGTGACGGCCGCGTCCAGATGCGCCCGCAGGCCCATGACCGACGAGCTGCCGGCGATGGCGGCGATGCGGTCCAGCCACACGGCGGTGGAGGTGTTGGCCACCGCGGCACCGCCCGGCTCGGCCGCGGCCTTGGCCTTCCAGTTGGGGTTGACGTAGCCGGTGGCGCCCGCGTACGGGTTGTCGACGTGCCCGGGGGGCGGCGTCCCGTCGTCATCGGCCTCGGTGGCGGTGACCGTCCGGCTGGTCAGACCGCTGGAGGCGACGGTGAAGGTACGCGTGCCATTGGTGCTGTCGGAGTCCTGGGCCGCGCCCACGGTCACGGTCTGTGCGGTGTTCCAGTTGGCGGAGGTGAAGGTGAGCGAGCCGCCCGAGGTCACGGTGAGGTCGGCGTCGCCGCTGCCGGCCGTGGAGGTGACGGTCAGGTTCGCCGACGGCTGGATGGCCGGCTTGACCGTGTAGGTGGCGCTGCCGCCTTCCGGTACGGTCACCGCGGTCGGGGTCACGACCAGTGACTGCGTCTGCGTGGTGTCGTCGTCGACCTCGGTGGCGTTGACGGTGGCGGCGGTGACGCCGGTTCCGCCGACGCTGAAGGCCGCCGTGCCGTTGGTGGTGTCGGAGTCCTGGGCCGCCGCGAGAGTCACGCTCTGGGCGGTGTTCCAGTTGCTCGGGGTGAAGGTGAGCGAGCCGCCGGAGCTGACCGTCAGGTCCGTGTCGCCGCTGGTCCGGGTGGTGGCGACGGTCACGTTGGCGGTGGGCGCGGCCGACAGCTTGGCGGTGAAGGTCGCCGTGCCGCCCTCGTTGACGGACACCGAGCTCGCGGAGGTGACGACCGAGGGCGTCGTCGGATTGCCGCCGCCACAGGTCACGTTGTTGACGGAGAAGGAGGTGGGGTTCGGGTTGCTGCCGCTCCACGAGCCGTTGAAGCCGATGTTGGTCGAGGCGCCGGTGGCCAGGTTGCCGTTGTACGACAGGCTCTGCCCGGTGACGCGGGTCCCGGTCTGGCTCCAGTTGGCGCCCCAGCCGCTCGGGGTGTACTTCTGCCCGGCGGTGGGGAAGTCGAAGGCCAGCGTCCATGCGGTGAGGGGGTCACCGAGGTTCTTGAGTGTGATGTTCGCGGTGAAGCCGCCCTGCCCCGGACTCGTCGTCCACGTGTTGGGCGTGTAGGCGACGTCACAGGCGACCGCGGCCTGTGCGGCCGTGGTCTGGCCGGCGACGAGCCCTAAGGTCGCCAGGCAGGCGGCGGTCGCGGTCACGGCCCATCTGCGCAGGCCGCGGTGGAGTTTCACGAGCAATCATCTCCAGGAGCTAGAGCTGACGTGTGGGAGCGCTCCCATACTGAGCCGTGCTCACGGGTGTGTACAGGGTGCGGTGAAGAGCGGCTGAGCCGCCGACCCGGCATGCTCGCCGAATGTCGCGGAACGTCCATGAAACTTTCATGCCACGCAGCCAGGTGAGAGGAAATATGCGGGTCACCGGGACGGCATTCCGTTGACATCTCCATACGGCCACCCACAATCCATTTTGGGAGCGCTCCCACCCCCTACTCCCATGGAGACCTCGTGTCGTACACAATGCTCGCGCGCCTGAGAAGGCGGCTCGCACCGGCTTTTGCGCTTGTCCTCATAGCCGGGGCGACCACCGCGCTGACGGCCACGCCCGCCAGCGCGGCCGTCGCCTGCGAGGTGACGTACACCACCAATGACTGGAGCCCCGGCTTCACCGCCAGCGTCACCATCAAGAACACCGGCGACCCGATCAACGGCTGGACGCTCGGCTTCAGCTTCCCCACGACCACGCAGAAGCTCAGCCAGGGCTGGAGCGCCACCTGGGCGCAGAACAACCAGGCCGTCACCGCCAAGAGCCTCGACTGGAACGGCAACCTGGCGACCGGCGCCTCCGCCAACATCGGCTTCAACGGCACCTTCGTCGGCAGCAATCCGAAGCCCACCGCCTTCACCGTCAACGGCGTCACCTGCGGGGGCGCCGGCGTCAACAAGCCGCCGACCGTGGCGCTGACCTCGCCGAGCGCCGGACAGACGTTCGCGGCGCCCGCCACGGTGCCGATCGCCGCGACCGCGGCGGACTCCGACGGCACGATCGCCAAGGTCGACTTCTACCAGGGCGCCACGCTGCTGAACAGCGACACCGCCGCCCCGTACGCCTACAGCTGGCCGAACGTGCCGGCGGGCAGCTACTCGATCACCGCCAGGGCCACCGACAACCTCGGCGCCACCACCACCTCCTCGCCCGTCGGGATCACCGTGACGGCCGACAACACGCCGGCGCTCGTGGTGAGCCCGACGAGCCTGGCCGTGCCGGAGAAGGGCACCGCGACGTTCGGCGTCCGGCTGTCGCGGGCGCCCACCGGCAACGTGACCGTCGCCACCGCGCGGACCAGCGGTGACACCGACCTCACGGTGAGCTCGGGCGCCAGCCTGACCTTCACCACCGCCAACTGGAACACCGCGCAGAACGTCACCCTGGCCGCCGCCGACGACACCGACACGACCGCCGGATCGGCCACCTTCACGGTGAGCGCCAGTGGCTACAGCCCGATCGCGGTCACCGCCACCGAGGCCGACGACGACCTGCCGGGTGGCGACAACGAGTACGTCAGGCGGTTCACCGAGCTCTACAACGAGCTGCACGACCCGGCCAACGGCTACTTCTCGCCCGAGGGCGTGCCGTACCACTCGCTGGAGACCTTCATGGTCGAGGCGCCCGACCAGGGGCACGAGACCACGTCGGAGGCGTTCAGCTATTACCTGTGGCTGGAGGCGGTCTACGGGCAGATCACCGGTGACTGGGCCAAGTTCAACACCGCCTGGGCGACGATGGAGAAGTACATCATCCCGGCCACGGCCGACCAGCCGACCAACTCCTTCTACACCCCGTCGAAGCCGGCCACGTACATCCCCGAGTCCACCTCGATCAACAACTACCCGTCACCGCTGGACACCAGCGTGAGCGTGGGCAGCGACCCGATCGCCAACGAACTGAAGAGCGCGTACGGCACCAGCGACATCTACGGCATGCACTGGCTGCTGGACGTCGACAACACCTACGGCTTCGGCCGCTGCGGCGACGGCACCACCAAGCCCGCCTACATCAACACCTACCAGCGCGGCCCCGAGGAGTCGGTCTTCGAGACGATCCCGCAGCCGTCCTGCGACCAGTTCAAGCACGGTGGGCCCAACGGCTATCTCGACCTGTTCGTCAAGGACAGCTCGTACGCCAAGCAGTGGAAGTACACCAACGCCCCCGACGCCGACGCGCGAGCCGTACAGGCGGCGTACTGGGCGCAGACCTGGGCCAAGGCGCAGGGCAAGGAGTCGCAGATCTCGGCGTCGGTGGGCAAGGCCGCGAAGATGGGCGACTACCTGCGCTACGCGATGTACGACAAGTACTTCAAGAAGCCCGGCTGCACCAGCCCGTCCTGCGCGGCGGGCACCGGCAAGGACGCCTCGAACTACCTGCTGTCCTGGTATTACGCCTGGGGCGGCGCGACCGACGCGAACGCCGGATGGGCCTGGCGGATCGGCTCCAGCCACAACCACTCCGGCTACCAGAACCCGCTGGCCGCCTGGGCCCTGTCGAACGTCGCCGAGCTCAAGCCCAAGAGCTCGACCGCCGCCACCGACTGGAGCACCAGCCTGACCCGGCAGCTGCAGTTCTACACCTGGCTGCAGTCGGCCGAAGGCGCCATCGCCGGTGGCGCGACCAACAGCTGGGAAGGCCACTACGGGACGCCGCCGGCCGGTCTGCCCAAGTTCTTCGGCATGACCTATGACTGGCAGCCCGTCTACCACGACCCGCCGTCCAACCAGTGGTTCGGCTTCCAGGCGTGGACGATGGAGCGAGTGGCCGAGTACTACTACGCCACCGGCAACGCCAGTGCCAAGACGCTGCTCGACAAGTGGGTCACCTGGGCGCTGGCCAACACCACGGTCAACGCGGACGGCAGCTACCAGATCCCGTCCACGCTGCACTGGACCGGCCAGCCCGCGAGCGACTTCAGCTCCGCGAGCGGCATGCCCGCCGCCAACCCGGGCCTGCATGTGTCGATCGTGGACTACACGCAGGACGTCGGCGTCACCGGCGCCTACGCCAAGGCCCTGATGTACTACGCCGCCAAGGCCAACCACACGGCGGCCAGGACCACGGCCAAGGCGCTGCTCGACGGCGTCTGGAAGTACCGCGACGCCAAGGGCGTGTCGGTGCCGGAGACCAAGACGGACTACAAGCGCGTCGGCGACCCGGTCTACGTCCCGCCGGGCTGGAGCGGCACCATGCCGAACGGCGACCCGATCAACTCCAGCTCGACGTTCCTGTCGATCAGGTCCTTCTACAAGAACGACCCCGACTACGCGAGGGTCGACGCCTTCCTCAAGGGCACGGGCCCGGCGCCGGTCTTCACCTATCACCGGTTCTGGGCGCAGGTGGACGTAGCCGTCGCCCTGGCCGAGTACGGGCGGCTCTTCCCGTGATCCGTCCTTCATGATCGCCCCGCCCCGCCGCGTCCTGCCACGTCGGCGGGGCGGGTCTCCATCGAAAGGCCGCCCATGAGAACCCGACTCGCGGCGCTCGCCGCGCTGTTGCTCCCGCTGGTCTTCCTCTCAGCTTTTTCCCGAACGTCGCCCGCGCACGCCGCCACCGGCATTCATGTGAGCGGGACGAAGATCCTCGAAGCGAACGGCCAGGAGTTCGTCATGCGCGGCACCAGCCACGCGCACACCTGGTACCCCACCCAGACCAAGGCGTTCGCCGACATCAAGTCGCTGGGCGCGAACACCGTCCGGGTGGTGCTCAGCGGCGGCCGCTGGACCGCCAACAGCGTCTCCGACGTGGCAGACGTCGTCGCCCGCTGCAAGGCCAACCGGCTGATCTGCGTCCTGGAGAACCACGACACCACCGGCTACGGCGAGCAGAGCGGCGCCTACACCCTCGACCAGGCGGCCGACTACTGGATCAGCGTCAAGAGCGCCCTGGCCGGCCAGGAGAACTACGTCATCGTCAACATCGGCAACGAGCCGGTCGGCAACAACGCCGTCACCCCTGACTGGACCACCGCCACCGCCAACGCGGTCAAGAAGCTGCGCGCCAACGGCTTCGAGCACGCGCTCATGGTGGACGCGCCCAACTGGGGCCAGGACTGGCAGAACGTCATGCGCACCACCGCGCGGACCGTCTTCGACGCCGACCCCGCCAAGAACACGATCTTCTCGGTGCACATGTACGGCGTGTACGACACGGCCGCCGAGATCACCACCTACCTGGACGCGTTCAGGACCGCCGGGCTGCCGCTGGTGATCGGTGAGTTCGGCTTCAACCACTCCGACGGTGACCCGGACGAGGACACGATCATGGCCCAGTCCGTGAGCCGGGGCCTCGGCTACCTGGGCTGGTCGTGGAGCGGCAACGGCGGCGGCGTCGAGTACCTCGACCAGGTCACCAACTTCGACGTCAGCCAGCTCACCTCATGGGGCCAGCGGCTCTTCAACGGCGCCAACGGCATCGCCGCCACCGCGCGCGAGGCGTCGGTGTACGGCGGCGGCACCCCCGACCCGACCCCGCCCAGCGTTCCCGGAACTCCGGTCGCCTCCGGCGTCACCTCGACGGGCGCCACGCTGAGCTGGCCCGCCTCCACCGACAACGTGCGCGTGACCGGGTATGACGTCTACCGGGCGCCGAGCACGCTGCTCGGCCAGTCGGCGACCAACTCGATCACGCTGAGCGGGCTGACCCCCGCGACCGCCTACCAGGTCTACGTGAAGGCCAGGGACGCGGCGGGCAACGTCTCGGGGCAGTCGGGCCAGGTCACCTTCACCACCCTCAGCGGTGGTGCTGGCGGGGGCTGCACGGCCGTCGCGACCGTACAGAGCCAGTGGAGCGGCGGGTACGTGGTGCAGCCCGTGACCGTGACCAACACCAGCGGCGCGGCCAAGACCAGCTGGACGGTGACGTTCACGCTGCCCGCCGGGCACGTGCTGACCGGCTCCTGGAACGCCGCGGTGACGGTGAGCGGGCAGACGGTGACGGCCAGGAATCTGAGCTACAACGGCGCGCTCGGGCCGAACGCGAGCACGGCCTTCGGTTTCCAGGCCGGCCGGCCGAACGGCCAGACCACCGTGCCGTCCGGCTACACCTGCGCGAACTGAACCCCGGGCCGGCCGGTGTGGCGAGCCGCGCCCACACCGGCCGGTCAAACGCCGCGAACCGGCCGGATCGGTCGATCCGGCCGGTCGATGAGCCTGACCGGTCTAGTCGGCTGGTCGATGAGGAGGTGGTGCCGACAACCGTCACTGGTGCAACCGTTCCATGTCACCATCCCGCCCGGATGGCGTGGACGCGGCCGGCCGCGAGACCTCCCCCTCCTGCCGGCCGCGTCCGCATGCCAGGCGGCGGGTGGGACGCCACCAAGTCATCGGGCCGTCACCAGGGCGAACCTCTGGCGGGCCGCCTCGATCGCGTCCTCGTCGGCGAACTCGCCGAACGCCTCCTCCTGATACCGCTGGGGTATCAGCTGCCGGACCCGCTCGGGGTAACCGGCGCCCGGCGTGGGCACCCGTACCAGAGGGGGATCGCCGAGCCGGACGGCGAGCGGGCCCGAGGCGCGCACCGAGACGGCCCACCCGGCGCCCGGACCGGTGATGGCGCACATGTGGCGGGCATAGACCCACTTCACCTGGGCCACCGTGGTCGCGGTCGGCGGGTCGAAACCGAACGGGTCGACCGCGCACACGACCCGGCCGGCCTGCTCGCCGAACTCGTGCCCGTGGTCGTGGTGCTCGGCCGGGGTGGATTTCTCAAGGATGTCCGTGACCTGGGCGGCGAGCTGGTCGCGCAGGTCCGATCGCCCCGCCTGGTGCAGGCCCGCGAACAGCGCCGCACCGGCGACGGGGATCAGGGCCGCGACGGCGATCGCCGCGGCCCTTCTGGTCCTCATCTCGTCAAGAATGCGCATGACCTACGGGCTGGTGCAGGTCAGCGTGGGTGCGGGGCTGGGGGCGGTGCCCGTGGCGTTGAACCCGAACGAGGTGGTCGCGTTCGGTGCGAGCTGCCCGTTGTAGGTGGCGTTCTTGACCGTGACGTTGGGCGGCTGAGCGCTCAGCACGCCGTTCCATGGCGATCCGTCGAAGCCCTGCCCGCCGCTGAAGGTCCACTTGACCGTCCAGCCGTTGAGCGCGGTGGTGCCGTTGTTCTTGACCGTCACGTCGGCCTGGAAGTGTCCGGGCCAGCCGGGGTTGTCGGTCGCGTGCCAGGTGGCGGAGCAGGCGCCGGGCGGCGGAGGAGTCGGGGTGACAGTGGGGTCGGGCGTGCTGCCGCCGTTGGGTCCGACGCCGGTGACCTCGCCGTGGCCGCCGTCGAAGACGACGTCGGAGCAGCTGAAGAAGTTCTCGGCGCTGTCAGAGCGGATCCAGTCGACGTAGATCATGTGCCGGCCGCTCTTGCCGGACGGGAGCTGGACGTTCCAGTAGTAGTAGTTGAGCGCGCCGGGCCCACCGGTGGCCGGCGGGTTCGTGACGCTGCCGAACGACTCGAGGTCGGACCACTTGAGCGGGGCGTTCGGGTTCCAGCCGTTCTTGGTGATGTAGTAGACGAACGTGCCGGGGTGCTGGGCCCAGTTGCTGTGCCACATCTGGATGCTCGCGCCCGAGGTCAGGTGGGTCTGCGGCCAGTCGGAGCGGACGGCGTTGTAGGCGGTGAAGTCGTACGGGCCGCCGGTGCCGCCGCTGCAGAGCTGCCCGTCGGGGATGAAGCCGCTGGTACGGCCCCCGGCGTCGGAACGCAGCACGGCGAACCAGTTGTACAGCGGCGTGGCGCCGCTCTGCGCGACGGCCGCCGCGCAGGCCGGGTTGTAGGGGATGATCTGCCCGTTGTCCCGCAGACCGTCCTTCCAGCACAGGTAGGTACGGGCACCGGGGAACATCGTGACGCCATGCGCCTGCGCCTGGGGAGCCACCAGGGCGGAGGCGAGCAATGTCGCCACCAGCGCGGCGGCGAAGGCCACCGACCGGATGAATCTCATGGGGATTCCCTTGTTCGTGCGACAGAGATCCCGCCCACGACCTGCCCGCCCGGCAGCTAGACGGATTGAACCACGCGCCGACCCGGCCGACAACGCGGCGTGAAACTTTCACCCCGTCCCGGTCAGGGTTTGCCTGGTCGCTCGCCTCGCCGCGGCCGGTGGCACGGGCGGGCGCTTGCCGGGGGACCACGTCGGCCGTGATGCTGCATTGTGGGAGCGCTCCCAAACCTCCTTGTCAGAGAAGCGGGAGCAACATGCCATGAGGCGCGTGCACATCAACCTGATCATCGCGGCGATCGGCTCGATCCTCGCCGCGGGACTGTTCGCCGTTCCGGCCCAGGCCGCCCCGGTGATCTGCGGGAAGATAGATTCCACCAGCATCCAGGGCAACAAGTACATCGTCCAGAACAACATCTGGGGAGCCGACACGGCGCAGTGCATCGACGTCGACCAGGCCGCCGCCGGCTTCACGATCACCCAGGCGGCGCACAACAAGCCGACCAACGGCGCACCCGCCTCCTACCCGTCGGTCTTCGCGGGCTGCCACTACACCCTCTGTACGACCGGGAGCGGCCTGCCCATGCGGGCCGACGCGAGCGGCTTCGGCAACCTGCGCACCAGCGTCAGGATGAGCTACCCGAGCGCGGGTGTCTGGGACGCGGCCTATGACATCTGGTTCGATCCGACCCCGCGCACCGACGGGCAGAACACCGGGGCCGAGATCATGGTCTGGCTCAACAAGCAGGGCTCCATCCAGCCGGTCGGCTCGCCCGTCGGCACGGTGAGCCTGGCGGGCGGCACCTGGCAGGTCTGGTTCGGCAACACCGGCTGGAACGTGATCTCCTACGTCCGCACCTCGGCCACGTCCTCGCTGGACTTCACCATCGACACCTTCCTCTCCGACGCGATCAGCCGCGGGTACGCCCAGCGGTCGTGGTACCTCACCAGCGTGCAGGCCGGGTTCGAGCCCTGGGTCGGCGGGACGGGGCTGGCCGTCAACGCCTTCTCGTACACCACCTCGGGAGGCGGCACCGACACGACGCCGCCGACCACGCCGTCCGGCCTGACGGCCTCGGGCACCACGTCCAGCGGCACGAACCTGTCGTGGACCGCCGCCACCGACTCAGGCGGCAGCGGGCTGGCCGGGTACGACATCCTGCGGGCGACAGGCGCCGGCGCCTTCGCCCAGATCGGCACGAGCACCACCACCTCCTACGCCGACAGCGGCCTGAGCGCCGCCACCACCTACCGCTACCAGGTCCGGGCCCGGGACGGCGCGAACAACCAGTCACCGGTGTCGAACACGGTCAGCGTGACCACCTCGACCGGCGGCGGGGGCGGCGGCTGCTCTGCGGTCGCGACCGTACAGAACGCCTGGAGCAACGGCTACGTCGTGCAGCCCGTGACCGTGACCAACACCGGCACCGCCGCCAAGAACGGCTGGACGGTCACCTTCACGCTGCCCGCCGGTCACACCGTCACGGGCTCCTGGAACGCGACCCTCACGGTCAGCGGGCAGACCGTGACGGCCAGGAACCTGTCGCACAACGGCACCCTGGCGCCCGGCGGGAGCACCACCTTCGGCTTCCAGGCGAGCCGGCCCAACGGGAACACCCAGACGCCGTCGGGGTACGGCTGCGGCTGACCGCGCATCGCGGCTGACCGCGCGTAAGGGCCGCGGCCGCGTGTGAGGCGCGCGGCCGCGTGTGAGGGGTGCGGTCCGGCCGTACCCCTCAGCGGCGGCGATCCGCTCACACCGTCGCGGAGCGGCCAGGCGCGAATTGCCGGATATGGGCCTCGGTGGCACCCTCGGCGAGGAGATCGCCCAGAGCCTCGCCGACCGCCGGCGCGTACTTGAATCCGCCGCCGGAGAATCCGACGGCGACCGCGACGTGCGCGGCGCCCGGGAGCAGCCCGACGACGGGCCGGCCGTCCCCCGTGTACGACTCCACGTGCACCGAGGTCTGCACAGGACGCGGGTTGAGCCGGGGCAGCCAGCGCTCGACGACCTCGCGGACCTCCACCATGTGCTCGGCGGAGAGGTGGGGATCCGGTCGCGCCGGGTCGGCCACCTCCGGGTGTGGGCGGGTCTTCACGCCGATCTTGACCGTGGCGCCGTCCAGGCTGGGGAAGCCGTAGACGGAGGCGCCGTCCGGCAGGCCGGCCCGTTCGAAGACCGGAAAGCGTTCCGCGCTGTACAGCGACGGGTCGTCCGGTACGAACCAGGTCTGCGCCAGCCGGCGGGCGGTCAGCCCGGGCACCCCGATCGCCTCCCGCAGCCCATCCGGCAGCAGCGTGGCCGCCCAGGCGCCGGGGGCCAGGACCACCACGTCGAACGTCTCGCTGCGAGCGCTTCCTCCCGTACCCCGGTAGGTCAGCTCGACCGTGTCGGGCCGTACGTCGATGTCGAGGATCTCGGTGTCATGGTGCACCGTCGCCCCGAGCGTCGTGGCCTGTTCGATCGCGGCGAGGATCGCCGGCTCAGGACGGAGAAAGCCGGTCGCGGAGTCGTGGACGGCGATGTCCTCGTCGTCGACGGCGTGCTGGGGGAAGCGCTGCCGCAGATCCTCTGCGTCGAAAACGCGGTGCGCCAGCCCCCACTTCTCGCAGCTGGCCACGGCCCGCCGGACGGAGGTGCGGTCCGCGGGACCGAGGATCAGTCCTCCGGTCTGCTCGAGCAGCCGTCGTCCGGTCGCTTCCTCCAGCCGGCGCCACAGCCGCTCGGCCCGGAGCACCAGCGGCGGCAGGTCCGGGTCTCCCATGCTGATGACCGCGAACCGGCGGCTCTGCCCGCCGGAGGCCCCGCGGTGGTGCGGGACGCCCCAGCGATCGAAGGCATGCACGTCCAGGCCGCGCTCGGCCAGCTGCCAGGCGGCCATGCTGCCCACCGCTCCGGCCCCGATGACCGCCGCCCTCCTTCGAGCGGTTCCGACCGTCCTCATGAGGCCAGCGCCGGAGCGGCGAGGTACTTGAGGTTCTGGTACTCGGTGAGCCCTTCGGCGCCGCCCTCCCGGCCGAGCCCGGACTCCTTGATCCCGCCGAACGGCGCGGCCACGTGGGACAGCAGCCCCCGGTTGATGCCGACCATGCCGCTGTCCAACCGGCCCGCGACTCGCGCGATCCGGTCGCTGTCACGGGCCACCAGGTATGCCGCGAGCCCGAACGGAGTGTCGTTGGCCAGCGCCACCCCCTCGTCCTCCGTCCGGAACCGGCGGATGCCCGCGACCGGGGCGAAGACCTCCTCCTGTTGCAGGAGAGCGTCGGCGCTGAGATGGTCGAGCACCACCGGGGCGAACCAGCTGCCGGGTCCGCCGGGTGCGCCGGAACGCCCCAGAACAGTCGCCCCCTTCGAGACGGCGTCCTCGACCAGCCGGTCGGCCTTGGCCACCGCACGGTCATCGATGAGCGGACCGAGGTCGACGTCCGAGGTGCCCAGCCCGACCCTGATCGCGGTGAGGGCCTCGGTGAGACGGGCCGCGAACTCGTCGGCCACCGGTTCCTGGACGAGGAACCGGTTGGCCGCCACGCACGACTGACCCCCAAGGCGCATCTTGGCGATGACCGCCTCACGGACCGCGAGGTCGAGGTCGGCGTCGTCGAAGACCAGGAACGGGGCGTTGCCGCCGAGTTCCATCGATGTACGCAGCACGTGCGCGCCGGCCTGCCGCAGCAGCAGCTTCCCGACGGGGGTGGACCCGGTGAAGGACACCTTCCGCAGCCGTGGGTCGGCGATGAGGGCGCCGCAGACCGCCCCCGGATCCGTGGTGGTGACGACGGTGAGGACTCCTGCCGGGACTCCCGCGTCCTGGGCGAGCTGCGCGAAGGCGAGCGAGGTCAGCGGGGTGAGCTCCGCCGGTTTCAGCACGACCGTGCAGCCGGCGGCCAGGGCGGGCGCGACCTTGCGGGTGGCCATCGCCAGCGGCACGTTCCACGGGGTGATGAGCAGGCAGGGGCCGACCGGGCGCGGGACGGTGACGATGTGCCAGCCGCCGTCGGGGGCCGGGGTGCTCCGGCCGGAGCTGCGGACCGCCTCCTCGGCGTACCAGCGGATGTACTCGGCGGCGTAGCGGACCTCGCCGCGGGCCTCGGCGAGGGTCTTGCCGACCTCCAGGGTGATGAGGGCCGCCAGGCGGTCCTCATCGGCGAGCATCGCCTGGTAGAGCCGGTGCAGAATGTCGGCCCGCCGCCGGGTCGGGGTGGCCGCCCAGGCGGGGAACGCCTCGCTCGCGGAGGTGAGCGCGAGCAGGGCGTCAGCCGGTTCGCAGTCGGCGACGACGGCGACAGTCCGGCCGAGCGCGGGATCGGCGACGGCGAAGGTCCGCCCGGAGCGCGGCGCCGTCCACTCGGCGCTCAGGAAGCCGCTGGGCAGCGACGCGGCCGCGGTCTCCGTGAGTTCGCGGTGCCGGGCGAGGTCCGCCGACGCCGGCGTGGACTCAGGCGGATTCGAGGGCACGGGCACGGTCGAGAGCGGACTTGAGGACGTCAGCGGCACGGGAGATCTCCTCGGCGGTGATGACGAACGGGGGACTGACGTGCAGGGAGTTGTCGGCCAGCAGCCGGGTCAGGACGCTCTGCTCCCGCGCGGCGCGCAGCACGGGGCGGGCGTCGATGTCGGGGGCGAGCTGGACGGCCGCGAGCAGACCGACCCCGGCCCGGACGTCGACGACGGCTCCGTGGTCGCGCAGCGGGGCGAGGGCCTGGGCCAGGACGGGTTCGAGGTCCAGGACGCGCTCCAGCAGGCCTTCCTCCTCAAGGATGCTCAGGTTCACCTCGGCGGCGACGCAGGCCGCGGCGTGGCCCGAGTACGTCAGGCCGTGGCGGAAGGTCGGGGCGTCGGAGGTTTCGGCGAAGAAGGGCTCCCAGACGCGCCGGGCCACCAGCACGCCGCCCAGCGGCAGGTAGCCGGAGGTGATGCCCTTGGCCATGGTGAGGAGGTCCGGCTCGATGCCGAAGCGCTGACAGGCGAACCACTGCCCGACCCGGCCGAAGCCGGTGATGACCTCGTCGGCGATGAGCAGGATGTCCAGGCGGCGGCATATCTCGGCCAGCCCGGTGAGGTAGCCGGGCGCGGGCAGCAGCACTCCGCCGGTGCCGATGATCGGTTCGGCGATGAGGGCGGCGATGTTGTCGGGTCCGAGCCGGAGGAGCTCCGCCTCGGTGGCGGCCAGGTCGTCCCATGGCACGCGGGCGGTCTCGGGGATCAGCGAGTCGGTGCCGTACCCGTCGCGGTTGCTCTGGATGCCCGTGATGCTCGTCCCGAACCCGTGCAGGCCGTGGTAAGCGTGCTCGCGGGAGACGATGACGCGCTTGCCGGGCCGCCCGGCCACCTGCCAGTGCCGGCGCGCGAGCTTGCAGGCGGTGTCGACGGAGTCGGAGCCGCCGCTGGTGAGGAAGACCTTCGCGTCGGGGATGGGACTCAGCGCGGCGAGGCGCTCGGCGAGCCGGATGGCGGGGCGGTTGGCCATGCCCTGGAACAGGTGGTAGGTCTCCAGGTCGGTCAGCTGCTGACGCACGGCGTCGGCGATGCGGGCCCGGCCGTGTCCGATGTTGGCGTGCCACAGGCCGGCCGGCAGGTCGAGCAGGTCCTGGCCGTCCTCGGTACGTACCCAGGCGCCCTGCCCCGACGCGATGACCGTGCGGGTTTCCTCGATGGTGGACATCGCGGTCTGCGGATGCCACAGGCTGGTGCTGGTCAAGAAAGGCTCCTCATCACGTCGGGGAGGGTGCTGCCGGTGGTGGCGGGAAGGGCGTGGGTCAGGCGGCGGCCACGACGTCCTCGACGACCTCGGCGTGGATGTGCAGCATCCGGGCCACCAAGCCGTTGCCGCGAGTGAACTTCAGGTCTTCCGGCGCCACGGCGTCGTCCCCGCCGGTGAAGAACGCGGCACCCTGGTCCATCGACTTGTCGGACTTGTCATCGGGGTAGAGCGGGTTGATCGTGTTCTCGATCTTCGGCCACAGGGCCCGGGCGGCCTCGGTGCTCTCGAACTCCAGCGTCATCACCAGCGTGTTCGAGATGAGCTCTCCCGCGCACTCGCGCAGGACCGAGCCCCCGAGGTATCCGGGGTGGCCCTCCAGGCCGCGCAGCCAGTCGATGAGGCTGGTGCGGGCCTGATCGACCTTGGTGGGCTCGGCAACGAAGATGAAGACGTCACGACGCTTGGACATGGTGTTCTCCTGTCTCGCCAGTGCGGTGGGGATGGCGTGGGGACTGCGCGGCAATCACCGCGAGGAGCGCGGCAGGTCGTAGAAGACCGCGCCGGTGGCTCCGTTCGAGTCGTCATGGATGAGCAGGGCGCCGAAGGACTCCCAGAAGGCGACGGCGCCCGGGGAGTGCTGGTAGGTGTGCAGAGCGATGGCCTCGTAGTGCCCCTCCCGGTCCGCACGGTCGAGAACCGCGTGGACCAGGGCTCTGGCGATGCCGCGGCGGCGGGCTTCCTTGCGGACGTAGACGCGTACGAGCTGGCCGTGCCGGCCGTCCTCGTACCGGTCGACGACGTGTTGCGGGGTGAGACCCGGCTTCAGCCGTCCGCTGCGGATCCCGCCCGTGGCCAGGACCTCATCCGTGCTGTCGTCGGTCACCACCAGAAGGAAGGGGCCGGCGCCCGGGGTGTAGTGGGTCAGCGGGTCGTCCACGTCGGCGTGGATCCGCGGGTCGTAGGCGTCGCCGAAGTCCTCGGCGATGCTGCGCCGCATCACCGACTGCGCGCCGAGCAGGGTGCGCTCACTCAGCGGGTGGATCGACCATCCCGTCGAGCCGTTCACGGATGTCATCGCGCGCCCTGTGCGGCGAGCTTGGCCCGGTACGCCTCCCGGGCTTCCTTCGAGGCGTGGTGTTCGGACAGCTCGTGGAGGTCATCGGGCACCACGCCGTCGAAGGTGGGGTGGACGTGGACGGTGACCCGGTCGAGGTTGCCGACCGCGTGCATCAGGGAGTGCTGCACGTCCTCGGCCACGCGGTGGGCCTCGATGACGCTCAGCCGGGCGTCGACGCCGATCTCGGCGTCTCCCTCCATGCGGTGACCGGACCAGCGGGCGCGCACGCCGCCGACGGTCTCGACACCGGTGACGCCGGCGATGGTGGTGCGCATCCGGTCGATCGTCGCCGGCTCCACACCGTCCATGAGGCGGCGGACGATGATGACCAGGGAGTTGATCAGGATGCCGGTGATCGCCAGGGCGATGAGCAGGCCGACGATGGCGTCGGCGCGGTCGAACCCGAGCCACACGCCGATCACGCCGGCGACGACGGCGATCGAGGTGTAGCCATCGGCGCGGGCGTGCTGGCCCTCGGCGATCAGCGCCGCGGATCCGATGCGACGGCCGGCCCGGATGCGGTATACGGCCACCACCTCGTTTCCGAGGAAGCCGACGATCCCGGCGGCGAAGACCCACCACAGGTTGGTCGGCGGGTGCGGGTTGAGCAGCGCGTCGACCGACTCCCAGATGATCAGCCCGATCGAGGCGACGATGACCAGGGAGATGAACAACCCGACCAGGTCCTCGGCGCGCCGGTAACCGTAGGAGTACTTCTTCGTCGCCGCGCGCCGGCCCAGCCGGAAGGCGATGATCAGCGGGATCGTGGTCGCCGCGTGTCCCAGGTTGTGGATGGTGTCGGCCAGCAGGGCGATCGACCCGGACATCGCGACGATGACCATCTGCCCGATCGCGGTGGCCATCATCCCGGCCAGCCCGATCCAGGCCGTGCGGATCCCGTGGTTGGCCGACTCCTCGGCGGTCTGGATCGCTTCGTTGGCGTCGTGGGCGTGGGGGACCACCGTGTGCTTGATCCGCGCCCACAGGCCGTTCCCGTGGTCGTGGCCCTCGTCGTGGCCGTGCCCATGGCCGTGCCCATGGCCGTGCCCGTGCCCGTGCCCGTGACCGGTGGTGGCCGACGCCTCGGCCGCGTGGTGACCGGTCGCGTGGTGACCGGTCGCGTGGTCATCGTGGGCGTGATCGGAGTGGTCGTGCCCGTGGTCGTTCACGGTGGCGGGCGCGTCGTCGTGGGGGTGGCCGTGACCGTGACCATGGCCGTGTCCGTGATCGTCTGGGGTTGTGGAAGCTCGCATCGGGAGTCCGTTCGTGCCGGCGGAGAGGGAGTCGCGGGGGCCGGAAGAGAGTCGCGGGGCCGGAAGGGAGTCGGCCGACTGCCGAGTGGCGCCTGCCGCGTCACCACATCTTGTGCACAACCGCCAGCGGCGGTCAACTGTTGTCAACAATCTTCCGGTGGCCTGAAGGAAAACTCCAGCAGCGAAAGTCAGCGCTACGACCTGGAAATAGTCGTTCAACCGGCTTATGAAGATCAAAGAAAGGCCGGGAAACGTACTCGTTACAAGCAGGCAACTCGAAATTGTTGACAACAGAGAATCGGGTCCTTAGCGTTCCAGACACCACGCTGGCTGCCCGCCTCGGACGGCTCGCACCGGGCGTGATATCTCACCGCTTCGCCGCCTGCCCAGTCGCACCGACGGGCTCCGGCCCTCACCGGACCGACCACCGACGCTCCTGCCCCCACCGGACATACCACCACCGGAGGAACTGCTCGTGGACCTGACCAGTGTGCGCCCCAAATACATCACTTTCGATTGCTACGGGACGCTGACCAGCTTCGACCTCAACCTCACCGTCAAGCCGCTGGTCGCCGACCGGATCTCCGAGGAGGACATGCCGGTCTTCCTCAAGGACTACCGCGCGTACCGGATGGACGAGGTGCTCGGCGCGTTCAAGCTCTACCCCGACGTGCTCAAGGACTCCTTCAAGCGCACCTGCGAACGCTGGGGCATCGGCTACCGCCCCTCCGACGGCGAGGCCATCGTGGCCTGCGTACCGACCTGGGGCCCCCACGCGGACGTTCCCGCGAGCCTGGCCAAGCTCGCCGACACCTACCCTCTGGTGATCCTCTCCAACGCCGTCGACGAGCCGTTGCGGCACAACGTCGACCAACTCGGCGCCCCCTTCCACAAGGTGTTCACCGCCGAGCAGGCCAGGGCGTACAAGCCGCGCTACCAGGCCTTCGAGTACATGCTCGACCAGCTGGGCTGCGAACGCGACGAGATCGTCCACGTCTCCTCGCACATCTGGTACGACCTGATCCCCGCCCACGAGCTGCGGATCCCGCACAAGATCTACGTCAACCGCGGCTACGACCCCTCGACGCCCTTCTACCAGTACGCCGAAACCGCCGACCTGTCCGGCGTCCCTGCCCTGCTGGGTCTGTGAAGGCCGCGAGGTGGATGCCGATGAAGAGGTGGATGCCGTGAAGAGGAGGATGCCGTGAAGAGGAGGATGGCGTGAAGCTGACCAGCTATTGGCTCGACACCGCCGAACCGGCCGGCGACTTCCGCCGCACCGAGCTCCCTGAGAACGTCGATGTCGCGGTCATCGGCGCCGGGTTGACCGGGCTGTCCGCCGCGCTGCATCTCGCTCGCCGCGGCGCCAGTGTCGCCGTGCTGGAGTCCCACACCGTGGGCTGGGGGGCCTCCGGCCGCAACGGCGGCATGGCCACGACCGGCCTGGCCATCTCCCTCCCCGCCGCGGTCAAGCGGTACGGCCCTGAACGTGCGGCGATGATGTTCACCGCCTACGACAACGCGATCGACACCGTCGAGAAGATCGTCGCCGAGGAGCAGATCGACTGCCACTTCGAGCGCTCCGGCAAGCTCACCCTGGCCGCCAAACCGGCGCACTACGCCGCTCTGGAGCGTTCGGCGCAGGTGATCGAGAAACTCGTCGGCCGCACGGTTCAGTTGGTCCCCCGCGGCCGCATGCGGGACGAGCTCGGCAGCGACCGCTACTACGGTGCGCAGGTCGACCCGAACGGGGCGGGCGCCCACGTCGGGAAGCTGGTCATGGGGCTGGCCCGTGCCGCGGTCGGTCACGGGGCCCTGATAGCGGAGAACGCCGCGGTAACCGGCGTCCGCCGCGGCGGCCGGGGGCACCAGGTGCAGACCACGCGTGGCGCCCTGACCGCCTCCGACGTGCTCATCGCCACCAGCGGCTACACGGGGAAACTGACCCCGTGGCTGCGCCGCCGCATCGTGCCGGTGGGCAGTTTCATCGTCGTCACCGAGCCCCTGCCGGACGACCTCGTCGCCGAGCTCATGCCGCACCGGCGGATGGCGTCGGACACCAAGAACCTGCTGTACTACTTCCGTCCCACACCGGACAACCGGTTGCTGTTCGGCGGGCGGGCCCGGTTCGCCCTGTCGGACGCCCAGTCGGACCTCAAAAGCGGCGAGATCCTGCGCAAGGCCGTCGCGGAGGTGTTCCCGCGGTTGCGGGACGTCCGGCTGGACTACTGCTGGGGCGGGCTGGTCGACATGACGATGGATCAGATGGTCCACGCCGGCGTACGCGACGGAATGCACTACTCCGTCGGCTACAGCGGCCACGGGGTCCAGATGGCCACCCACATGGGCAAGGTCATGGCCGAGGTCATCGGCGGCGACTCCATGGCCAACCCGTGGCAGGGTCTGGCGTTCCCGCCGGTTCCCGGCCACTTCGGGCCGCCGTGGTTCCTGCCGGCCGCCGGGGCGTTCTACCGCGCACTCGACGCCGTGCGCTGATCGATCCGAGAACGTGTGACGACCCGGAGGTATCCCGAGTGTTGTACGTGCTGAGGCGGTTCGCCGTCCTCGTGACGACCCTGCTGGTCGCCTCTTTCCTGGTGTTCCTCATCCCCTACGTCACCTCCGGGGATCCGGCCGCGCGGATCCTGCGGGCCCGGGTGGGCGACCTGGTCCAGGACCCGGCGACGCTGGCCCGCCTCCGGCTCGAGTACGGGCTGGACCGGCCGCTGCTCCAGCAGTACCTGTCCTGGCTGGGCTCGGCACTGCAGGGTGATCTCGGCCGGTCGTTCACCAACGGCACGGAGGTTCTTCCTCAGCTGATGCGGGCGTTGTCGGTCACCGCCTCGATCGCCGTTCTCGCGCTCCTGCTCGCCCTGCTGGTCGCGGTTCCGCTGGGAGCCCTCTGCGCGATACGGCGCGGAACCACGCTCGACGGGGCGATCACCGGCATCACGCAGGCATTCGTGGCCGTCCCGGAGTACTGGCTCGCCCCGGTGCTGGTGCTGGTGTTCGCCCTGCAGCTCGGTGTGCTGCCCTCCTCCGGCTGGCAGGGGCCGTCGTCGCTGGTGCTTCCCTGCCTGACCCTGGCGCTGCGGCCGATGAGCTACTTCACCCAGGTCGCCCGCTCGTCGATGGTCGAGGTACTCGAGGCGCCCTACATCACCGCCGCCCGCGGTCGCGGGCTGAGCTTCGCCCAGACCATGCTGCGTCACGGGCTGCGCAATTCCGTCCTGCCGGTCCTGACCCTGTTCGCGGTCTGGCTGGCCGGCCTGCTCGGCGGGTCCGTCGTCGTCGAGGTGATCTTCGCGGTGCCCGGGGTGGGGCGGCAGATGTACGACGCGGTCATCAACAACGACGTCCCGCTCATCCAGGGTGGAGTCGTGGCGGTCGTCGGCCTGGCCGTGATCATCACCACTTTCACCGATGTGCTTTACACCGTCATCAACCCGACTGCGAGGACGAGCCGTGTCCGTGCTTGACGTCTTCGGCGACAACGCCCGTCGCGACAATTCCGGCGCTGAGCATCCGCCGTCACCGGCCGGAACCACCACCGCCCCGGCCCGCCGCAGGCGCGGAAGCTGGCCACCGTCGCTGCTGGCCGGGTCCATCCTGTTCGGTGTGATCGCCCTGCTCCTGCTGCTGGCACCATGGCTGTCGCCCTATCCGCCGGCTCAGCAGAACCTCGCCGCCCGTCTGGAAGGCACCTCGGCGGCCCACCTGCTGGGCACCGACCACCTGGGCCGCGACGTGCTCAGCAGGCTGCTGGACGGGGGCCGGTTCTCTCTTGCCGTCGCCTCGGTCACGCTGGTGATCTGCGCCGTCACCGGCACTCTCGTGGGGTTCCTCGCCGCCCGGCGGGGTGGCCTGCTCGACACCCTCGTCATGCGCGTCACCGACATCCTGCTGGCCTTCCCCGAGATGGTGGTCGCGCTCTTCCTCGTCGCGGTCCTCGGCACCGGTGACCTGACGCTGCTGCTCGCCCTGACCATCGGCGGGTGGACCCCGTTCTGCCGGCTGGCCCGTGGTGTCGCCCTGGAACTCAACGGCCGTGACTTCATCGAAGCGGCTCAGGCCCTGGGGTGCTCGGGGTGGTTCATCATCCGCCGCCACCTGCTTCCCAACGCCATGCCCCCGTTGCTGGCCCACACGGCACTGCGCTTCGGCCACAAGCTCATCACCGTCGGCGCCCTGTCCTTCCTGGGACTCGGCGTCCAGCCGCCATCCTCCGATTGGGGTTCGATGCTGTCCGAGGCCACCCCGTACCTCGACCGCCTGCCGCTGCTGGTCCTGGCGCCCGGTGCCGCGATCTTCTTGGCCGCCCTCAGCGTCACACTCACCGGCCGCGGCCTGGAGATGCGCCGGGCCCGGACAGGCGGGTCCTCATGACGTGCGGTGCGCCGCTGAACCCGCGCGGCGATCAGACTGGAAACGCTCACGCCCTCCTGCGCCTGCGGACTGTGAGTGGCGGAAACGGCACACGAACCCGGAGAAGCACACCCATGAGCGCTCAGACCCCGGCCCCGGCGGCCAAGACCTCGAAGCGCACGCTGACGGAGGTGGTCACCGGGCTGCTGCGTAACCGCATCCTCAATGGGGAGTTCCCGCCCGGAACCCAGATGAACGAAGTCGAGCTCGCGGCCTCCTTCGAGGTCTCCCGCGGCCCGTTGCGCGAGGCGATGCAGCGTCTGGTGCAGGAAGGTCTGCTGGTCAGCTACCCCCGTCACGGGGTCTTCGTCCCCACCTTGACCAGGGAGGACCTGGAGGACATCTTCGTCGCCCGCCAAGCGATCGAGCGGGAGGCACTGCGCCGGGTCACCGCCCGAGGGGTCTCCGCGGGCCTGGTCGCCGACCTCGAAGTGATCGTCGCGCGGATGAAGGACGCCGCCGGCGGCGCGGACCAGAGCGCACTGGCCGCCCTGGACCTCGCTTTTCATCGCCGGCTGGTCAGCGGTGCCGGCAGCACCCGGCTGGATCGGCTGTACGGACTCATCTCCAACGAGATGCAGCTGTGCTTCCGGTTGATCGTCGACAGCTACAGCGATCGTTCCGAGCTGCCGGCCGAGCACGAGCAACTGCTGCACGTCATCGCCAGCGGTGACAAGTTCGCCGCCCTGGCACTTCTGGACCGGCACTTCGCCGAGGTCGGCGAACTTCAGGCGGCGACATCGGGCAAGCCGCACAAGCACCACCTTCGACCTCAACCGCATCACCACCAGGATCCGTTGGGGCACGAACAGATCTTTCACGAACACGCCGACGGCTACCGCCACGGAGACGACCACAAAGCCCCACCGCAACCCCGGGAGCAGCCATGAGCGCACGCCTGGAGGTCCGTGACCTGACCGTTCACGCCGGTCGGCCTGGACAAGCCCCGCCCATCCTCGACCGCGTCAGCCTGACCCTGGACCCCGGCGAGGTGCTGGCCCTGGTCGGTGAATCAGGGTCGGGCAAGAGCATGGCCGCCCACTCGATGCTGCGCATGCTGCCGACCGGATTGCACATGCACGCCGAGGCACTGCGGCTGGGCGACCTGGACCTGCTCGCCGCCACCTCACGGGCGTTGGACGGCGTCCGCGGTCAGCGGATCTCCATGCTCTACCAGCAGCCCAAGCGCATGCTCGACCCGACCGCGACGATCGGCAGCCAGGTCGCCGAGCCACTGCGCCGGCATCTCGGCATGAGCCGGCAGGCCGCCCGCCGCCGGGTTGTGGAGTTGCTCGCCGAGGTCGGGATCCCCGACCCCGAACGCCGCGCCGGTGACCATCCGCACCAGATGTCCGGTGGCATGGCCCAGCGCGTCATGATCGCCATGGCGCTGGCCACCCACCCGGATGTCCTCATCGCCGACGAACCCACCACCGCCCTGGACGTCACCGTCCAAGCGCAGATTCTCCGTCTTATCGCCGCCTTGCAGGCCGAGACCGGAATGTCGGTCCTGTTCATCTCCCACGACGTCACCACCGTCGCCTCCATCGCCGACCGCATCGCCGTCATGTACGCGGGCCGTATCGTCGAGGACGGACCGGCCGACGAGGTCATCACCGCCGCCGAGCACCCCTATACCCAGGCCTTGTTGCGCTGCTCGACTCTGCAGACCGACGACACCGGCCATCTGCACGCCATCCCCGGCAACGCCACCTCGGCACGCGCCGTCAGTAACGGCTGCCGATTCCGTCCACGCTGCACCGTCGCGGACGGCGACGCGGAACTGGGCTCCCACTGTGACAGCGAGGAACCCGACCTCACCTGCTGCGGCACCCATCGCAACGCACGCTGCTGGGTCACCATCGACACCCGACGACAGGTTCCGGCATGAACGACCTCGCCCAGAACTCCGACATCGCCGTCATGGACCATGTCAGCAAGCACTATCCGTTGTCGCGGACCGGTTTCGGCCGCCGGCCGCACGTGCACTCCGTCGACGACGTGTCCCTGCGCATCCGGGAGGGGGAGGTGCTGGGGCTGGTCGGTGAGTCCGGCTCGGGCAAGAGCACGCTGGCCCGGCTCCTGCTCGGCCTCGTACCAGCCGACTGCGGACGGATAGACGTCGATCGGCTGAGGGTCGGCAAGCTGCGCGGCGCCCAACTGCGGCAGCTGCGCCGGTCGGCGCAACTGGTCTTCCAGGACCCGCACTCCGCGCTGGACCCGCGCATGACGCTGCGGGAATCGCTGCTCGCCCCCTTGCAACAACACCGCATCGGTACGGCGCCGGAGCGCCTGCGGCGAGTCGCCACCGCGCTGGCGGAGGTGGGCCTGGACGACAGTTTCCTGGAGCGCCGGCCGGGCGACTGCTCCGGTGGGCAGCTGCAGCGGGTGGTCATCGCCAGAGCCCTCCTGCTGGAACCCAAGCTGCTCGTCTGCGACGAGCCCGTGTCGGCCCTGGACGCCTCGGTGCAGGCGACCATCCTGAACCTGCTGGTCGATCTGCGTCGTTCGCGGGGGCTGAGCATGCTGTTCATCTCCCACGACCTGAAGGTGGTCAAGTTCCTCGCCGACCGGGTGGCGGTTCTGTATCTCGGGCAGGTCGTGGAGACAGCCACGCACGAAGGCATCTTCACCGGCGCCCTGCACCCCTACACCCTGGCGCTGCTGCATTCCGGTCGTGGACACCGCATCGACGCCGGTGCGCCGGATCAGCTGACGGGCGAACCACCCAGCCCCGTCTCCCCGCCTCCCGGCTGCCGCTTCAACACCCGCTGTCCGCTGGCCACCGACCAATGCCGCACCGAGCCACCCGATCTCGTCGACATCGGAGACGGCCACCAGGTCCGCTGTCACCGCTCGGCGGAGACCCGGAGCCGGCTGATCGTTGAGGAGCTCCCCGTATGAGCCTCATGACCGGACGCGCCGCCACAGCGGCCACGTGCTGGACCCCGCCCGGCAAGGCGTACGCCGGCGGACGCTGGCGGGAAACCGAACGGCACACCGCCATCACCGACCCCGAAACCGGCGAGTTCCTCGGCGAGGTCGCCGACAGCACCGCCGCGGAGGTACGCGAGGCCGTCGACGCGCTGGTGGACACCTTTCGGGCCGGCACCGCCGACCGTACCGGCTGGCCGCTGTGGCAACGCCGGGAGGCCCTGCACCGCGCCGCCGAACTGCTGCGGCAGCACGCCGGGCGGTTCACCGCCATCGTGAGCTCGGAGGGATGCAAGACCATCAGGGATGCCCGCCGGGAGGTGGCCCGGGCAGCGGAGACCTTGCAGCTATCCGCCGGTGCGGGACACGCTCTGCAGGGCACCAGCGTGCCGTTCGAGGACACCTCCCGGGGCGCGGACCGGCTCGGGTGGAGCAGCAGGGAACCGCTCGGGGTCGTCGCCGCCATCACCCCGTTCAACGACCCGCTGAACCTCGTGGCGCACAAGGTCGGCCCGGCGCTGCTGGCCGGCAACGTCATCGCGGTCAAGCCGCACGAGGCGACGCCGCTGTCCGCGCTCGCCCTCGCCGAGTTGCTCCTTGAGGCCGGTGTTCCCGGCGACCGGATCGCCGTGCTGCCGGGCGGCCCGGCCGCCGGGCGGGAGCTGGTCTCGCACCCCGGCATCGACGTCGTCTCCTTCACCGGCGGGGTCCGCACCGCCGATGAGGTGGCCCGGCTGGCCGGCGCCCGGACCCTGCTGATGGAGCTGGGCGGATCCAACCCGGTCATCGTCGACCACGGCGTGGACCTGGCGGCGGCCGCGCGGGCCATAGCCGAAGGGGCGTTCGGGTGCGCGGGGCAGAACTGCCTGTCGGTGCAGCGGGTCTACGTGGTCGCCGAGCACTACGACGAACTGCTCAGCCACCTGACCCAGACGACCGCTCACCTGAGCGTCGGTAGCAAGCACGACGAGAGCACCGACGTCGGGCCGCTGATCGACACGGCGGCCGCGCGGCGCGTGGAGCGCCGGGTCGAGGAGGCCGTCGCCCGGGGCGCGGTCGTACGTGCGGGAGCGGTCCGTCTTGAAGCCACCTACCAGCCGACCATCCTCACCGACCTCACCCCCGACGATCCCATCGTCACCGACGAGATCTTCGGCCCCGTGGTCAGCGTGCTGCCCGTGACCGATCTCGACGACGCCGTGAACCAGGCCAACCGCGCGGCCACCGGTCTGCAGGCCGGGGTCTTCACCCGCGACACCACCGCGGCCCTGCGCACGGCCCGCCTGCTACGAGCCGGCGCGGTAATGATCAACGACACGTCCGACTTCCGCATCGACGCCATGCCGTTCGGCGGTTTCCACCGCAGCGGCATCGGCCGGGAAGGCGTCACCAGCGCCGTCGTGGCGATGACCGCACCCAAGGTCATCGCGGCCCGGCTGACCTCCATCAGCTGACTTCTCCTCACCGACGAACAACCCATCGGCTCTGCCAGCCCGACCGGGACGAACAGCCCTCAGCGGGTCATGTCGTGGTGCCCATTTCCCCTTGCTCTCCCCCCCAACGACGTTCCGGAGGAACACCAGCATGGCCCGGACCCTCAACGCCCTCGCCGGCTTGTCGACAGGCCTCGTCCTGCTCGCCGGTTGCTCATTCGACTCAGGAAGCCCCGACGCCACCACGAGCGGCACCTCCAAGCTGGTGATCGCCGACCTGTGGGCGCCCGACTCCGGGTACGCCCTGGAGACCGACGACGCCTTCACCCTCACCCGCGCCGGCTGCCTGGAGACCTTGGTGGCCGTGGACAAGGACAACCAGGCCCAGCCAGCTCTGGCGACGGAATGGAAGCAGGCGGCGCCCACGTCCTGGACGTTCACCATCCGTGAGACCAAGTTCCAGAACGGCACCGCGCTCACCGCCAAGGTCGTCGCCGACGATCTCAACCGGCTGCTGAAGGCCACGGCACCGCCGCGCAGCTTCTCTCCCAGCGTCATCTCCGCGGTCACCGCCGTCGACGACCGGACCGTGCGGATCGACACACCGGAAGAGGACCACTTCCTGCCGCTACGGGTCAGCGTGCCCAATACCGGGGTCCTCGCCCCCGAGGCGTTCTCCGGCACCACCACCAACCCGGTCGGCACCTGCACCGGGCCGTTCAAGATCACCAGCACCGGAACGGGGCAGTCGCTGGCACTGACCGCCAACGCCGACTACTGGGGCGGGGACGTCGCCCTCGGCAGCGCCGAAATCCGCTACGCCGAGAGCGGCGCCACCCGCGCCACGCAGCTGCGTACCGGTGAGGTCTCGGTGGCCGCCAACCTCCCCGTCACTACCCTCACGACTCTGAAGGGCGACAACAAGATCACCCTTCAGCAGACTGCGCTGCCCCGCACCACCGGCCTCTACCTCAACACCCGCAAAGCCCCCTTCGACAACGTCGAGGCCCGCCGCGCGATCCAGAAGGCCATCGGACTCGACGCCATCGTCAAGGGGGTCTACGAGGGCACCGCCACCCCGGCGGCCGGACCGTTCACCCCCGACGAGCCCTGGACACCGGCCGAACTGAAGCCGGTGCAGGGAGACGCCGCGGCGGCCAAGGCGGCCATGGCCGCCGCCGGAATCGACCCCGGCTCCCTCGGCTTCGAGCTCATCGCCTACTCCGACCGGCCCGAGTTCGCCGACCTCGCCCAGGTGATCCAGGCGCAGCTGGCCGAGGCCGGCATCACCGTGAAGATCCGCACCGGGGACTACGCCTCGGTCGAGGACGACCTCATGAGCGGCAAGTTCCAGGCGACCCTGCTGTCCCGCAACCACCTCATCGACATGCCCGAGCCCATCAGCATGCTGCGCTCGGACGAGACCTGCAAGGGCAGTTTCAACCTCGCCGGATACTGCAGCCCGAAGGTCGACGGGCTGGTCAAGGAGGCCGGGAGCACCGGGGACACGACCAAGCGCCACGCCCTCTACGGTCAGATCGCCACCCAGCTGGCCGGCGACGTGGCGTTCATCCCGCTCGTCCACGAGAGCCTGACCATGGGTGTGGCGGCCGCCGTCCAGGGCCTGCCGACCGACCCGATGGAGCGAACCCTGCTGACGAAGGACACGAAGCTGTCGTGACCACGACCACCCCCGAACACACCGGCCCCGGGACGACACGGCGTTACGTCGTCGACGTCATCCCGGGGGACGGCATAGGCACCGAGGTCGTCCCCGCCGCCGTCCGCTGCGTCGACCACCTGGCCGGAACCTTCGGGTTCACCATCGAGTGGCGCGACCGCGCGTGGGGCTGCGACCACCACCGGGCGCACGGGCGCATGATGCCCGTCGACGGCCTTGAACGACTGGCCTCCGCCGACGCCATCCTGCTGGGCGCCGTAGGAGCGCCGGACATCCCCGATGACATCACCCTGTGGGGGCTGCTCATCCCCATCCGCCGGGAGTTCGTGCAGTACGTCAACCTCCGGCCGGTCCGATCGCTGCCCGGAATCCGGACGCCGCTGCGGTCGAACGCGCCGATCGACCTGGTCGTCGTACGCGAGAACGTCGAAGGCGAGTACAGCGAGGTCGGCGGCCGGGTCAACCGCGGCCGTCCGGGCGAGTTCGCCGTCCAGGAGGCGGTGTTCACCCGGGTCGGCGTCGAGCGGATCGCGCGCTTCGCCGCCGACCTGGCCCGGCGACGCTCGGGCCGGCTGATCTCGGCGACGAAGTCGAACGGCATCATCCACACGATGCCGTTCTGGGACGAGGTGGTGGCCGAGGTGGCCGACGGCAGCGGGGTGGAGCTGGAGAAGGTCCTCATCGACGCCCTGGCCGCGCGCCTCGTGCTGCGGCCGGAGGGCATCGACGTCATCGTCGCCTCCAATCTGTTCGGCGACATCCTGTCCGACCTCGCCGGCGCCCTGGCCGGGTCGATCGGGGTCGCGCCCAGCGCCAACCTCGACCCCACCAAGACGTACCCGTCGATGTTCGAGCCGGTGCACGGATCGGCACCCGACATCGCCGGCAGGGGCATCGCCAATCCGGTCGGCACTCTCTGGGCGGCGGCCATGATGCTGGACCATCTGGGCGAAGCCGCGGCCGCGGCCAGGCTCGTGTCCGCCTTTGAGGACGTCCTCCGTGCGGGGACCGCCACACCCGATCTCGGCGGCACGGCGAGCACCGAGCAGTTCACGACCGCCGTCGTCCACGCCCTCGCCGGGGGAACGCCGTGAGCGCATGCCCGCGAGTGGAGGTCCGGTCGTGAGCGCACGCTCGCGAGCTGAGGCCCGGCCGGATCCACTGGACGCGACCGCCGTCCGGCGGCATCTGCACCGGCGGCCCGAGATCGGCTTCCTCGAGATCGAGACCGCGGACCTGGCCTGGGATCTGCTCTCCGAGCTGGGCTGGCAGCTACGCGGCGGCGGCGACCTCGTAGACGTACACGATCACCCTGGTCTGCCGAGCCGCGACGAGCTCGACGCCGCCGTCCGGCGGGCCACCGCGCGGGGCGTGCCGGAGGCATCCGTGCAGCGCTTCCGTGACGGGAACACCGCTTTCGTCGCGGAACTGCGGGGCGATCGCCCGGGTCCGCTGATCGCCCTGCGGGTGGACATGGACGCCCTGCCGATCCAGGAGAGCCGCCACCGCGGCCACCACCCGGCGGCCCAGGGTTTCGACTCGACCATCGACGGCGCGATGCACGCCTGCGGACACGACGGGCACGTGGCCATCGCGTTGCGGGCGGCGGCCCTGCTGTCCGACAGGCGGTTCGCCGGCACCGTACGGCTGCTGTTCCAGCCCGCCGAGGAGGGTGTCCGCGGCGCCGCTCCCATGGTGGCCGCCGGGCTGGTCGACGACGTCGACGTCCTGCTGGCCGTCCACCTCGGTTTCGGCACCCCGGACGGGTGCGTAGCGGCCGCGACCGAGCTGTACGGAACCTCGAAGCTGCGCGCGGAGTTCACCGGGGTCGCCGCCCACGCCAGCGGAGCGCCCGAACAGGGCCGCAGTGCCTTGCTGGCGGCGGCGTCCGCCGTTCTGGGCCTGCACGCTCTGCCCCGCTACGCGACGGCGACCACCCGCGTCAACGTCGGGACGCTGCACGCACCCGGTGCGGCGAACATCGTCAACGCCCATGCCGTCCTCGACGCCGAGGTCCGGGCAGACGCCGCCGCCGAACACGACGACCTGGAGCAGCGTGCCCGCGCCGTCCTCCACGGCGCGGCCGCCATGCACGGTGTCACCGTGGACATCACCAGAACCGGCTGGGCGACCAGCGCGACCACCGACGGCGCGATCCTCGGCAGGGTCGAAACCCTCGCCCCGAGCCGCGGCCTGCGTCTTGTGCCGCCGCGTCCCTTGCGCGCGAGCGACGACGCGACGCTGTTCATGCGGTACGTCCAGGAACACGACGGACTGGCCGGATACCTGCTGATGGGTGCCGGAACATACGGACCGCACCACTCGCCGACCTTCGACCTGGACGAGGCCGTGCTGACCCCAGCCGCCGACCTCCTGGCCACGCTCATCCGATCCCTGGAGGATCTTCAAGAGAAGGATCCTTGAGGGAAGACGCCTGACGTTCGGCGGCCCGGGATGTCAGGCGCGGGGAAGGGGTCCGCGTCGGTCAGGGTTCGCTGTTCGGCGGATCAGGCAGGTCCTGGAGGAAGTCGGCGCTCGGGACGAAGAAGAGCGTGCCGGTCACGGCCGTCGAGAAGTCGAGGATCCGGTCGTGGCCGGCGGGCGGGGCGCCGAGGAACATCCTTTCGAGCATCCGCTCGGTGACCGTGGGAGTGCGGGCGTAGCCGATGAAGTACGTGCCGAACTCGCCGCGGCCCACGGCGCCGAAGGGCATGTTGTCGCGCAGGATCTGCCGCTCGGTACCGTCGGCGTCGACGATCGTGGTCAGGGAGACGTGCGAGTCGGCCGGTTTGCTGTCGTCGTCCAGTTCGATGTCGGTCAGCTTTCTGCGGCCTATCACTTTCTCCTGCGCCTCGACCGTCAGCGCGTTCCACGCTCGCAGGTCGTGCAGGTACTTCTGCACGATGACGTAGCTTCCGCCGGCGAACGCGGGATCCTCGTCGCCGATCAGGACCGCCTTGTGCGCGTCGGCACCGACGGGGTTCTCCGTTCCGTCGACGAAGCCGAGCAGGTCACGTACGTCGAAGTACTTGAACCCGTGGACCTCGTCGCGGACGGTCACCGCGCCATAGAGCCGGTCCATGATCTCCGATGCCAGCGCGAAGCACAGGTCGAGGCGCTGTGCCCGGATGTGGAACAGCAGGTCACCGGATGTGGACACGGCACGATGCCGGCTTCCGGCCAGTTCGCGGAAAGGGTGGAGCTCGGCGGGGCGAGGCCCGGTGAACAGCCGGTCCCAGGCGTGCGAGCCGATGGCGGCGACGCAGCTGAGCGTGCTGTCCGGCGCCCGGAAGCCGATGGCCCGCTGCAGCGCGTCCAGGTCGGAGAGGAGGTCTCGGACCGCCGGTCCGCCACCCTGATCGATCGTCGCCACGATGAAGATCGCCGCTCTGGTCAGCGGGCTCAGCACCTGTTGGGGGAGCGCGTCCGTGGGTTCCGCCATGCCGCTCCTCCTCAAGCGTTCGTACTCATCGTAGCCCTGCGTAGCACCGACGACTGTGACCTGGCCAGGGCTTTCCGACGTCGTGGCGGCGGCCGATCCGCTCGACGGCCAGTGTGGACAGTTCGCCGGCCGCGGCTCATCGCGGTCCGGCCGTACCCCTTACTGGGGGCTCAGCGCGGTGGCGATCTCGTCGAGACGGGCCTGGAGCCGCGTCCGGCAGGCCGGGGTGAGGCGGCCTTCGCGTTCGCGGTCGGCCAGCTTGCGTTTCAGCGCCGCCATGCCGGGCTCGATGGGGCCGGGGGTGTCGAGCACGCCCTGCAGGACCTGCTGGAGGTCCAGCGTGACGTCGTGGTCGGTGGCTCCGCACGCCCCGGCGGCGGCCAGCGTTCCGTGGAACCCGTCCACCGCCTGCCGGGCCGTCCGCGCCTGGCCGGCCGACCGCTGGACGGTGTGGGTGGACGGCCCCTCGGTGATGGCCGGTCCGGTGGTGCGGGCCGGGTCCGCGGTGGCCGAGGGCAACGCGGTGGCGGCGGGGCTCGCGAACGGCCCGGCCGTGATGTCGGACGTCCGCAGTGTGGCGGTGGTGCCAGGCGCCTCGCCGGATGTTCTGGGCGTGGCCATGGTGCCGGCGGGGGGCGATGGCGAGGCGGGGAGGTCGTCGATCGGGCGGTTGAGCCACAGCACCGAGGACAGCACCATCACGCTCGTCCCGGCGACGGCGAGGCCATGCCGTATCCGCCGGCCGAGCGCGGCGCTCCTGAGTGTGGTGGCCAGCGAGTCAGCGATCTCCGCCGCCGTGGGCCGCCGCGCGGGGTCGTGCGCGAGGCAGTTCCGGCACAGTGAGGCGATGCCGTGCGGCACGCCGGTCACCCGTGGTGGCGGCGCGGTGCGGTGGGCGGCCTCGATCTGCTCCCAGGTGGTCTCCGGATAGGGCGTACGGCCGGTGAGCATGGCGAACAGCAGCACCCCGAGCGCGTACACATCGACCGCCGGATGGGTGGGGGCGCCCGCCAGCCGTTCGGGGGCGACATAGGGCGGGGTGCCCCGGTCATCGTCGGGGTCGCCGGAGGCGGCCGCGATCCCGAAGTCGAGCAGCTTCGGGCCGGACGCGGTGAGCAGCACGTTGTCGGCGGTGACGTCCCGATGGACCAGGCCGCGGGCGTGCCCGTCGCGCAGCGCCCGCGCCAGCCGCAGGGCGATCGCCGCGGCCTCGGTCCAGGGCAGCGGCCCCTCGGCGATGCGCTCGCCGAGGGTGCTGCCGTCGAGCAGCGGCATCACCACGTACGCCGCCACCTCGCCGTCTTCCGTCACGGTCTCGCCGTAGTCGTAGATGTCGATCACGTCCGGGTGGAGGAACCGGGCGGCGGCGCGGGCCTCGCTGCGTACGCGGACCCGCTCGCCGAGCCCGGCCTGGAGCGAGGCGGTCAGCACCTTGACCGCGACCAGCCGGTGCAGCGACTGGTCGAAGGCCCGCCAGATCACCGACATGCCGCCGCGGGCGAGGGGATCCAGCAGCAGGTATCTGCGGGCCAGGACGTCACCCGGGTCAAGCCGACTCACGGATGACCAGTTCCGTGGGGAGGATGGGGTCGATGCCGGTCGTACCGGCCAGCAATAATCGGGTGGCGACCATCGCGAGCTCCTCGACCGGCTGCCGGACCGTGGTCAGGGCAGGGACGGTACGCCGGGCGACGGGCGCGTCGTCGAAGCCGATCACCGCGACGTCCGCGGGGACCCGGCGACCGGCGCGGCGCAGGGCCTGGACCGCCCCGGCGGCCATCAGGTCGGAGGCGGCGAAGACCGCGTCGAGCCCGGGGGCGTGCCGTAGCAGCCACTGCATGGCGTGCGTGCCGGAGGCGGCCGTGAAGTCACCGTAGGCGACGGGCACCTCCGTCGCTCCGGCGCTGCGCAGCGTACGCACCAGCCCGTCGAGCCGGTCCCGCGCCCCTGGCAGGGACGGCGGGCCGCCGATGGCGGCGATCGTCCGGCGGCCCGACAGCAACAGGTGCTCGGCGGCCTGCCGGCCGCCGTCGTGGTTGTCCACGTCCACGTACGGCAGTTTGAGGTCGTGCGGGGGGCGGCCGACGTTCCGCACCGGCACGCCCGACGTGCAGAGTTTGATAGCCAGGGGATGGCGTTCCCGGGCGCCGATGAGGAGCACCGCGCCGCCCAACTCGGGAAGCACCGAGGCGGTCGGGGTCACCGTCGTCACCATGAGCTGCGTGCCGTGCTCGGCCAGTACGGCACCGGCGGCCGACAGCAGCCTGGCGTAGTAGGGCTCGGAGAATAATCGGGGCAGGTGATCACAGACCACCGCCGTGACCCCGGCGGCCGGTCCTCTGGTCCCCGATCCCCTGGGGGCGCGATGACGTACGTACCCCATACGGGACACCGCGTCGTAGACCTGCCGACGGGTCGAGGTGCTGACCCGTACGGAGCCGGTGAGGACCCTGGACGCGGTCGCGGGCGATACCCCCGCTTCGGCCGCTACCTGTGCCAGTGTGGGCTGCTCAGACATGGGAGCACCTCGCGGAAAAGATCCTGGGAGCGCTCCCACGTTACCAATGTTTCGCCGCTGTTAACAGGGCGATTTGACAGTGTTGTCAGCACGAGACCCGCGAGCACGGCGTGCTCGCGGGTCTCGGAACGATGGATCGGCTAGTTGGGGAGGGTGTCGTCGATGATGGGCTCGTCGTCGGGGCCCGTGTCGTTCTTCTCGTCGTCGGTCGGCGTCCGTACGGGAGCGCAGCCCTGGCCGCAGCCGCCGAAGCGGGCCGAGTTGATCGGCTGGAACGAGGTGGGCTCGATGTCCTTCAGCGCCGCCAGCATGGTGTCCTTCCAGATCGGCCCCGGCACGCTCGCGCCGAACACCGAGCCGAAGTAGCGGCCGCCGATGGTGATGTTGTTGAGCTTGTGTTCCTGGGCGCCCCGGATGTCACCGATGCTCACCGCGCCGGCCAGGTCGGGCGTGAACCCGGCGAACCAGGCGGTGGCCTGGTTGTCGGTGGTGCCGGTCTTGCCCGCGGCGTCCCGGCCGATGCCGCCGACGCCCCGCATCGTGCCCTTGGTGAACACCCCGCTCAGGACGTTCGCCGTGGCGTCCGCGATCTCGGGGTCGAGCGCCTGGCGGCACTTGGGGTCGTACTTGGTGACCTTGCCGTCGCGGTCGGTGATTTGCGTGATGGCCATCGGCGCGCAGTACTTGCCGCGCGCCCCGATGGCGGCGTAGGCGTTGGCGACCGTGATCGGGTCCATCTCGTTGATGCCGAGCGTGAAGGTCTCGTATTCCTGCAGCTTGCCGCCGTCGGCCCGCTTGATGCCGAGCGACTGGGCGGTCTTGATGGTGTCGCAGAGGCCGACGCGCTGCTCCAGCGTCAGGAAGAAGGTGTTGACCGAGCCCCAGGTGCCGGTCTGCAGCGACTTGAAGCCGCCACCGCCCTCGTCGTTGCTAACGGTGTGTGTCGGGTCACCGATGTTCTCGCCCTTGCAGTTCTTGAAGGAGGAGTAGTAGGGGGCCCGGTAGCCGCTGCCCACGGTGAAGCCATCGTTGATCTTCATGCCCTCCTTGAGGGCGGTGATCAGCGTGAACGTCTTGAAGGTCGAGCCGGGCTGGAAGCCGGTGCCGCCGCCGTGGGCCACGTCGGCCGCCACGTTGAGCGACACTTCGTGCTTCCGCTTGGACGTGCCGTATTTCCTGCTGACCGCCATCGCCTTGATCGCCCCGGTGCCCGGCTGGATCAGGGCCTCGCTGGCGATCGGGTTGTCGCTGGCGAAGACGTGCTTCTTGATGGCCTTGTCGGCCGCCGCCTGCATCTTGGGGTCGATCGTGGTCTTGACCTTCAGGCCGCCTCGGCTGAGCAGCGCGGTGCGGATCTTCTGCGTCTTGCCGAAGAGCGGGTTCTTGGTGATCTCGTTGCGTACGTACACGCAGAAGAACGGGTATTTGCTGGACTCGCAGCCGCCGGGCAGCGGGGTGCCCTTGTAGCCGAGCTTCTTGGCCTTGGCCGCCGTGGCCTCCTCCGGAGTGATCTTGCCGAGTTCGGCCATCCGGTTGAGTACGGTGTTGCGGCGGACCACCAGGCGATCCCGGAACTTCTTGCCGAGGTTGGGGTCGGTCGAGTTGGGGTCCTGCACGGCGCCCGCCAGAGTGGCCGCCTGCGCCAGGCTGAGCTCGGAGGCGTGTACGCCGAAGAACCGCAGGGCCGCGGCCTCCACCCCGTAGGCACTCGCGCCGAAGTAGGCGATGTTCAGGTACTTCTCAAGGATCTGGTCCTTGGTGTACTTCTCCTCGACGGCCATCGCGTAGCGCAGCTCGTTGAGCTTGCGCGCGTAGGTGGCCTCCAGCGCCTTGTTCTTGTCCTCTTCGGTGGTGGCGTTGTTGAGCAGCACCTGCTTGACGTACTGCTGGGTGATGCTGGAGCCGCCCTGCGCCACCCGGCCCGTGCCCAGGTTCTTCGCCAGCGCGCGGACCGTGCCCTCGATGTCGATCGGGCCGTGCTCGTAGAACCGGTAGTCCTCGATCGAGATGATCGACTTCTTCATGAGGTCGCCCATGTCGGCCAACGGGATGACCTTGCGGTACTGCTCGTAGAACTGCGCGATCTGGTTGCCCTTGGCGTCGAGGATCGCGGTCATCTCGGCCGGCGGCTCCTCGGGGAGATCTGTCGCCTTGAGATTCAGCTCGGCGGAAGCGGTCTTGAACAGCGCCCCCGCGCCGCCCACGGCAGGCAGGGCGATAGCGGCCACCAGCACACCCGCAGCCGCTCCCGCTCCGGCAAGACGCGCGATACTCCTGGTGATCACGTCAGTCCCCCCTATTGGTATTAGGATTAATCCTATAGCCGTTAGGGTTGCGGGGCGGACGATGCGTAAGAGACTAACGCGGCAGACGACGATAGATGGGGCGATCGCCTATGCCGATGAGCACGGCATCGACGCCCTGTCCATCAGCGCGCTGGCCCGCCATCTGGGGGTGGCCGCGCCCAGCCTGTACGTCCACCTGCCCGGCGGGCTGCGCGACCTTCGGATCGCCCTGTCCGTCAAGGGGCATCGCGACCTCGCCCAACACTGCCGCCGCGCCGCCACCGGCCGGTCGGGAGCCGACGCCTTGAGAGCGCTGGCCCACGCCCAGCGAGCATACGCGCGCGAGCATCCGGCCCTGTACGCGGCCACACACTTCGCGGTGGACGGCTTCGACGACGAGGAAGTCCGCAGTGCCGCGGACGAGGCGGCGGCCGTCACCGTCGACGTTCTGGCCGTCGGCTCGCTGACCGGAGCCGCCCTGGCGCACGCCGCCCGCGGGATCCGCAGCGCGGTCCAGGGGTTCTGCGCGCTGGAGTCGGCCGGGGTGTTCGCGCTGCGCGTCTCGCTGGACGACAGCTTCGCCTGGCTGGTGGACGCGCTGGTGACCAAGGCCATGGGGGCCACCGCGCTGTCCACAGGAGCCACCGCGCTGTCCACAGGAGCCACCGCGCTGTCCACAGGAGCCGCCGCGCTGTCCACGGGGGCCACCGCCGTTTGGGAGAGTGGGCCTCGGCCAACCTGATGGGAGCGGCGGTGACGCCCCTCGTAGCGCGCCCCCTGCCAGGAGAGTTTGGTGTGATCAGGGGGCCTTTGTCGAGCATTTCGAAGATTCTGAAAGCGCCCGCCACCCCGTGAGCCGGACGCAGGTCGGCGTGTGACAGCCGAGGCTCGATACGGGGGAGGAGGCTCGATCGGTGATCTAGGGCGCGGACCCCTGGCCTTAGCCATGGGGGTAAGCCAGATAAGCCCCTCTGTCGAATCTTTGAGCGGTAGATAGGTCGCTGCTGTATATTGATCCAGGTGGCCGTGACCTTTCGCACGAACAGCGACATCGCCTTCCAGTGCGCCTTCCACGTGGTGTGGTGTCCCAAGTACCGCAGGCGGGTGCTGGGCGGCGGGATCGAGGAACGACTCAAGCAACTCATCGGCGAGGTGGTCGAGGAGAAAGGGGCGTGGCTGTTGGAAGTGAACGTCATGCCCGATCACGTGCAGCTGCTGGTCGAGGTGGATCCCCAGCTCGGGATCCACAAGCTGGTCAAGGCCATCAAGGGCCATTCGTCGCGCGTCCTGCGCCAGGAGTTCCCGAGCCTGAAGTCGAAGCTGCCGACGCTGTGGACCAACTCCTACTTCGTGGCCACCGTCGGCACGGCGCCCCCGGAGGTCGTCAAGCGGTACGTCGAGAACCAGAAGAACCGGTGATCGCGGATGCTGACCGGACGTAAGTACCGCCTGGATCTGACTCCCGGCCAGGCGGAGTTCGCCGAGCGGATCGGCGGGGTCTGCCGCAGCGTGTGGAACACCGCGCTGGAGCAGCGCCGCACCTACCGGCGACGCGGCGCGTTCATCGGCTACCACGGCCAGGCCCGCCAGCTCGCCGAGGCCAAGCGGGAGTTCGAGTGGCTGGGCGAGGTGCCCGGCCACTGCCTTCAGCAGACGTTGATCGATCTGGATCAGGCGTGTTCCCGGCACGGCACGTGGGGGGTCCGCTGGAAGTCCAAGGCCGGAAATCCGCCGTCGTTCCGGTTTCCTGAAGGCGCCAAGATCGCAGTCGAGCGGTTGAACCGGCGCTGGGCGCGGGCGAAGCTGCCCAAGTTCGGCTGGGTCCGCTTCCGTATCACCCGCCCGCTGGGCGGGACGGTCAAGAACGCCACCGTCAGCCGGGACGGCAAGCACTGGTACGTCAGTTTTCTCGTCGAGGACGGGCTCACCACCCCGGCCACACACGCCCGCCCCGCGAGCGGGGTGGGTATCGACCGGGGCGTGGTCAAGGTCGTCACCCGCTCGGACGGGCGCTTCCATCACCAGGTGTTCGCGCGGGATCGGGAGGTCGAGCACGCCAAGAAGCTCCAGCGGGACTTCGCCCGGACCGCCAAGGGATCGGCCCGGCGCAGGAGAGCCGCCGCACGGGCCGCGGACCTGGCGCGCAAGATCCGCCGACGCCGGGAGGACTTCGCCGCCAAGACCGCCTGCGTCCTGGCCACGAGCTTTGAGCTGGTGGTGTTCGAGGCGCTGGCGACCAGAAACATGACCGCCAGCGTCGCACCCCGGCCCGACCCCGAACGGCCGGGCGTTTTCCTGCCGAACGGGGCCGCGAGCAAGTCCGGCCTGAACCGCAGCATCCTGGACAAGGGCTGGCATCGGATCGAGCTGGCCACCCGGAGCAAGGCCCGGTACACGGGCACCTGCGTGATCACTGTCCATCCGGCGTATACGAGTCAGACGTGCAACGTGTGCACGGTGGTGGATCGGAACTCCCGCGAGAGTCAAGCGGTCTTTCGGTGCACCTTGTGCGGACACACCGAGCACGCCGACGTGAACGCCGCCAAGAACATCCTCACCGCCGGGAGGGCGGAGCACGCACAGCCCCGACCGGGTGCGCGTGCTGGGGCGCGCAAACCACGCAACCGCGTGGGCCGGAAGGCCAACCGCCAAGCAACAGCAGCCCAGGCCACCGCGCAGACGGAGCCCGAGCCGGCTGAAATCCCCCGACCTTAGTCGTGGGGAGCGCTTCAAACTGGGGAGATGGTGATGGATGGACGTGGACGTGGCGCTCGTGGCCCGGCTGTTCGACGGGTCCATCGATCGGTGGGCGAATCTCCTGGAGAGTGCATCAACGTGAGCGACATCCTCTTCCCCGTCCGGCGCATCGGCCGCCGCGAGTTCGACTTCGCGCGCCAGGTGGCCATCATGGCGATCGTCAACAGGACGCCCAACTCCTTCCATGACCAGGGCCGGACGTTCGAGCTCCACCGGGCCGTCGAGGCGGCCCAGGCCGCCGTCGCGGCGGGCGCCGACTGGGTGGACGTCGGCGGACTCGCGTTCAGCGCCGACCAGGACGGCATCAGCGTCGGCGAGGAGGTCGACCGGGTGGTCCCCGTCATCGCCGGGATCCGCAACGTGACGGACGCCGTCATCTCGGTCGACACCCACCGCGCCGACGTGGCGAAGGCGGCCCTGGCGGCCGGCGCCGACGTCATCAACGACACCAACGGCCTGCGCGAGCCCGGCATGGCCGCGGTCGCGGCGGAGAGCGGCGCGACCGTGATCGTGACCCACAGCCTCGGCGGCCCGGGAAAGGCGGTCGTCCGGCCGGCGTACGGCGACGTCGTGAAGGAGGTCGCCGACTTCCTGCGCGAGCGGGTCCGGTTTGTGCTCGACTCCGGCATCCCCGCCGAGCGGATCATCATCGACCCCGGCCACGACCTGAACAAGAACACCTTCCATTCGCTGGAGCTCATGCGCAGGCTCGACGAGATCACCTCGATCGGCTACCCGACCCTGGTCGCCCTGTCGAACAAGGACTTCATCGGCGAGACCCTCGATCGCCCGCAGCGCGAGCGGATGGAGGGCACGATCGCCGCGAACGTGACCGCCGTCCTGAAGGGCGCCCGGATCCTCCGCGTGCACGACGTGCCCACCACGGTCGCGGCCGTGCGGATGACCGAAGCCATACTCGGCTGGAGAGCGCCGATCGCGCCCCGGCATAATCTTGGGTGAGGAGAGGGGCCGCGGATGACAGAGCGCAAACCGGGTGGGATGAGCTTCGAGTCATGGATCGACCGGCAGATCCGTGAGGCGACGGAGCGCGGCGAGTTCGACAACCTTCCCGGCTCCGGCAAACCTCTTCCCGATCTCGACAAGCCGTACGACGAGATGTGGTGGATCAAGCAGAAGGTGCGCAGCGAGGGCCTGTCGATGCCGCTGCCGCCGACGCTCGCCCTGCGCAAGGACGCGCAGGAGGCGCGCGCCGAGGCCGTGGGGGCCAGGTCGGAGACCGAGGCGCGGCGGATCATCGAGGAGATCAACGCACGGATCCGCGAGGCGATCAGGACCGGGCTGCAGGGCCCGCCGCTCAACCTGATGCCCTACGACGTCGAGCGCGTCATCTCCGAGTGGCGCGACCACCAGGGCCGCTAGCGGGTCCAATAGCTGTCGATGATCGGCTCGCGGCTCAGCAACTCCGCGAACAGGTCCTCCCACAGCGGCATCACCGAGTCGGGGTGGTAGTTCGCGGCCGTCCGCTTGGCCGCCGCCCCCATCCGTGTCCGCAGCGCCTTGTCGGACATCAGCTTGTCGAGCGCGTCCGCCAGCCCGGCGACGTCCCCGGCCGGCACCAGCAGCCCGTCCTTGCCCGGGGTGAGCACGTCCGCCGGGCCGGTGGGGCAGTCGAACGCGGCGATCGGCAGCCCTTGCCCCATCGCCTCGATCATCACCATCGGCAGCCCCTCGAAGCGGGATGAGAGCGCATAGATCGACGCTCCGGCCAGCTTCTCCTCCAGCCGGTCCGTACGGCCCATCAACTGCACCCGGTCCTCCACGCCGAGCTCGGTGATGAGCGCGTTGAGCTCGGCCTTCCGGGGGCCGCCGCCGTACACGCGCAGCCGCCAGTCCGGATGCCGCCGCGCCGCCTGCTGGAAGGCCGGGATGAGCAGGTCGAAGCCCTTCTGCTTGACCAGCCGTCCGGCCGCCACCACGACCGGGTTCACCTGCTTGGAGACCGGCCCCGACCCGTGCAGCGCGTTGGGGATGCGCACGATGGGCGTGTCAGGCAGCAGGATGCGGTATTCGATCTGGTTCTTCGTGGTCAGCACGACGACCGCGTCGAAGCGGCCGTAGTAGCGGGCGATGTCCCGGGTGATCGTCTCGGGGTAGGCGCTCACGTTCATGTGGTCCTGGGCGACGCAGACGACGCTCTTGGGAGTACGGCGGGCGGCGATCAGGTTGAGCGCGGGCCGGGTCGTGACCAGGATGCCGCCTTCGAGGCGCGAGACATAGTCGATGACCGCCTTCTCCACCCGCTCGGTGAAGTAGTCGGCGGCGAACTCCCCGAAGGGCACGATCTTGCCGCGCATCCTCCGCCACAGCTTGCGGCCCAGCGAATCGACCGGCACACCGGCGCGCTGGTCGGCCAGCGGAACCAGCGTCACGCGGGGATCGATGGGGAACTGGGGCTTGTCGCGCCGTCGTACGGCACTGGCGATCTCCACCTCGTGACCGAGCGCGACCATCGCGTTGGCCTGGTTGATGACGGTGCGGATCGTCCCGCCCTGCCCATAGGCATGCAGCAGCAGATATCGGATCTTCATGAGTATCCCCAGCTCCGGCACATGGCCCGGAGCGTCTCGGGCACCTCCTCAGGTGTGGGACATTCGCGGCCCGGCTGCACGCTGCCGGAGCGGATCTTGTCTCGCCAGTCGCCGAGCCCCTTCGTGAGCACGTCAGGCCGGCCGTACGCGAGCATTTCCCGCTCCCAGGGGACGCCCAGGAACTCGCAGACGGCTCTCGTCTCCCGCTCGGGGTCGGTGGTCAGGTCCTCGTAGCGCACGGTCAGGCCGGTGTGCGCCTTCCTGGCCCGCTGGACCGCCTTCATGTAGCGCAACGCGTCGGCCGCCGCCGCTTCGCGGTCGCGTTTGTCCGGGGCGGCCTCGTGCCAGGAGGCGGCGATGGAGGCCGGGTGGCGCAGCAGGAAGACGAAGCGCGCGTCGGGCCAGCAGGTGGCGATGCGCCGGTGGGCGAAGGCGTTGGCCGGGGTCTTGTCCACGATGTGCCGCTTGCCGCTGCGGACCAGCTCGCGGTGGAGCACCCGGTCCCAGAGCAGGTGTTCCAGATCGGCCCGGTTGTGGCCGAGCGCCGCCATCGACCGTTCCGCCAGTGACGTCCCGAACTCGACCCCGAGCCTGCGTACGTGCAGCTCGTGCGGGGCGTGGACCAGGGAGTGGGCGTCGAGCATCGCGCGCAGCAGGGTGGAGCCCGATCTGACGGGCGACAGGATGAACACCGGCTCGCTCAACAGCCTGTCGGCGGGGTCGGCAGGCGGCCTTGCCGGGCTCTCCGGAGCCGCCTTGCTGACCCGCGAGAACTGGACGCCGGCATATTTGCCGAGCGCCTTGTTGATCTTGTGCTGCCAGGTCATGCGCTTGGAGGTTACCCAGCGTTCCTGGCAATTGGCTGGCAGCGGGCACTCGGCGCGAGTCAGGTGAAGAGGGAGTTAACGCCGGTGCAGCAGTGGATGATCGCCTGCGGGCGGGCAAGTGAGCGGGCCCGGCGACCGTGCGTACCCGCCATAGGGTCGCATCCGCAGGCGGACGAGGAGGAACCCGATGGCGCACGGCTACCCCACATCGCTGCCCTACCGGGCGGGCACCGACGGTTACCACACCTTCCGCATCCCGGCGGCGGTGGTGACCAAGGCCGGCACGGTCCTGGCCTTCGCCGAGGGGCGGCACGGCTCGGCCAGTGACTCGGGCCATATCGACATCGTGCTCAAGAGGTCGACCGACGGCGGTGCCACATGGGTCGGGCCGCGCGTGGTCGCCTCCGAACCGCACAAGGGCACCGCGGGCAACCCGGCCCCCATCGTGACCCGCGACGGCCGGATCGTCCTGGTGTACGTGCGCAACGGCCTCGCCGCCACCGAGGACAAGATCAGGCGCGGCCAGGTCGCCGCCGCCGACGGCCGCCGCGTGTACGTGCAGGCGAGCGACGACGACGGCGTCACCTGGACGGCGCCCCGCGAGATCACCGCTAGCGTGAAGCGGCCCGAGTGGCGCTGGTACGCCACCGGCCCCGGCCACGCGGTCGAGCTGCGGCAGGGGCCGCACGCGGGCCGCCTCGTCGTCCCCGCCAACCACTCGGTTCCTCCGACCGGTCGCGACAACGGCACGGAGGGCAAGTACAACGGCGGCCACTGCCTGCTGAGCGACGACGGCGGCACCTCATGGCGCATCGGATACGTCGACGGCAACAATGACGGTTACCTCAACATCAACGAGTCCACGGCCACCGAGCTGCCGGACGGCCGCCTCTACGTCAACTCCCGCACCGACTCCACCGCCCCCGGCAACCGGGCCGACGCCTACTCGGCCGACGGCGGGCAGACGCTCGAAGCGCCGTTCCGCCCGCAGGCCGATCTGGTCTGCCCGGTCGTGGAGGGCAGCGTGCTGCAGTGCGAGGCGCCGGACGTCCTGCTGTTCTCCGCCCCCGGAACGCCCGACGCCAGGGCGGTGATGACGGTACGGGCCAGCGCGGACGGCGGCGTCACGTGGCGGCCCGTGCACACGGTGTCGGGCCTGCCCGCGGCCTACTCGGACCTGGTCAGGGTGGACGCGGACACGGTCGGGCTGCTGTACGAGACGGGTGACACCAGCGCCTACTCCACCATCGCCTTCCGCCGCGTCCCCATCGCCGAGCTCACCTGATCCGGCTCTCGAGCCAGGGCCGCAGGATCGGCAGGACGTTGGCGACCTGCATCGCCCGGATGTGGTCGAGGCCGTCGAGCACGCGCACGTCCCAGCCGAACGATTCGAGCTCGGCCCGCCGGTTGACCATCGGCCCGGCGATGTCCACGTCCACGCCGCCCCACCGCTCGCCGTACTCGATCTTGTCGGCCGAGCCCGCGAAGCACAGGCGCGGGCAGCTCAGGCTCGCCTGCGCCGCCCGGTCGTCGAAATCTTGCAGACCCTCGTAGAGGGTGACGAACTGCCTGGTCTGGGCCTCCGTCATGGTGACCTCCGCGGAGTCCCAGTCGTACTCGTCGGCCTTGGTGCCCTCGGCCTTGGGCTGCGTCTTCTGCGGGGCGGGGTCCTGGCCGGACATCTCGTAGGTGGCCATGGTCACGCTGAGCATCTCCGCGTACGGTCCGCCGAGCGGCGGGTAGCCGCCCATGACGAGCGCCGACAGCCGGTCGGTCCTGATCGCCAGCTGCAACCCGCTGAGCGCGAGCCACGAGTAGCCGTAATAGGCGAACCGGTCGGCGTCCACGGCGTCGGCGACGGCGAGCAGGTCGGCGGCGATGTTGGCCGGGGTCAGCGTGTCCGGCTTGGGAGTGGCCAGGACGTGGCCCTCGTAGTCGAAGGCGACGACCCTGAACGCGTCCGACAGCCCGTCGATGAGGTTGCGGCCGAGCGCCGGGTCGACGCCCCATTTGCGCATGTCGTCGGCCTTGGCGCCTTCGATCGGCACCGGGTTGACCGGCAGCAGCACTGTCGGGCCCTGGCCGTGCACCTCCAGGTGGATCGTGCTTCCGTCGTGCAGTTTGGCCTCGGTCATCAAGGATCTCCTTCTAACTCCATACGCTGTAAACCAATCATCCACACAATAGCTTATGCCGTAAAGAGTTGAAGGTGGCGACTAGCCAAGTTTCCGCAGTGCGCGATAGCATTCCATTATTCGGAATACGCTAGGAGAATCCATGGCCGAGGCCCAGTCGCCGGTGGGCAGCGTCGACCGCGCCCTGCTGATCCTTCAGGAGATCGGCAAGCACAGCCGAGGGGTGACGCTCGACGAGCTGGCCACCCGGCTCGGCCTGCCCAAGAGCTCGCTCCACCGGCTGCTCGGTGCCCTCAAGCATCGCGGTTTCGCCGCGCAGCCGGAACCCAGCGGGCCGTACTTTCTCGGCACCGAGATGCTCGCCACGGCCTTCAGGTTCTACGAGACCATGGACCTGCGCACGCTGGTGCGCCCGTTGCTGCTGCGGCTGAGCGAGGAGTTCGCCGAGACCGTGCACATGGCCATGCTGGACGGCGGCGAGGTCGTCTACCTGGACAAGGTCGAGGCGGTGCGGTCCATCACGATGACCTCCGTGGTCGGCGGGCGCAACGCGGCCCACTGCACGGGCGTGGGCAAGGCGCTGCTGGCGTGGACCTACCCGACCGACGAGGCGATCAAGGCCTGGGCGGAGCGCTACGGCCCGCTCGCGACCAGGACCCGCAACACGATCACGAACCCGGCCAAGCTGGCCACCCACCTGGACCAGGTCCGGCAGCGCGGCTACGCGCTCGACATGGAGGAGAACGAACCCGGCGTGCGCTGCGTGTCCGCCCCGGTCTTCCTGGGACGGACGGCTCCCGTCGCCGCGGTGAGCGTGACCGCGATCAAGGACAGGATGTCACCGGCCCGGATGGAAGAGGTGGGCCACAACCTGCGGCGGGCGGTCGCGGAGCAGGGCTGATCGGTTGACAGCGCGATCTTTCGGGTGATCTCCTGACATTCATACCGGAATGCCGTTCTGACATACGGAACAAGGAGAGTGGCGATGGAGGTCGTACCCGTACCGCACGCGCGGCTGGGTGAGGGGCCGTGCTGGGACGAGCGGACGGGGACGCTGCTCTGGGTGGACATCCCCGCGGGCCTGGTGCACCGGCTCGACCCCGCCGACGGCTCGCACGAGTCGATCGACGTGGGGCAGCCGGTGGGCGTGGCGGTTCCGCGTGGCTCCGGCGGGCTGGCGCTCGCCGTCAGGGACGGTTTCGCCGTACACGATGGAGAGCTGACGGTCGTTGGACCCGTGACGGCGGCCGAACCGCCCGGGAACCGGATGAACGACGGCGCGTGCGATCGCGCGGGCCGATTCTTCGCCGGGACCATGGCGCAGGACGACACCCCCGGCGCGGGCTCGCTCTACCGCCTCGACCCTGACCGCCGCGTCGAGCGGATTTTCGACGGCGTCTCGATCTCCAACGGCATCGGGTGGAGCCCCGACGAGCGGCTGCTCTACTACGTGGACACGCTCACGGACCGGGTCGACGTCTTCGACTACGACCCGGCGACCGGCCAGGTCGCGGACCGCCGGCTGTTCGCGGTGCTCCCGAGCCCCGACGGCCTCACGGTCGACGCGTCGGGGCACGTGTGGGTGGCGCTGTGGGGCGGCGGGAAGGTGGTCCGGCTACGGCCGGACGGGCAGCTCGACCTGACGGTGGAGGTGCCCGCCACCAACGTGACGAGCTGCGCCTTCGGCGGTCACGACCTCGACATCCTGTACGTCACCACCGCCTGGGACGGCCGGACCGGCGGGGAGCTGTGGCAGCGCCGCACCCGGTTCACCGGCCTGCCCGCCAACCCTTACCGCGACCTGAACCCGTGACCGCGACCTCAGCCCCCGCGTTGGTCGGCCCGTGACCGCCCCGATCAGCCCCGCGCTGGTCAGCCGTGACCGCCCCGATCAGCCCTTGACCGCGCCGGTCAGCGCCTGGACGAACCGGCGCTGGCCGAACAGGAACACGCCCAGCACCGGCAGCGTCGTCAGCACCGTGCCCGCCATGATCGCCGGCCAGTCGGCCCGATGCTGCCCCTGGAACGACGTCAACCCCACCTGCACGGTGTAGTTGGCGTCCGAGTTGATCGCCACCACCGGCCAGAACAGATCATTCCAGGCGGTGATGAACGTGATGACCGCCAGCGCGGCCAGCGCGGGCCGCGCCACCGGCAGCACCACCTTGAAGAACACCCCGTACCGCGAGCAGCCGTCGATCCGCGCGGCCTCCTCCAGTTCCCTCGGGAAGGACTGGAAGAACGAGGTCATCAGGAAGATGCCGACCGCCGAGCTGAGCTGCGGCACGATGAGCGCGCCGAGCGTGTCGGTCAGCCCGACCTTGTTGAAGATCAGGAAGGTGGGGATCACCGTGAGCTGGAAGGGGATCAGCGCGGTGGCGATGACCAGGACCAGCGTGATCCTGGAGCCGGTGAACCTGATCCTGGCGAACGCGTAGCCCGCCAGGCTGCAGAGCGCCAGCTGGGCCAGCACGATGGCGCCGGACACGATCACGCTGTTGAGGAACCAGCGCGGGAAGTTCGAGCCGTTGAGCACCGTACGGTAGCCGCCCAGGTCGATGCCCTCCGGCCAGAACGGCGGCGGGAACCGGTTGAGCTCGCCCTGGGTCATCACCGAGCTGAGGATCATCCAGACGAACGGCAGCACGGTCACCACGGACATCGGCAGGAGCACCAGATGCCACTTGCTGGGCAGACGCAGCCTCTTCACGCCATGCCCCTTCAGGCCATGCCTCTTCACGCCATGGCTCCCTTCCTGCGCGCGATCAAGAAGCCGCCGATGATCAGCACGAGGGTGCCGACGAACAGGACGTACGCCACGGCCGCGCCGTAGCCGGCGGTGAAGTAGGTGAAGGCGAGCTGCCAGATGTAGTAGACGATCGTCACGGTCGCGTTCGCCGGGCCGCCCTTGGTCGTGGTCATGACCAGGTCGAAGAACTGCAGCGCGTCGATCACGCCCCAGACCGTGAGGAAGAGCGTCATCGGCCGTACGGACGGCACGATGATGTGCCGGAACGTGGTCCACCTGCTCGCCCCGTCGATCGAGGCGGCCTCCAGGATCTCCTTGCTGATCTCCTGGATCGCGGCCAGATAGATCACCACCGCGAAGCCGAACCGGGTCCAGAAGAAGATCAGGGTGAGCACGAACATGGCCTGCGAAGGGCTGCTCAGCAACCCCTGCATCGGCAGTCCGAGCTTGACGAACAGCCCGTTCATCAGCCCGAAGTCCCGGTCGAAGATGTAGCCCATGAGCAGCCCGGCCGAGGTCGCCGAGGCGATGTAGGGCACCAGGAAGCAGGTCCGGTAGAAGCCGATCCCGCGTACCTTCCTGTTCAGCAGCACCGCCACGAGCAGGCCGGCGATCAGCGACGCCGGGATGTAGAGCACGACGAGCAGCCCGGTGTTGCGCAACGCCTGGAAGAAGACGGGGTCCTCCAGCAGCGCCCGGTAGTTGGCCAGCCCCACGTTCCGCCCCGGCGTCTGCAGGTCGGAGTCGGTGAAGGACAGCGCGAGCGCCCACACCATCGGGACCAGGGAGAAGCCGAGGATGATCAGCGAGGCGGGGCCGGCGAAGGTCCAGCCGGCGACGTTGTCGGCGAGTCTGCGGCGGTCGCGCCGCTGCCGGTGGCCGACGGCGGCCCGGCCCAGGGCCGGCGCGGTGCTGTTCACGATCCCGGTACGGCGAGCGCCGCGTCGGCCTTGGCGGCGGCCTCGTCCAGGGCCGTCTTGGGATCGGACTTGCCGAGCAGGGTCTGCGCGATGGCCTCGGCCACGAACGCCGACACCCGCGGATATCTGGTCGTCGGCGGTCTGACCCGCTTGGCGTTGGCCAGATTGGTGGAGATCACCTCGATGCCCGGATATTTCGTGAGGTAGTCCTGGTAGCCGGGCAGCTTGGTGATCGACTCACGGATGGGCAGCGAGCCGGTGTCCTTCATCCACTCCAACTGCTGCTCGGCCGCGGTCAGCCAGGTCAGGAACGTGGCGGCGGCCTTGACTCGCCGGTCGTCGTGCTTGAACACCACCCAGTTGTCGGGCCCCGAGACCGTCTCGTGGTTGCCGTTCGTACCGGGGAGCTGGGCGACTCCGTAGTCGACCTTGGCGGCCTGCAGGTCGGGCAGCACCCACGGACCGGCCAGGAACATGCCGAGCCGGCCGGATTCGAAGAGCTTCTGGCCCTTCTCGGCCGGGCTGGAGTCCAGGTAGAGGGACTTGTCGTCGATGGCCATGCCGCGCAGCAGGCCGAGCGCCTGCTGTCCGGCGGCGGAGTTGAAGACGGCCTTCTTGCGGTCGGGGGAGAGCACGTCGCCGCCCGCCTGCCAGACCAGCGGCCACAGGCCCCAGACGGCCTCCTCGCCGCCGCTGATCGCCCAGGTGGTGCCGAAGGTGCCCGTCCCGGCGTCGGTGGTCTTCTTGGCGATCGCCCGGAAGTCGTCCCAGGTCCAGTCGGGCTTCGGCGCCTCGACCCCGGCCTTGGCCAGCAGCTTCTTGTTGTACAGGACCACCATGTTGTCGACCACCGCCGGGAAGCCGATGACCTTGCCCTCGACGGTGGCCGCCTCCCGCTCGCTGGCCCAGAAGTCCGCCCAGCCGACGGCCGGATCCTTGGCGTACTGCGTGAGGTCGGCCGTCTTCGGGTTCCTGGCCAGGTTGGGCGCCCAGGAGCCGTAGAGGTAGGCGATGTCGGGATAGGCGTCGGAGGTGAGCGCGGCGGTGAGCTTGGGCAGCATGCCGTCGGCGGTCGCGGCCCCGGACTCGAGGCTCACCTTGATGTCCGGATGGGCCTGGTTGAACTGGGCCACCAGCTTCGCGATCGACTTGGCGGCGGCGTCCGACTGGCCGTCCCAGACGGTGATCCGTACCGGGCCGCCCGCCTGCTCGCTCCCGGCCGCCGAACCGCAGCCGGTCGCGAGCAGGGCGAGGCCCGTGACGGTGGCCAGAACGCGCCTCATCGGACGGCCTTGGGAAACAGTCAGGGCGCGCCTCATCGCACGCCCTCGGGAAGGAGGTCGCCGTGGGCGGCGATCATCTCGTCCACGAGGTCGTGGATCTGCTGGAGGGTGAGCGTGGCGGCGGCGTTCGGGTCGAGCATGGCCGCGTGGTAGACGTGCTCGCGGCGGCCTTCGAGCGCCGCCCGCACCGTCAGGTCGCCCACGTTCAGGAACGTCTGGTTGAGCGCGGCGAGCTGGGGCGGCAGGTCGCCGATTCGGGTCGGGCGCATCCCCGACCGGTCGACCAGGCAGGGCACCTCGACGCAGGCGTCCGGCGGCAGGTTACCGATCAGCCCGTCGTTGCGCACGTTGCCGTGGACCACCCTGCGGGTGCCGGTCTCGATCGAGTGGATGACCTCGGAGGCCAGCTCCATCGCGGGCTCGATCTCCACGCCCTCGCCGGCCGCCAGGCGCCGCTTGGTCTCCTCGTAGGTGTCGAGGTTCTCCTCCGACCAGCGCAGGTAGATGTCCACCGGTATGCGGAAGTGCGCCACCTGGTCGTCATGATGGAGGAACCAGGGCAGGTACTCCGAGCCGTGCTCGCTCGACTCGGTGGGAAAGTAACCGAAGCGGCGGTACATCTCCACCCGCACGGTCCTGCGCAGGTCGGGATCCCGGGCGATCACGTCGTCGAGCGCCGGGTACAGGTCCCGGCCCTGGTGCTCGAACCGCAGCACGAACGCCTGGTGGTTGGCCCCGGCCGTGACGAAAGAGACCTCGTCCTCGGGTACGCCCACGAGCGAGGCGAGGCGGGCCTGGGTGTCGCGCACGGAGTGGCAGAGCCCGACGACCCGCTTGAAGGCGGTGCCCTGGTAGACGGCCCGGGGGATCATCGCCATCGGGTTGGTGTAGTTGAGCAGCAGGGAGTCCGGTGCCAGCTCGGCCAGGTCGTTCCCGAGCCCGACCATGACCGGGATCGTACGGAGCGCGCGGAAGATGCCGCCGATCCCGAGGGTGTCGGCGATCGTCTGGCGCAGGCCGTAGCGGCGCGGGATCTCGAAGTCCACGCGGGTCGCGGCGTGCCCGCCGACCGCGATCTCGTTGATGACGTAGTCGGCGCCGTCCACGGCGGCGCGGCGGTCGAGGTGGGCCTCCACCTTGGCGCCGAGGCCGAGCGCGGCGACCATCCACTCGGCCATGGCCGCGGCGGTGGCGAGCCGCTCGGGGTTGATGTCATGGAGGACCAAGGTCGAGTCCCCCAGTTCGGGGAACGTGAGGATGTCGGAGAGGACGTTTTTGGTGAATTCGACGCTGCCGGCGCCGATGAAGACGATGCGTGCCATCGGGCTCTTTCCCTCCACAGACCACGGCGGGCGGGGCGGCCCGCGGCGTGCGGTGAGTATAGCCACGCATCCACGATACAGACTAGCGTTCCGCTAGACGGAAAGTGCTGAGGGAACGGCCTGGTCGGCGTTACACGCCTTTTGTGAGGAATTCTCGACGTCGAGACAAGATTGACAACGTGTGATCATGCCCGATTTCCTTGGGATCGGAATAACATTCCACTCCTCGGAATAGAAGGTGAGTTTATGATCAACTTCCGATCGTTCTTCACCCGGTCCGCCGTGGCCGCGGCGCTGGTCATCGCGCCGGTGGCGGTCCTCGGCGCCGCCGGCTCGGCCGCCGCCGCCACGACCGCTCCCAAGGCCGCCGCCCGTGCGGCGATCTGGAAGCCCCCGCTGCGGAGCCGCTGGCAGTACCAGCTCCAGGGCAACTCCGCCTACCCCGCCACCGGCGGCGTCAACGTCGACATCTGCCAGGTCCCGCAGACCGGGGGCGCCTGCGTGAAGCCGACGGTGTTCGACATCGACCTCTACGCGGACGCCGATGTGGTGGGCAACAACACCACGCTCAACACCGCCGCCGTCTCCGCCATCCACGCCAAGGGCGCCAAGGCGATCTGCTACGTCGACGCCGGCTCGATCGAGGAGTACCGGCCCGACTACCAGACGTTCGTCGCCTGGGACAACAGCCACGGCAATTCCCTGCTGGGCAAGCCGTTCAGCGAGGAGTTCCCGAACGAGCGCTGGGCCAACATCAACAATGACAAGGGCCAGCGGGACTTCCTGCTGACGATGATGGCGGCCCGGGTCGACAAGTGCGCCCAGGCCGGGTTCGACGGTGTCGAGTTCGATGTGGTGAACGCGCACGAGGAGGGCAAGTCGGTCACCGGCTGGACGGTCACCCCGGCCACCCAGCTCATCTTCAACCGGGCCCTGGCCGCCCTGGGCCATGCCAAGGGCCTGTCGGTGGCGCTGAAGAACGACCTCTCCCAGGTGTCCGACCTGGTGGGGGACTTCGACTACGCGGTCAACGAGCAGTGCTTCGAGTTCGACGAGTGCGGGGAACTGACGCCGTTCATCCAGGCGGGCAAGCCGGTGTTCCAGGTGGAGTACCTGACCTCGCCGTCCGGCTTCTGTAGCAAGGCGGCCACGCTCAACGTCAACGCCATCAAGAAGGCGACCGACTACTCCCTCAAGGATCTGCCCTACAAGCCCTGTAGGTAGGCGGGCGAGGTGGCCCCACTGGGGCGGGGCCATCTTTCCGTGAAACAGAACGCTGTTCCGGGCTATCTACGGTTATGAGCAGGCGCCAAGGGGCTCGTGGAACTCGCTGGGCTTTCCGAATGGCAGAACGCTCATGCGCATAGCGGAACCAGGTGCTACGTTCGGAGCCGAGTCGCGACAGTGGAGGGCATCATGCGGGGACTGGCCGGAAAGCGGGTGCTGATCAGTGGTGGCAGCAGCGGCATCGGCGCCGCCACCGCGCGCCGGTTCCTGGAGGAGGGCGCCCGGGTCGTCCTCGGTGGCCTCGACGAAGCCGAGGTGGGCCAGGCGGTGATCGAGCTGGGCCCCCTGGGCGAGGTGCACGGGCTGGCGGGTGACATCAGCTCGGAGGACGACGTCGCCCGTCTGGTGAACGGCGCGATCGCGGCGCTGGGCGGGATCGACGTCCTGATCAACAACGCGGGCATCGCCTGGCGCGAGCCGTTCCTGGAGATCACGCCCGACCACTGGGACCGGATCATGTCGGTGAACCTGCGGGGGATGTTCCTGGTCGCCCAGGCCGTGGCCAGGCATCTGGTGGCGCGCGGCGCCGGCGGGGTGATCCTCAACATGTCGTCCACGAACGGGCTCGGCGGCGAGGCTGACTACGCGCATTACAACGCCTCGAAGGGCGGCGTGCTGCTGCTCTCCAGGACCATGGCCGTGGAGCTCGGGAAACACGGAATTCGCGTCAATTCCCTTTGTCCCGGATATATCAAGACTCCATTGAATTCCACCATTTCGGCCGGGCTGGCGGACGGTTTCGTGTCGGCGTACGAGCGCGATCACATCCCGCTCGGCAGGGCCGGGCTGGCCGAGGAGGTCGCGGCCGGATACGCCTTCCTGGCCTCGGACGACGCGGCCTTCATCCACGGCACCGAGCTGGTCATCGACGGTGGGCAACTCGCCATCATGTGAGCGCTTTTCTCGCTGATCGCGGCTGAATCGCCGTCATTAATACGCGTGGACTTTCCGATGAAACCGCGATCTCATATCCCCGCCGGTGTCGCCGAGTGGGGAGAGCTGAATGCGGAGAATAGTGGGCATTACCGCGGCCTTCGCGGTCACGATCGGCCTCGCCGCCGTGCCCGCAGCCACGGCGGCGAGTGCCTCGCCGCAGCCCGTCGAGATCACCCGGTTCCTCGGCGAGCAGCGGCTGCCGTACAAGATGTCCTACGCCGGCAGCACGGTCGGCGGCCTGTCCGGGCTCGATCGCGACCCGCTCACCGGCACCTGGTACCTCGTCTCCGACGACCGCGGCCGCTACGGCCCGGCCCGCTTCTACACCGGGCGCCTCGCCATCGACCGGACGACCGGCGCGTTCACCGGCGTGCGGCTCACCGGGGTCAATTCCTTCCTGCGCCCCGACGGGAGCACCTATCCGCCGTACGGCGAGCCCGATGCCGCCGACCCGGAGAGCATCCGCTACGACCCGTGGACCGACCGGCTGCTGTGGGGTGACGAAGGCGACCGGCCGGACGAGGGACACCCGGACATCACGCCGTCCGGCCTGTACGTCCACCGGGCCGACGCCCAGGGCCGGCAGGTCGGCGAGCTGCCGATGCCCGCCAACCTGCGCATGACCAGCACGGACAATGGGCCCAGGCGCAACTTCGGCGTCGAGGGCCTGGCCCTCACCCCGCGCACGATCACGACCGTCACCGAGGGCCCGCGTTTCGAGGACGGGGAGCCGCCGACCGTCGAGCACGGCGCACCGGCCCGCCTCACCGTATGGAGCCGCTTCGGGAGCAAGCCGAGCGCCCAGTACGTCTACCCGATCGACCCCCTGCCCACCGCCCCCGTCCCGCCGACCGGGCACTCCGACAGCGGGGTCTCGGAGATCCTGGCGATCGACCAGCACCGCTTCCTGGCCCTGGAGCGCTCCTGGCTCGAAGGCGTGGGTTACCGGGTGAAGCTGTACGAGATCGACCTGCGTGGGGCCACGAACGTGCTGGACAGGAACAGCCTGACGACCGGCGGGCCCTACCGTGCGGTCTCCAAGCGCCTGGTCACCGACCTCGACGAGGTCCGGACGCCGGTACAGAACCTGGAGAGCCTGGCCTGGGGGCCGCGGCTGCGCACGGGCGAGTGCACGCTGGTGATCGGGTCCGACGACAACTTCTCCGCCGAGGAGACGACGCAGTTCCTGGCGTTCGCCACCCGGAGCTGCTGAACTCGCTTCGCAAAAAAGTGAAGCGTCCCGGGGCGCCTGGTCACCCGAACTAACCTGACTTTTCATGACGTACCGGCCGCCGCAACAGCCACCGTATCCACCCCATCACCAGCAGCAGTACAACGCCCCGTATCCCCCGCAGCAGCCCCCCGCCTTCGTCCCGCCTCCCGTGGTGATCGACGTCGGCGGGGACGCCAAGGTGAAGGCGCTGATCGGCGGCTCCGTGGCCGGGGCCATCGGGCTCATCACGATCGTGTCGTCGCTCACCGGCCAGGTCAGAGGCGGTGCCGGGACCACTGTGGTCGCCGGGCTGCTCGGGCTGCTCTTCCTGGCCATCGGGGCTCTCCCGATCATCACGTGGCGCAAGCTCAGCCGCCCCCGCAAGCTGATCTTCGACGGCTACGGCGTGCGCTGGGACGATCCCCAGGGCAAACCGTGGGCCGCGCCGTGGGCCGAGCTGTCGGGAGTGGGCATCTCGCGCACCCAGCAGCGCCGCGTCAAGCTCGCCGACTACATCATGCGCAAGGTGATGGTGCGCCTCGATCTCTTCCCCGCCGACCCCGGCTTCCGCGCCCGCCACCCGGAGCTGGAGCACCTGTGGGAGTTCCACACGGTCAAGAACGGTTACCGGCTGCCCCTCGGCTCCAACCCCAAGTACATTCCGGTCATCGAGCGGGCGATGCGGCAATACCATCCCGCGGCCTACCTGGGGATCCGCGACGAGGGGTTCATGGTCGGCCTGGTGTAGTGGCGTTCCCCTCTGGGGCGGCCTCAGTGGGGGCGGGAGAGGCGGCGGGCGGCCAGCAGGAGGGAGAGCAGGCCGACTCCGGCGGTGACCGCGAGCTCCATGAGGACGGGCGAGTGGACGGCGGCGGGCTCCGGCCGTACGAGGTAGGGGGCGATGGTCCGCCGGAGCAGGTCGATCACGTAGGTGAGCGGGTTGGCCACCATGAGCGCGGTCAGCCAGCCCGGCAGGCCCGCGATCGGGAACAGCGCACCCGACAGGAACACCAGCGGCGTCAGCGCGCACCCCAGCGCCGCGTGGAAGGTCGGCGTCGGGGAGATGACCACGGCCAGCAGGGCGACGAACGCGGTCATGGCGAACGCGATCAGCGCCATCTCGGCGACCAGGGCGAGCATCAGCTCAGGCGCGTACGGGATGCGCGCCAGGCCCGCCAGACCCAGGACGAGTGTGCCCTGACAGGTGGCCACCGTGGAGGCGCCCGCGCACCGGCCCGCCAGCAGGCTCACCCGATGGACGGGCGCGACCAGCATCTCCCTGAGGAAGCCCGCTTCGCGGTCGACCGCGACGGAGGCGCCGATGGCGATCGCGGGCGCCTGTACGGTCATCAGCAGTACGCCGGGAAACAGGTAGGTGAGATAGCCGTCACCGCCCGGGAGCATGGCGCCGAGGCCGGTCCCGAGGACCAGCAGGTACACGACCGGCTGGGCCAGGGTCATGATCAGGCGGGCCGGGTTGCGGACATAGTGGAGCAGCTCGCGCTGCCACACCACATGGGCGGCCCGCGTCTCCCACCAGAGCCGGCGCAGGAGACGTGACCAGAGCGAGGGACGGACGTCCACGGTCACGGCCACACCCCCGGACGCGCCACGCCGTCCAAGGTACGGCCGGTGTAACGCAGGAACACCTCGTCGAGGCTGGGACGGCGTACCTCGATCGAGTGGACGGGCACCCGCAGCACGGTGCACACCCAGGGGATGGCGGTGGCCGCGTCGGTCACCTGGACGTACAGGCCGTCAGGCCCCCACGCGCTCGCCAGGCCCAGGTAGTCGGACAGCGTGGCGGCCGCGGCCTGGTCGTCGCCGGTGCGCAGATGGATGCGGTCGGTGCCGATCAGCCGCTTCAGCGCGGCCGGAGAGTCGTCGGCGACCACCCGGCCCCGGTCGACCATGGCGATGTGGTCGCAGTATTCGGCCTCCTCCAGGTGATGGGTGTTCAGGAACACGGTGATGGCCCGGCGATGGCGCAGCTCGCGCAGGTGCTCCCAGATCTCCGCGCGGGCCTGCGGGTCCAGGCCCACCGTGGGCTCGTCGAGGAACAGCACCCCCGGCTCGTGCAGCAGCCCGCGGGCGATCTCCAGCAGGCGTCTCATGCTGTCGGACAGGGTGCGTACCAGCGTGTCGCCGCGGCCGGTCAGGCCCACGAGGTCGGCGGCCTCGGCCACGCGGCGGCGCGCGTCGTGCTTGCCCAGGCCGTAGAGCGTGGCGTGGAAGGCGAGGTTCTCGCGGACGGTCAGGTCGGCGTCGACGGTCGGCTCCTGGAAGACCAGCCCGATGCGCCGGCGTACCTCCTTCGGGTCGTCGCGCACGTCGATGCCCGCGACGAGCGCCCGGCCGCCGCTGGGCCGTAGCAGCGTGGACAGCATCGAGATCATGGTGGACTTGCCGGCCCCGTTGGGCCCGAGGAAGCCGAACATCTCCCCGGCCTCGACGTTCAGGCTGATCCCGCACACAGCGCGCATGCCCTGGTAGGACTTGCGCAGCGAGCGGGTGTGGATCGCCCCCGGCCTCATGGGGCGGTCGAGGGGGCCGCGACGGTCATGATCGGCCGGTAGTAGCCGGCCGGGTAGGGCTCGCCGACGGGCTGCCCGTTCACCTGTACCCAGGCGTGCGCGCGGAACGGCTCGACGCGCACCCCCGCGCACCAGGTGGGCCAGGTGCCCCGCAGCCGGCACAGGATGGCCGTCGCCAGTGAGCGTTGCAGGCAGGAGGGCCCGGCGCAGCGCGCGCTCACGGCGACCACGTCGTCCCTGGCGGCCAGGGCCTGCGCGGCCGTCGCGGCGACGGCGCCGCGCCGGATCACTCGCAGGACACGCCGGATGCGATACGGCCTGAGCCCGGCCAGCGGCCGGGCCGCGGCGACGGCCAGGAGCGCCGCCGATGTCCTGGCGAGTGAGGTCCGAGCGCGTGACTCGGAGGTCATCGGGTGGCTCACGGCATCACCAGTCCGGCTCGGCGCAGGGCCGTCAGCAGGTCGGCGACATCGCGGTCCGCCTGCTCGACGGACAGCCCCGGGTGGTCGCCGGTCAGCCTCCTGGCCACCTCGCCCGGCGAGGCGCCGCAGAGCAGGGCCCGCAGGACCAGCGTGGCGGTGGCGTTGAGCTGCCAGTAGCGGCCGGCGCGCTCGTCGAGCAGCACCAAGCCGTCGGTGGAGTGCGCGGCGGACACGTCGCCGCGCAGGCTGAAGGGCATCAGGAGTCTCCCGTGGTCATGGCCGGCATCCGGTGTGGGGTCAGTGAGCGCAGCCATATCTCGCAGGCGAGCGTCTGCGACAGGGGTTCCATGATGTGCGGCCGCGGGTGCACGCCGAGCAGGGCGGCACGCAGGGCGCCGGTGTCGATCAGCCCGAGCCGGCCGAGCTCCGACGCCTCGAACAGCTCCAGCACGCTGTCACGATGACGCCGCCAGCCGGCGTAGAAGTCGGCGCCGTACTCGCCCTTGGTCGAGCGTTCCAGCAGCTCGGCCGGCACGACGCCGTCCATCGAGGCCGCCAGCAGCGGTTTGTAACGGCCGAGGCCGGCGCGCTGGTCGGGGCGTACGGACAGGGCGGCCTCGATCACGGCGTCGTCCAGGTAGGGCGCGGCGTACGGGAGACCCAGGCGGGAGGTGGCCTGGTCGATCTGGCGCAGCCCGGCCCCGCCGGTGCGGGCGTAGAGCAGGGCCTGGTGCTGGGCGCGCCGCGGCGACAGCGGCGCCGGACGGGCGGCGGCGATCCCGGCCAGCACGTCGCGGGCCGCGTGCACGGCGCAGGCGGTGGCCCAGGGCGGCATGCGCAGCGGTGGTCCCCAGGCCATCGAGTAGGGGTCCGCGGCCGTGGGTGTGGTGCTCAGATCGGCGACGCAGCGCTCCAGCCAGCCCGGGTGGTCGGTGCGGTCGGCCACCGCCCGCAGTATCCGCCACCAGGAGCCGCGCCAGCGGGCCCGGCGGGCGCGCAGGTGCGCGGGCGCCGTGAACGGGCGCTCTCTGACCAGGTCGTGGAGGTAGGGCGGCAGGGCCGAGAACAGCTCGTCGCCGCCGACCCCCATCAGGTGCAGCCGGGAACCGGCGGTGCTCAGCCGCCAGGCCAGGTCGGCCAGCCGCGCCGCGTCGCGTACCCAGCCGGACGGCTCCTCCATCGACGGCTGGGGCTCGGTCAGACCGGCGAACCACAGCGGGAGCTCGTCGTGGCCGATGACGTGGTGCGTCGCCGCCGGCAGCTCGGTGGCCGCGCGGAAGGCCCAGGCCGGGTCGTCGTTGCCGGGGTCCATGCCCTCGCAGTGCACGGTGATCAGGCTTGCCCGGCCACGGGCGGCCAGGAAGCAGAGGCTGGTGGAGTCGATGCCGCCGGACAGGTCGGCGCTGATCGTGCCGCCGTCGGCGGTGCACGCGTCCACGGCGCCGGTCAGCGCCTCGCGGAGCGCCGTCGCCCCCTCAGCCAGGGGCAGGGCCGGTTCGGGTGGGTGCCACCAGGCGCGGATGCCGGTCATGCCGGTGGGCTCGATCAGCAGCGTACGGTCGGGAGGCAGGCAGCTGACGTCGCGCCACACACCGAGGTCCTGCAACGGGCCGACCACCCCGCTCGGCAGCAGCCGCGTGGCCAGCACCCGCTCGTCGATCCGCCCGCCGGTCGCCCACGCGAGCACGTCGGAACGGCTGGCGGCCACGGTCACACCGCGTACGCGGGCATGGAAGACGCGGCGGACGGCCGAGGCGGTGCCGCGCACCGCCACCCTGCCGTCGATCGAGGCGACCAGGTGGAAGCTGCCCGCCAGCCCCGCGACCACCTGCTCGATCCGCTCCACGTCGGGTGTCCGAGCCAGCCGCTGGGCCAGGTCAGTGGCGGTGACCGGGCAGCGCCCGATCACCGCCACCCGTGCCGCTCCCGCCGCCGCCAGACGGATCTGGTGGCCGGGCCAGTCCCCGATCAACCACGGCCGCCCGGAGGCGTGGTCGATCACCTGACTGGCTCCCGGAAGCAGCACACCTGCCGCGGCAAGACCCGCTTCACCGTCGGGGAGGACGGCGAACCACATCTCACCTAGCACCGATGCTCCCGCCCGTCAGCCGGAGAACCACTGGAATGGCTGAGGGGCCCAATCGAGGACGAAGCCCGACGGGAAACCACGCGTCAGGTCGGCGAAATCGCCGACTTCGGCCAGGGCCGGCGGCTCGTACGCGGCAGGTGTGTGCATGACCTTCTCCTTTCAGAGATGATGTCGGTCACGCCCATGTCTATCTACCTGACCTTGTCACTGACAGTAGCTATTCGGTTACTAATAGCGATGACCATGGTCACGGTTTCTGTGCCGACCGGCTACTGGCCGCTGGCCGCTGATCGCTGATCGCTGGTCGCAGAGGATTGGGGACGGGCACGCACGGGGTTAGGTACGGGCACGCAGCGGATTGGGTACGGGCACGCAGCGCATCTCGCCGCCGTCGGCGCCGAGCCAGCGCAGCAGCAGGTTGGCCTTGGCGGGCACGTGGTCGGCGGCCAGCAGGGCGCGGACCTCTAGGTGGTCCGCCGCGTACCCGGCGAGCAGGTCCCTGACCCGCGCCCACAGCTCGCCGCCGAGGCCCGGGTGGCGCTCCTCGATCGCGCCGGCGATCTCCCAAAGATTGTTGGTCACCAGGCAGTACACCAGCCGCTCCCAGCCATAGGCCGCGCTGACGCGCGGTGCCGTGTCGGGGTGCCGGTCGGCGACCAGCTTGACGCCCTCGTGGTCACGGAAGATCACCTGCGCCGGTGCGCCGGTGGCGTCCACGCCGACCAGTACGTTCTGCAGGTGGCACTCCAGGACCACCCCGTGACGCAGGTACGCGTGCAGGACCGGCGGTACGACGTGCTCGAGGTAGCCCTGCCACCAGGCGAGCGCCCGGTCCTCGTCGAGGCCGTCGAGCGGGTTGCCGGGAAAGCCCTCGCTGATCCCCGCCGCCAGCAGCGCCGTCAGGCCGGGACGCAGGTGCGCCCCCAGGCCGTCACGCACGACCACCGCCAGCGCCTCGCCGCCGTCGCCATCGCCGAGGTCCACGGTGCGGTAGCCCCGGTCGGAGAGTGCGGAGGGTCTCGGCAGGTGCGCGGGCAGATCGTCGAAGACCTCCCGCAGCCGGCTGTCTATGGTGGTTAGCCGACGCAGGTCGCGGGCCCAGAGGCGGCGGACGTCGTTCGTGATCCGGACGTCGAGACTGAACTTGCAGAACAGGTCCACATCGGGCAGGTACACCGTGCGCAGCGAAGAGGTCGGCACGGCCATGGCGGCGGTCTCGCCCAGGTAGCGCAGCCGCCCGTCCCGTATGGCGGTGGTCTCGCCCAGATTCCGCAGGCGCCCGTCCCGTAGGGCGGCCGGGACGCCCAGCAGCTCCAACTGCCAGGGGTGGGCGGGCAGCAGGAGTCCGCCATCGGGCGGTGGCGGTCCGAGGGCGTCCAGCGCGGTGGCGTCGCCCTCCTCCAGCACGATCTCGGGCGCTAGCCCGAGCAGGACCAGCGGGAAGCGGGCGCGGGCCTCGGGCGCGTAGGGGAGCCAGGCGTCCGGACCGAGCCCGCCACGGGCCTTGGGCGCCGGGTGGTAGCGGTGCCCGGCGACCAGGGCCTGCTCGGAGCGCAGGAACAGCTCGGTGGGTTCGATGAACGGTTGGCTGCTGGGGGTGAGGGTGCGCCGGGTGGACAGCAGGGTGGCGACGACGTCCCTGCTGTGGCGGATCTCGCCCGCGAGGGTGTCGTTGGACACGCCGGTGCACGCGGTCAACTCCTCGGCGGTCAGCGCCACCAGGAGATCCAGGGACAGGGGGAGCCAGCCGCCGGGCGTGTAGAGGGCGGGGTGGTGGGGGTAGCGCCCGGCGCGTACCCGCAGCAGGTGGCCGGTCGTGGGCAGACGGTAGGTCCGGTGGCCGTCGTACCGGTCGCTGTCGGGGCTGACCACTTCACGGACCAGGCAGTTGAGGAGAGCCGTCATCGTGAGAGCGTCGGCGTGGTCGCGGTCGTGGTCCGAGCGCGGGTCTCGGTCCCGGTCTCGGTGCGGGTGCGGGTTCCGGTCGCCGTCCCGCTCGTGGTCGTGGTCGTGGTCCCAGGCTCGGTTGTGGTCCTGGGCGGGCCGTATGGTCGCTGCCGCGTCCGGCCCCTCGGGGTGGTGCGCCATTGCGGACCCCTCACCACTCGTATTGGTGGTCATACACGGGGTAACTACCCGATATGAGTATTGAACTGGAGGATCCCCCTCAAGGTCGGGCAGAAGCGGAATTTGCCGCAAAGCTGGCACAGGTCCGTCCCGGCCTGGCCGCCGCTTACGCCGAGGCGCTGCCGGGGGCGCGGGCCACCATCCTGGGCCTGCTCTGGCGAGGGCTGCTGTACGAGCCAGTGCCCGGGTTGGCCGGGCGCGAGAGCGCGGACGGGCGGGTTCGGTTGGCCGATGGGCGTCTGCTCACCGGGCCCGGTCGCCTGGCGTACGACCTGGGGGCCGGGGAGGACCCGACGGTGCTGCTGGACGGGCGGGCGTACACGCGGCCTGGCGATCTGCTGGCCGCGCTCGGATTGCCGGGGTCGGAGCGCTTCGGTGCCGATCTGGACCGCAGCGTCGCCTCGCTGGCGCTCGCGCGCGCCGGCGCGAGGCTGGGGTTGGGGACGGGGGCGGAGGTGGGGTCGCTGGAGTGGTTCGAGCAGAGTGTGGTGGACGGGCATCCCTACCATCCGTCCTGTCGTAACCGGCCCGGGGTGTCGGTGGCGGAGCAGCTCGCGTACATGCCCGAGCATCGGCCCGTGGTCGATCTGGATCTGGTGGCGGTGCCGGCGTCGCGGTGCGTGGTCGTCGGGGCCTGGCCCGACTGGCTGCGCGACGGTGATCGGCTGCTGCTGCCCGTCCATCCGTGGCAGAGCAGGCATGTGCTGCCGGAGCTGGGGTTCCGGCCGTTCGTGGCCGGCGGGATAGCGGCCCGGCCGCTGATCTGCGTACGCACGCTCGCGCCCGTCGGCGGCGGGCCGCATCTCAAGACGGCGTTCTCGACGCGGCTGACGTCCAACGTGCGGGACATCTCGCCGGGGTCGATCCGTGACAGCGCGCCGCTCTCGGCCATGCTGGTGCATCTGGCCCGGCGGCTGGGCGGGCGACTGCGGATCACCCGCAACCTGGCCGCCGCCTGCGCGGTGGTGGACGGCGAGCCCAGTGCCGACCTTGCGGTCCTGGTGCGCGAGTCGCCGACGGAGTACGCGGGCGCGGGCGAGACCGTGCTTCCGGTGGCGGCCCTCATCGTCCGGCCTCCGTCCGGCGGGTCACCCTTCGTGCCCAGCCTGGGTGAGGCCATGGAGTGGCTGGGGGAGTTCGCGAGGCAGGCGTTGGAGGCAACGCTGGGGCTGCTGGCGTACGGCGTGACGCTGGAGGCGCACGGGCAGAACCTTCTAGTCGTCCTGGACCGTCACGGCCGTCCGGTCCGCCTGGTCTACCGGGACCTGGCCGACATCCGCGTCAGCCCCACCCGCATGCGCCGCAACGGTCTGACGCCGCCGCCGCTCAGCGCTCGTCTCATCACCGACGATCCGGATGAGCTGCACGCCAAGCTGTACGGCTCGCTCGTCGGCACCACCTTCAGCAGTCTCGTCTCGGCTCTCGGGCAGGGCGACCGGGAGGCGGAGGCGCGGCTGTGGGCGGTGGTGGCGGCGGTGGCCGGCCAGGTGTTCGACGACCTGCCCGTCACCGCCGACACCCGCGCCGACCGGGCGGCATTGTTCGGCGCGGAGCTCCCCGTCAAGGCGCACACCGTGATGCAGTTCGAGGGCGGCCCCACCGGAGACCGCTGGGCCCGGCTGCCCAACCCGCTGTCACGGACCTGACCCACACGCCGGTCCCAAAGACGCGGCCCCTGGCCCACGCACCTCCCAAGGCGCGGACCTGGCCCACGCACCTCCCAAGACGCGGACCTGACCCACACGCCCCTCAGACGTCGAAGGCCACCGGCACCCGGGTCCCCGTGCGGGCCGACTCCAGGGCGGCCGTCACCATGGCCAGGCTGCGGATGTTGTCGTGGCACTCACCCTGCGGCGGCCGCCCAGTACGCAGCCCGGTCAGGAACTCCTCCAGCCCCTCCGCCAGCCCGCTGAACCGGGCCCGTCCCGGGTACCGGTCCGGTTCGGGGGGATGTCTGCGTACCTTATGCCCGTTTGCCCCCTCCACCGTCGGCCGCCGCTCGCCGTCCCAGCGGGCCGTGCCGTGCGTGCCGGCGGCTCGCCAGCTGCCGGTCCAGGACGTCGCCTGGCCGGGCGCGGACCAGCTTCCCGTGAACGTGTAGCGGAGGCCGCCGGTCATCTCGAAGATCGCCGTGGCGGAGCAGGCGCCGGGATACCAGGTCCACGGCGGCCGGAACGACTCGCAGTAGACGCTGACCGGATCGGCCCCCGACACCGCGCGGGCCGCGTCGAACAGGTGGATGGCCATGTCCTGTAACAGGGGGTGCTCCAGCGTGTCCAGGAACGGCGGCCCCTTGTACGGCATGAAGAACTCCGAGGTCAGCAGCCCGAGCGGCCCGAGCTCGGCCACCGTTCTGCGGAAGGCCACCAGGTTCGGCAGGAAGCGGCGGTTCTGGTTGACCGCGAACAGCCGCCGCGCCCGGTCCGCCGCGCCCACCATGCTCCGCGCCTCCTCGAGCGTGATCGACATGGGCTTCTCGCTGAGCACCGACACCCCGCGTTCCAGGGCGGTGACGGTCACGTCGCGATGAGCGTCGGGGACGGTGCAGTTGACGATGAAGTCGGGCTCCTCGCCGTCGAGCACGGCGGTGAGTGAGGCGCTGATGGGCAGCCCGTCCAGGCCCAGGGCGGAGGCCGAGGCGTGGGCGCGCTCCTCGGCCACGTCCACCCAGCCGACCAGCTCGGTGCCGGGATGGGCGAGCAGTTCGGGCGCCCACTGGCTGCCGAGGTTCCCGGCGCCGACGACCACGGCCCGCAGCGGACGGTTCTCGTCGAGGGTGATGAAGGTCATGCGGCTCCTACCAGGTGATGGGGGTGTGGGCGTTCCGCAGGGGGTCGCCGACGCCGGAGGCGGGGGCGGCCCACAGCACCGCGTTGGCCAGCACGCGCCGTACGTCGGGGTGGTGGTAGACGGGGTGCCCCTGGTCGCCGGGGCTGAAGTAGAAGACCCGGCCCAGGCCCCGGCGGTAGCAGCAGCCGCTGCGGAAGACCTCGCCGCCGCTGAAGTTGCTGATGAAGACCAGCTCGTCGGGTTCCGGGATGCCGAACGGCTCGCCGTACGTCTCCTGCTCGCCGATGACCAGCGGCTGCGGCACGCCCTCGGCGATGGGGTGGCCGGGGGCGGCCGTCCAGACCAGCTCGCGCTCGGCCGCGTCGCGCCAGGTGAGCGTGCAGGTGGTGCCCATCAGCCTGCGGAAGATCTTCGAGTAGTGGCCCGAGTGCAGCACCAGCAGGCCCATCCCGCCGAGCACGCGCTGGTGCACCCGCTCCACGACCTCGTCGGACACCTCCTCGTGGGCCATGTGCCCCCACCAGGTGAGTACGTCGGTCTCGGCGAGGTCCTTCTCCGACAGCCCGTGCTCGGGGTCCTCCAGGATCGCGGTGCGCACCTGTACGCGGTCGCCGAGCCGCTCGGTCAGGCCCGCGGCGATCGCGCCGTGAATGCCCTCCGGGTAGCGCAGGCGTACGTCCTCCTCGCGTGGCTCGTGGTAGTTCTCGCTCCAGACGGTGACCTTGATCGGCATCCGTGTGCCTCCCCGAGGGGCCCTGCGGCCCTCTGAACGTCGTCAGCCCTTTGTTGGATGGTTCTCGCCGCTATCGGGGGCGTTGAAGCCGGTTTTGGGGGAGAGGATGGCCCCGATGTGCCTTTCGTGGCGATTCAACGGCCAGGTGGCTCCGCTGGCCGTAAAGCACGGCCACATCCGGCCGGTGGCGGCGTCATCTGCGCTGATCCTCTTTCGCCGATGATGAGCTGAAGGTCGCAAAGCCGCATGTTGCCCAGGAGCGCCCATGTCCACGATTGAGACGCCGGAATCCCAGCAACACCTCGCCGAGCCGCCGGTCATCGAAGAGCAGGGCCGCCGCAGGTGGGTGATCGCGGGGATCGGCTCGGCCGTCGCGCTGGTCGCCCTGGCCGCGGCCGGGTACGGCATCTTCCAGACCGTCTCGGCCAAGCCCGCCCAGCCGTACGGCGGGACGCCGCCCTGGTCCGTCCCGGACGACCCGGCCCCGGGGATGAAGGCCGCCGGTCTCACCGCCGGGCCGATGGGCACCGCCGAGCACTACCACGCCCATCTGAGCCTCTTCGTGGACGGCAAGGCGGTGGAGGTCCCGGCCAACATCGGGATCGAGGGGGAGGAGATGACCCCCGTACACACCCATGACGCCCGCGGCGTGATCCACGTCGAATCCCGCGCCAAGGGCGAGGTCTACACCCTCGGCCAGATCTTCAAGCAGTGGGGCGTCACCCTCTCGGCGAACCAGATCGGCGCGCTGCGGACCGGCAACGGCAAGGTCCTCACGACCCAGGTCGACGGCAAGCCGTTCACCGGCGATCCGGCGACCATCGCGATCAAGGCGCACGAGCAGATCTCGCTCGTGTACGGCGTGCCGGACCCGTCCTTCACCCCGCCGACCAGCTTCCAGTTCAAGGCGGACGAGTAGCCGTCACGCCGATCGCTGCGTCAGCCGGTAGCGCGACGGCGGGATCCCGTAGCGGTCGACGAACGCCTGCCGCAGCGTCTCGGCCGTGCCGAAGCCGCAGCGGGCCGCCACACCGGCCATGGGCAGGGTGGTCGAGGCCAGCAGGTGGGCGGCCGCCTCCGTACGGGCCTGCCGGACGAACCGGCCGGGGGCCTGGCCCAGGTCCTTGATGAACAGCCGGGTCAGGTGCCGCTCACTCACCCCGGCGTCGGCCGCCAGCGTGGCGGTGGTCAGGTCGGCGGCCAGGTGGCTGGTGATGTACTCGGTCACCTGCCTGACCAGCTTGTCCTCGCCCGCCGGCGCGCCGGTGAAGATGCTCATCTGCGCCTGGTTGCCGGGCCGTTGCAGGTAGGTCACCAGGGTGCGGGCGACCTTCCTGGCCAGGTCCGCGCCGTGGTCGTCCTCGATGAAGGCGAGTGTGAGGTCGAGAGCGCTGGTGACGCCGGCCGCCGTGATGACGTTGCCGTCGCGGATGAAGATGGGGTCGGGGTCGAAGGTCACCGAGGGGTGCCGGACGGCGAGGTCGCGCGCCCACTCCCAGTGCGTGGTCACCCGCCGGCCGTCCAGCAGGCCCGTCGCGGCCAGGATGCCGGCTCCCGTGCAGACCGACGCGACGCGGCGGCTCTCGCGGGCGAGGCGGCGCAGGTGCGCCAGGATCGGCCGGTTCTCCGCCGCCTTTTGGTGGCCGATGCCGCCGACGACGACGACCGTGTCGAGGGGGCCGGTGACGCGTTCGAGGACTTCCTGGGCTTGCAGCGTCAGTCCGGTGCCGCAGGTGATGGGGTTGCCGCCGAGGGTGGCCAGCCGCACTTCGTAGAGGGGGCGGCGGGCGTGGTGGTTGGCCGTCACCAGGGAGGTGGTGATGCAGGCGATGTCGAGCAGCTCCGCCGCCGCGTATCCGATGACGATGATCCGCCGTACGGTCATGGCCAGACCCTATGCCGGAAGGACCTGGACCCCAAGTTTCCGGACCTGTCGATTTGCCCGCCTTTTGGCGGGGAGACGCGGGGTGGGACAGTCGGCGCATGACACAGAGATCATGGGGCCGATTCGCCTGGCACTACGTGGAGATGGTCATCGCGATGTTCGTCGGGATGCTCGTGCTGGGCTTCCTGTTCGACGCCGTCGGGCTCGGGCTGACGTACGAGCGGGATCCCGAGCCGGCCTACCTGCTCATGGCGTTCGACATGTCCGTCGGCATGGCCGCCTGGATGCGCTTCCGGGGTCACGGGTGGGCCGGCACGCTGGAGATGTGCGCCGCCATGTTCGTGCCGGTCGTGCCGTTGTTCCCGCTGCTGTGGCTGGGGGTCATCGACGGGATGGGGCTGATGATGGCCGCGCACGTGGCGATGTTCCCGCTCATGCTGCTGGTGATGCTGCGCCGGCGCGACGAGTACGCCCACGCGCACTGAACCCGCTGGCGTTCGTAGCAAGCGTTTGGTTGGATCACCGTATGGACGACCGAGAGACCGCCGACCGCCTCCAGATCGCCGAGGTGCTGGCCCGCTACGCCTACGCCATCGACTCGGGGGACTGGGACCTGCTCGACGAGGTGTTCACCCCTGACGCGATGATCGACTACCAGACGGCGGGCGGCATCCGCGGCACGCGGGCCGAGGCCAAGATCTGGCTCGCCGACGTCCTGGCCAACTGGCCCGGACGGCTGCACCTGATCGGCGCCACGAGGATCGCCTTCGAGGCCGGCGAGGCCCGCGTGAGCGCGTCGTTCGCCGACACCCTCGCTCCCTCGCGCGAACTGGTCTCCGCCGACAGCAAGGGGCTGATCCAGGGCGGGGGCTGGTATCACCACCGGATGCTGCGCACCGCCGACGGCTGGCGGAGCCGCGAACTCGTCGAGGAGCAGTCCTGGCGCACCATCCAATGAGTCAACGCGGGTCGATCAGCACGGCGCCGGTGCTGCCGCGCGGAGTCAGCCTGGCCGCCTGGTCCTCGAACGGGGGGACGGTCTCGCCCGCGATCAGGGCCAGCAGTCGCTGGGCGGCGTGCGCTCCGTACGCCGGGATGTCCCGGGTCAGCGCGGTGAGCGGCGGGCGGACCACCTGCGAGAGCGGGGAGTCGTCCCAGGCGACGATCGACAGGTCACGCGGCACGTCGAGCCGCATCTCCTGGGCGACCGACAGGCCCGCCACCGCCATGATGTCGTTGTCGTAGACGATCGCGGTGGGCCGCGCCGCCGAGCTGAGCAGCCGCCTGGTCGCCCTGGCGCCCTCCTCGCCCGTGTAGTCGGTGTGCACGGTCACATGCTCGGCCGCGCCCGCGCACGACTCCGCGAACGCCTGATCGCGCACTGCCGTGTGGACCAGCTCGGACAGCCCGGCGACACGGGCGATGCGGCGGTGCCCGAGCGCGACGAGATAGGCGATGGTCTCGCGGATCGCCTCGCCGTCGTCGGACCAGACCGCGGGCAGCGGGCCCGACTCGGCGGGATGGCCGATCACCACGACCGGCATGCCCAGCTGCTCCATGGCGGGCACCCTGGCGTCGGAGTAACGCAGGTCGACGAGGAAGGCGCCGTCCGTACGGCTCTCGCCCCACCAGCGCCGGTAGACCTCTATCTCCTGCTCATGGTCGGCGACCACCTGGAGCATCAGGGCGTACGAGTGGTCCGCGAGCTCGCCCTCGATGCCGCTGATGAGCTCCATGAAGAACGGCTCGACGCCCAGGAAGCGCGCGGGACGGCACAGCGCGAGCCCCACGGTGTTGGCCCTGGCGCCGTTCAGCGCGCGGGCGGCGCTGTTGGGCCGCCAGCCGATCTCCTCGGCGATGGCGACGATCCTCGCCCGGGTGGCCTCCGACACCCCCGGCTGACCGTTGAGCGCGTAGGAGACCGCCACCTTGGAGACTCCCGCCCGGCTGGCGATGTCGGCGATCGTCGGTCGCTTCACGAGACCCTCCTGTGAACCGGTTATCTGCCCACAACCCTAGGTCACTCTCTCCATCTGGTCAGTGGCCACGGTCGAAAACGCTTATCCGGTTCAGTCAGAAATAATTACCCGGCAGAGGCATAGCGAGGCAGGCTCCCCGGCGTCTGAGGGCTGATATCAACCCTTTGGAGGTGGTCGTGGACGCTGCGGACGAGCAAGGCTTCCGCGAGTTCGTCTCTGCGCGCTCTCCCGCCCTGATGCGGCTCGGCTTCCTGCTCACCGGTGGTGACCAGCACGGCGCCGAGGACTTGGTCCAGACCGCACTGACGAAGCTGGCGGCGAAATGGCAGCGGGTCGAGGCGCCCGAGGCGTACGCCAGGCAGATCATGTACCGCCAGCAGGTGAGCTGGTGGCGCGCGGCCGTCCGGCGCGGCGAGGTCGTCCAGGCGGCCCCGCCCGACCTGCCGGGAGCGGACCGCACGCACCAGAGCGAGCTGCGCATGGTGCTGCGCGGCGCGCTGGCCAAGCTCACCCCGAAGCAGCGCACGGTAGTCGTGCTCCGCTACTTCGAGGACCTGCCCGACCACCAGGTCGCCCGCGTGCTCGGGTGCTCGGTCGGCACGGTCAGAAGCACCACGCACCGATCACTTGCCCGGCTCCGGCTGATCGCCCCCGAGCTGGCCATGGAACTGGAGGCCGCGACATGAGCCGACTGCTTCGCGACACCCTGGAGGAGTGGGCCTCGGAGGCGCGGGTCCCGCACGACCTGGCGGACCGGGCGCTACGGAGGCGCGCCTGGCTGCCCATCGGCGCGACGGTGCTGGCGGTCGGGCTGGCGGTGGCCGTCGCCGTGTTCGCCTTCGGCCTGCGGGGCGACAACACGACCGTGCGCCCGGCGACCGACGGCGTGAGTGTCCCGGTCAGGCCGACGGTGACCTCGACCGACGTACGCGGCGACGAGGAGAACGCGCCGCCGCGGAAGCTGGTCGCGGCCGGGAACGTGGCCTTGTCCGCGTACTCCGTCACCAAGACCGAGAAGCTGGAGGGCAACTGGGTACGGGACCAACGCGTCTGGTCGCTCTACGATCCGCGCGATGACACCTATGAGCAGACCCCCTGGGTCTGGGTGGACGTGGCGCCGGGACTCCAGCTCGCCGCGGTGGTCGAGGGCGACCTGATCGGCAAGAAGGTCGGCATCCTCGACATGAACACCCGGCAGATCAAGACTTGGATCGGGCTGGAGCACGCCGTCGGGTCCGTGGTCTGGTCGCCCGACGGCACCAAGGTCCTGGCCACGGCCTACTCCGAGTACCCGGACCGGTGGCAGGTCTGGGGGAAGGATGCCAGGACGATGACGATGCCCGAGTCCACGCGGATCGGCTATTACATCATCGACGTCGCCACGGGTGAGGCCGCCTACCACGAGCTCGGGCCGATGAGCGGGGACGGGTCTCCAGGCAACTCGAACGCGCGCCAGGATCTCGGCTGGAGTCTGGACGGATCGCTGCTCTGGCAGCCCAGCAACATCAAGCCGGACAAGGTCTTCCTCGATCTCGACGGCAGGCAGCGGGCGGCGCCGGTCGGTGATCAGTACGTCTACTACACCGGCAGGTCGAGGGTCTCGCCCGACGGCAAGCTGGTCCTCGGCCGTGACGGCCCGCCGACCAGCATCACCGACCGGTCCGGAGCGGTCGTCGGCAAACAGAGCGCGCTCCAACTGCTCGCCTGGGCCGACAACGACAACGCGCTCGCGCTCGGTTGCACGGGCAAATGTGGGAACGGGTTCGACAGCGGTCTGGTGCTGGTCAGCGTCGACGGCTCCCGGGTGACCCAGCTCACCGGTAGCCATGACAGGAACAACGACCGCTGGGACTGGGTCCTCACGCCCAGAAACTAGGCATCTGGACGCCGGTCAGTAGATCTTGAACTCGTCGACGTTCTCCGTGGTCGCGACCTTCACCGGCACGGCCACGGTCTTTTCGATCTTCTCGCCCTTGGCGGCCTTGACCGCGGCCGCCACCGCCTGCTGGCCGAGCAGCGTGGGCTGCTGGGCGACGCTGGCGTTCATCGTGCCCGCCTTGACCGCCTTCAGGCCGTCGGGGGTGCCGTCGAAGCCGACGACCTTGACCTCCTTGCCCGCCTTGGCGCCCAGGGCCTTGATCGCGCCCAGCGCCATCTCGTCGTTCTCGGCGAACACGCCGTTGATGCCGGGGTTCGACTGGAGCAGGTTCGTCATGACGTCGAGGCCCTTGGTCCGGTCGAAGTCGGCCGGCTGCTGGGCGACGACCTTGATGTTCGGGAACGCCTTGATCCCGTCGGTGAAGCCCTGCCCGCGGTCGCGCGCGGCCGAGGTGCCGGCCACGCCCTGCAGCACGACGACCTGGCCCTTGTGGCCGAGCAGCTCGGCCAGCTCCTGGGCGGCCAGCTTGCCGCCGGTCACGTTGTCGGAGGCCACGGTCTGCGCCACCTCGGCGCCGTTGACGCCGCGGTCGGCCGCGATGACCGGGATGTTGGCGCGTTCCGCCGCCTTGGCCGCGGGCGCCGCCGCGTCGGAGTCGACCGGGTTCAGGATGATCGCCTTCATGGCCTGGCTGGCGAAGTTCTGGACCTGGTTCACCTGCTGGGAGGCGTCGTTCTGGGCGTCGGTGACGGTGAGCGTGGCGCCCGCCTTCTGTGCCTCGGCCTGCGCGCCGTCGCGGAGCTGGACGAAGTACGGGTTGTTCAGCGTCGACACGGTCATGCCGATCTTGATGTTGCCGCCTGGTGAGCCGGAGGCGTTGTTCGAGCCTGATGGGCCGGCGGAGCCACAGGCGGTGAGGCCGAGCGCGAGAGCGGCGCCGGCTATGACGAGCGCGGGAATCCGCATGATCTATCCCTTTCCTATGACATCCCCCTGCGCCGCAGCGTGTCGACGAGGACCGCGAGCGCGATGACCACGCCGATCACGACCTGCTGCCAGAAGGCCGAGACGGAGAGCAGGTTCAGGCCGTTGCGCAGGACGGCCAGGATGAGCGCGCCGACGAAGGTGCCGAGCGCCCGGCCCTTGCCGCCGGACAGGCTGGCGCCGCCGATGACCACGGCCGCGATGGCGTCGAGTTCGTAGCCGGCGGCGGCCTGCGGCTGGGCCGAGGCCAGGCGGCTGGCCAGGACGATCCCGGCGACCGCGGCGAACCCGCCGGACAGCGCGTACGTGATGAGCTTCTGCCGGGACACCTTGATGCCCGACAGCCTGGCGGCCTCCTCGTTGCCGCCGATGGCGTACATCGCGCGGCCCACATAGGTCCGGTTGAGGATCACGGCCGCGAGGGCGCCCATGACCAGCATCACGATGACGGGGACCGGCAGGTAGCCGCCGATGGTGTCGCCCAGGTGGGAGACCGCGTCCGGCATCGGGATGGGGCTGCCCTGGGAGATGACGAGGGCCAGGCCGCGGGCGATGCCGAGCATGGCCAGCGTGGCGATGAACGGCGGCAGCTTGCCGTACGCGATGAGGGCGGCGCTGACCAGGCCGCACGCGACGCCGACCACCAGGGAGAGCACGGTGGCCAGCGGCCAGGGCAGGCCGGCGACGGCGGCCGTCCACGCCAGGACGATCGCCGAGAGCGCGGCGACGGAGCCCACCGACAGGTCGATGCCGCCGGTGACGATGACGAACGTCCCGCCGAAGGCGAGGATCGCGGTGACGGCCGCCTGGACGCCCACGTTGAGCAGGTTCGTCACGCTGAGGAAGTCGGAGGACAGCAGCGACAGCGCCACGATCAGCACGACGAGCGCCGCGAGCGCGCCGTTCTCGGCCAGCCAGGACCGCCTGAGGAAGACGTTAGCGGCCACGGGGACCCGCCACCTCGGCGACCGCCAGCGCCATCACGCCGTCCTGCGTGGCCTCGGCCGCGGACAGCTCGCCGACCAGCCGCCCGCGCGCCATCACCAGGATCCGGTCGCTCATCCCGAGCACCTCGGGCAGGTCACTGGAGATCATGAGCACCGCGTGCCCCGACGCGGTGAGCTGGTTGATCAGCTGGTAGATCTCCACCTTCGCGCCCACGTCGATGCCGCGGGTCGGCTCGTCGAGGATCAGCACTCCCGCGTCGGCCTCCAGCCACTTGCCGATGACGACCTTCTGCTGGTTGCCGCCGGAGAGCGTGCGTACCTCCTGGGCCAGTCCGGTCATCCGGATGCCGAGCTGTTCCGCGACCTCCGCGGCGGCCCGGCGCTGCCCGCCGCGGTCGACGAATCCGGCGCGGGTGGCCTCGCGCATGGTGACCAGGCCCAGGTTCTCGGCGATGTCCGCGCCCAGGACCAGTCCCTGGCCCTTGCGGTCCTCGGGGACCAGCCCCAGGCCCGCCTCCATGGCCGCGACCACGTCGCCCGGCGCGGGCCGCCGGCCGCGCACGGTGACCTCGCCGGTGTCGTAGCGGTCGGCGCCGAAGACCGCCCTGGCCACCTCGGTACGGCCGGCGCCCACCAGCCCGGCCAGGCCGACCACCTCGCCCGCGCGCACCTCGAAGGAGACGTCCTCGAAGACGCCCTTGCGGCCGAGCCCGGTGACCTTGAGCAGCGGCTCGCCCGCCTGGCCGCGCTCGCGCGGGAACTGCTGGTCGATCGGGCGGCCCACCATGAGGCGGACCAGCTCGTCCTGGGGCGTGTCCGCGGGCACCTCGCCGACCGACCGGCCGTCGCGCAGCACGGTCACGCGGTCGCCGATCGCGGCGATCTCCTCCAGGTGGTGGGTGATGAACACGATCGCCACCCCGTCCTCACGGAGCCGGCGGACGATCGAGAACAGCTTCTCGACCTCGCCGGTGGTGAGCACCGCCGTCGGCTCGTCCATGATCAGGACGCGGGCGTCGAGAGCCAGCGCCTTGGCGATCTCCACCATCTGCATGCGGGCGATGCCCAGCCGGGCGACCGGCGTGCGCGGATCGACGTCCACGCCCACCCGCGCCAGCAACTCCACGGCCCGCTCGTGCATCTTCCTGGTGTCGACGAAGCCGAACCTGCGCGGCGGCCGGCCCAGCGACAGGTTCTCGGCCACGCTGAGCTCAGGGACCAGGTTGAACTCCTGGTAGATGGTGGCGATGCCGAGCCGTTGGGCGTCGCCGGCCGTACGGATGTGCACGGGGTGCCCGTCGAGCAGCACGCGGCCCTCGTCGGGATGGTAGGCGCCGGAGAGCATCTTGATGAGCGTGCTCTTGCCCGCGCCGTTCTCGCCCAGCAGGACGTGCACCTCGCCGGCGCGCACGGTCAGGTCGACGCCGTCGAGCGCCAGCACCCCCGGGAAGCGTTTGCGCAGGCCCTCGGCCCTGAGAAGCTCCACCTCACGATGGTGTCCGCCATCGCGCCGACCATTCCGCGAACGCGCAGGTAAAAGGCAGGTTTTTACGAGGAAAGTACCCGTGTGGCACGTTGGCCGCTCATGCCAGCCTCGGGACGAGCCTGCGCGCGTTCGCCGAGTAGACCTGTTCGAGTACGTCAGGTGGCAGGTCGAGACCGGAGATCGTCCAGCGCCCCATCAGCGGCGGGTCGTCCGACGAGTGGGCGAACGCCTCGTCGTCGGTCTCCATGAACCGGAAGTGGGTCCGGTAGCTGTCCCGGTCCGGCGGGATCTCGTCGGTGCCGAACAGCACCCGGTCCGGGTGGCGCAGCATCAGCGCCCGCGTCGCCCTGGGCTGGCGGCCCAGCTCGGCGACGCGGGCGGCGATGTCGATGTGGAAGTTCGGGTACGTGTCGAGCATTCGGCTCGCGAAGCCCAGGTTCTCCGGCCAGCAGCCCGCGTGCACGCCGATCACCGTGGTGGCGGGATGCTTGGCGATCATCGCCTCCATCGCGTCCATCAGCCGCTCGAACGGCGGGAACTCCGGCCCGGAGAAGTTCCAGTCCGGGCGGGCGGCCAGCAGTTCGAGCCGCTCGTTGCGCTCGTCGGCGGGCTCGAAGAAGGCCACCGGGTCGGCGGTGTGCAGCGCGATGGGGATGCCCGCCTCACCGACGGCCGCCCACAGCGGGTCCAGCCTCGGGTCGTCGAGCATCACCAGCTCGCCACGATGGTCGCGGACCCGCAGGCCGACGTCCTTCCAGACCTTCAGCCCCGCCGCGCCCTCGGCCGCCGAGCGGCGTAGCTGCGCGGCCAGCCGCTCGCCGAAGCCCGGCTCGGCCGTCCGCGCCCAGTCGACGTGACAGAAGGTGGCGAACCTGCCGGGGTGGGCCGCGTCGTAGCGCTCGATGTTCGCGGCCAGCTCGGCGCCCCAGCGGCCGTCGAGGTTGACCATGCCGAGCAGGTTGAGCTCGTCCATCAGGCCGATCAGGGCCGGTACGTCCTTGACCGTCCAGTCCCCGTCCTCGCTCAGCCATCGGCCCAGATGGACGTGGGCGTCCACGGCGGGCACGGCGGCGCGGTCGACCTCGTGGACCGCGACCCGGAGCTGGGACACCGGCCGGTATTGGGACAACGGCGGATCGTCTGGGCGCATGATGGCTGCTCCTCTCAGGGGATCAGGAGGGCCTTCACCGGGGTGGTGTGGCCGTTCATCAGGGTGGTGAAGATGTCGGCGCCCTGGTCGAGGGGGTAGGTGTCGGTCCAGCTGAGGTCCCATCCGCCGACCAGGTCGATGGCGGCGGTGAAGTCGGCGCCCGTGTAGGCGAAGGAGCCGAGGACGCGTTTCTCGGTGCGTACGAGGTCGGTGGCGTCGAAGCCGGGGTCGGCGGCGGCCAGGCCGAGCCATACCGTCACGCCGCCGGGGCGCAGGTGGGTGAGGGACTGCTCGTGCGTGGCGGGGGCGCCGACGGCGTCGAAGATGACGTCGTACTCGCCGGTCAGCTCGGTGCCGGTGGTGGCGCCGAGCCGGGCGGCGATGGCCAGGCGTTCGGGCGAGCGGTCGGCGACATGGACGGACGCGGCCTTGCCGGCGAGGGCGGTGTGCAGGCAGGTGAGCCCGATGGCACCGGCGCCGATGACGCCGACGCGGGCCCCGGCGGGGTGGCCGGCCAGGCGCCAGGCGTGCACCGCGTTGGCGGCGGGCTCGATCAGCGCGGCGGCGGTGCGGTCGACGCCGTCAGGCAGGGGGATGACGGCGGCGGCCGGGACGGCGACGCGTTCGGCGAAGCCGCCGGGCCGGTGGATGCCGAGGATCTGCCGGTTCCGGCAGATGTTGGGCTGCCCTTGGGCGCACAGGTCGCAGGCGCCGCAGGACAGGATGGGGTTGACGATGACGGCCTGTCCGTCGTCGGTGTGACCGGTGAACTCGTGTCCCATGATGAGGGGCGGCACCCGGAAGCCTGGTGTCCTGACGCCGTGCAACTCGCTGCCGCAGATGCCGGACGCGGCCACGTGGACGAGCACCTCGTCGGCGCCGACCGCGGGCTCGGGCACCTCGCGCAGCTCGACGACGCTCGGACCGGTGAACACCAGGGCCTTCACGCGCGCCCCTCTCTATTCCGTATAGTGGAATGCCATTCCGAATCAGCGCTAGCAGACCATTGCCGGGAAGGAAGTGTCAAGTGCCCGTTCGCGTGTCCACACTGCGGTCAGCGATCCACACCTGCGCGACCTGCCTGTTAGCGTTATCGCGGAGGTGGTGATCCGCATGGCTGGGGGATCGGACGGCAAACCGCGCACCAGGCCCGCCGTGCTCGGCGATGTGGCCGCGCTGGCTGGTGTCTCGGCGATGACGGTCTCGCGGGTGCTCAACGCGCCCGACCGGGTCCGCGCCGAGACCAGGGAGCGCGTGCTGGCCGCCGTGCGCGAGCTGGACTACTGGCCCAACTCGGCTGCTCGCCAGCTGGTCACGGGCCGCTCGGGTGTGCTCGGGGTGGTCAGCATCGACACCACCCTGTACGGCCCGGCCTCGACCCTCTACTGCATCGAGCAGGCGGCCCGGCTGAGCGGCTACACCGTGAGCATCGCCAGCCTGAGCCTGCTCAACCGCAAGTCGATCGAGGAGGGCGTGCACCGCCTCAGGTCCCAGTCCGTCGACGGCGTGGTCATCGTCGCGCCCCACGAGTCGGCGGTCGACGGCCTGCGCTACCTGCCGCCCGATCTGCCGGTGGTCGCCGTCGACGCGGGCAAGGAGGTCCCGGTGCCGGTGGTCATGGTCGACCAGCGGGCGGGCGCCGCGCGGGCGACGCGCCACCTGCTGAGCCTCGGCCACGAGACGGTCTGGCACCTGAGCGGGCCGGTCGACTGGATCGACGCCAGCGGCCGGATCGAGGGCTGGCGAGGGGCGCTGGAGGCCGAGGGCCGGCCGGTGCCCGAGCTGTTACGCGGTGACTGGAGCTCCCGCTCGGGCTACCAGCACGGCCGGCGGCTGGCCGCCGACCCGTCGGTCACGGCCGTCTTCGCGGGCAACGACCAGATGGCGCTGGGCGTCCTCAGGGCGATGCGCGAGGCCGGGCGCCGCGTGCCGGAGGAGGTGAGCGTGGTCGGCTTCGACGACATCCCCGAGGCGGCCTACTTCTGGCCCCCGCTGACCACGGTCCGGCAGGACTTCGGCGAGGTCGGTCGCAATGCCTTCCACCTGCTGCTCGACCAGATGGCCGGCACGAAGCGGGAGACCCAGCGGCTGGTGGAGCCCGAGCTCGTGGTCAGGGAGAGCACGGGCGCCAGCCGGACGAGGTGATCAGCCGAGGCCGATGAGAACGTGATCAGCCGAGGCGGATCACGTTCCAGGAGACAGGAGGCAGCAGCACGCGCAGGGGATCGTGCTGGACGTCCGGGTTCGCCCGCGGGGCGACCGTGTCCGGCGCCTCGGCGGTGTTGCGCGCGTAGACGTCGGGGCCCGACAGCGTGGTGGCCTCGACGACGCGGACGTCGCCCAGTGACCGCGCGTCGATCTCCAGGGAGAGCGGCTGGTCGGTCGAGCGGTTGACGGCGAAGATCACGGTCCCGTCGCCGGAGTGCGTGGCGACGGCGTGCAGCAGCGGCACCTCCCCGTACTCCTTGGTGTCGTGGCTCGGGGAGGTCGCCTCGACGCGGAGCACGTCGCCGGCGGCCAGGCGGGAGGCCTGCGCGAAGGGGTGGAAGGTGGTCTGCTTCCACGCCGAACCGCCGGGCGAGGTCATGATCGGCGCGATCACGTTGACCAGCTGGGCCAGCGAGGCGGAGGTCACCCGGTCGCTGTTGCGCAGCAGGGTGATCAGCAGGCCGCCGAAGGCCACCGCGTCCGCCAGGTGGTAGTGGTCCTCCAGCAGCGGCGGCGCGACCGGCCAGTCACGCGGCGGCTCGGCGGACTGGAAGCGGGACAGGTACCAGACGTTCCACTCGTCGAACGAGAGGTTGATCTTCTTGCGCGACTTCAGCCGGGCGCCGACGTGGTCGGCGGTGGACACGACCGACTGGATGAAGTACTCCATGTCGGTCGAGCAGGCCAGGAAGCTCGCCAGATCGCCGTCCTTCTCCTCGTAGTAGGCGTGGCAGGAGACATAGTCGACCACGTCATAGGTCTCCTCCAGCACCGTGGCCTCCCACGCGCCGAAGGTCGGCATCGACGAGGCCGAGCTGCCGCAGGCGACCAGCTCCAGCTCGCCGTCCATCGTGCGCATGGCGCGGGCGGTCTCGGCGGCCAGCCGGCCGTACTCGCGGGCGGTCTTGTGGCCGGTCTGCCACGTGCCGTCCATCTCGTTGCCCAGGCACCACATCCGGATGCCGTGCGGCTCCTTGGCGCCGTTGGCGATCCGCAGGTCCGACAGCGTGGTGCCGGACGGGTGGTTGCAGTATTCGAGCAGGTCAAGGGCCTCGGCGATGCCGCGCGTGCCGAGGTTGAGCGCCATCATCGGCTCCACCCCGGCCTTGCGGCACCAGCGGACGAACTCATCCACCCCGACCTCGTTGGTCTCGGTGCTGTGCCAGGCCAGGTCCAGCCGCCGGGGCCGCTGGGCGACCGGCCCGATGCCGTCCTCCCAGCGGTAGCCGGAGACGAAGTTGCCGCCCGGATAGCGGACCGTGGACACGCCCAGCTCGCGGGTCAGGTCGAGCACGTCCCGGCGGAAGCCGTCCTCGTCGGCCGTCGGGTGGCCCGGTTCGTAGATGCCGGTGTAGACGCACCGGCCCAGGTGCTCGACGAACGTGCCGAAGGTGCGGCGGCGTACGGGTGCCACGCGGAAGGCGGGGTCGATCGTGAGATGTGCTTCGTGCACTGTGCAGACTCCTCGGAAGTGATGCCTAGATTGTTAGCGCTCTCATAGACCTGGTCAAGGCTCTTGACAGCTCACGTGTTACCGCAAACACTCGGGTAACCCGAAAAGAGGCCGCTCATGGAAGGTCCCTCGTCCGTCTCCCGCCGCCACCTCCTCGGTGGGGGCCTCGCTCTTCTCGGTGCCGGCGCGGCCGGCTGTGCGATCCCCGTCGGCCTGGGCTCGGCCCAGCGGCGGGTCCGCTACTGGCACTTTCTCGGCGCGAGCGACGGCATCATCATGAACCGGATGGTCGGCGCGTTCGCCAAGGCCAACCCGGACGTCTTCGTCGAGGAGAACGTGCTCGCGTGGGGCGAGCCGTACTACACGAAGGTCGCGATGGCCGGAGCGGGCGGGCGCTCGCCCGACCTGGCCACGTTCCATCTGGCCCGCCTGTCCGGGATCGGCGCCGGCCGGATCCTCGACCCGATCAACGTCGACCTGCTCGCCAAGAACGGCCTGCGGGCCGCCGACTTCAGCCCGCCCATCTGGGAACGCGCCCACATCAACGGCGAACTGTACGCCGTGCCGTTCGACGCCCACCCCATGGTCCAGTACTACAACACCGACCTGTCCCGCCGCGCCGGCCTGCTCGGCGACGACGGCAAGCTGAAGCCGACCACCGGGACCGACGAGCTGCTGGCCATGCTGCGCAAGGCCAAGGACGCGCTTGGCGGCAAGCCGCCGCTGGTCTTCGACGCGCTCGGCCTCGGCACGGTGGGCCCGTGGCGGGTGTGGGAGACGCTGTACGCGCAGAGCGGCGGCACGCTGGTGTCGGACGACGGCACCCGGATCACCCTCGACGACACCAAGGCGCTGACCGCGCTGCGGTTCATGCGCCAGCTCGGCCAGGAGGGGCTCTGCAACCCCAAGACCGACTACGGCGCGTCCGTGGCCGCCTTCACCAACGGCCTGGCGGCCTTCCTGTGGAACGGCGACTGGGAGACCACCGGGCTGAAGGAACGCAAGACGCCGTTCAGCATGGCCCGCTTCCCCAGCGTCTTCGGCAGCGGCGCGGCCCAGGCCGACTGCCACTCGTTCGTGCTGCCGCACCAGCGCAACCGGGACCCGGAGACCGAGGCGGCGACCTACCGGTTCATCGCCTACCTGGTCAAGCACAGCGCCGACTGGGCGGTGGCCGGGCACGTGCCCGCCTACCTGCCCGCGCTTGAGGAGCCCGCCTATCTGGCGCTGCAGCCGCAGTCGGAGTACCGCTCAGTGATCACCGAGGTGGCCCTGGACCCGAAGGTGTGGTTCGCCGGGTCCGCGTCGCGGTTGTGGATCGAGTTCGGCGGCGCGTTCTCGCCGGTCATCAGCGGGGCGCGGACGCCCGAGCAGGGCCTGGAGACGGCCAAGCAGGCGCTGCGCCGGCTCATGTCAGCCCCCGACCCCTTCCCCGCCAAGGAGGGATGATGGCCACCACCGTCGCCGCCCCCGCCGCCACCGCTCCCGCCGCCCATGTCCAGGTACGGCGCCGCTGGACCCAGCACGGACTGCTGTTCGTCGCGCCCTTCCTGGTGATCTATGCCGCCTTCCTGGTGTGGCCGACCGTGCTCGGCCTTCGGATGAGCCTGTCGAGTGTCAACATCGCGGGCGGCAACAACGAATTCGTCGGGTTCGCCAACTACGCCGAGGCGTTCACCGACCCCAGGATGTGGCACTCACTGTGGAACACCGTGGTGTTCACCGTGCTGAGCACGATCCCGCTGGTGCTGCTCGGCCTGGGATTCGCCCTGCTGGTGCACAACCTGCGCTTCCTGCAGTGGCTGTGGCGGCTGTCGTTCTTCGGGCCGTTCCTGCTGCCGTCGGCCGTGGTCGCGGTGCTCTGGCTGCAGATGATCTATCCGCCGGAATACGGCCTGCTCAACGGCACTCTGGGCACCGACGTCCTCTGGCTGGGCGACCCGAGCGTGGCGATGTGGTCGATGGTGCTGACCACCGTCTGGTGGACGGTCGGCTTCAACTTCCTGCTCTACCTCGCCGCCCTGCAGTCGATCCCCCAGCACCTGTACGACGCCGCCGCGATCGACGGCGCGACGGCCTGGACCAAGCTGCGCTCGATCACGCTGCCGCTGCTCGGCCGGACGACCGGGCTCATCGTGATCCTGCAGCTCCTCGCGTCGCTGAAGGTCTTCGACCAGATCTACCTGATGACGAACGGCGGCCCCGAGGAGGCCACCCGGCCGATCATCGAGTACGCCTACGAGGTCGGCTTCTCCGGCTACCGCATCGGCTACGCCTCGGCCATCACCTACATCCTCTTCGTCCTGATCGTCATCGTGTCGCTGGGCCAGCTCCGGCTGCTCCGCAAGCGCGAGGAGGCCCTGTCATGACCAAGCGGTTCAGCCCCTCCCAGATCATCCTGCTGGTGGTCGCGGCGGCGCTCGCCATCGTCTGGCTCGCGCCCCTCGCCTGGGCCGTCGCCACCTCGCTGAAGCCCGAGAGCGAGACCACCAAGCTGCCGCTCCAGTGGTTCGGCAGCGAGCTCACCCTGGACGCCTACCGGCTGGTGCTGGCGACCGGCGGCATCGTCAAGTGGGCGATCAACTCGACGGTCACCGCGGTCGTCGTCACCTTCATGACCGTGCTGTTCTCGGCGATGGCCGCCTACGGCTTCGCGCGCACGCAGTTCCGCGGCCAGCGGGTGCTCCTGGCGGTCATCCTGGCCGGGATCATGGTGCCGCCGCAGGTGCTCATGGCGCCGCTGTTCGCCGAGATGGTCTCGCTCGGACTGGTCGACACCTGGTGGTCGATCATCCTGCCGCAGGTGGCGGCGCCGCTGATCGTGTACATCCTCTACAAGTTCTTCCAGGACGTGCCGCTGGAGCTGGAGCAGGCGGCCTTCGTGGACGGGGCCGGGCGCTGGCGGGTGTTCTTCACGATCGTCCTGCCCCTGTCGCGCCCGGTGCTCGCGGCCGTGTCGATCTTCACGTTCATCACGACGTGGAACAACTTCCTCTGGCCGTTCCTGGTCTCGACGGACCCCAACACGATGACCCTCCCGGTCGGCCTGGCCAACGTGGTGCAGGGCACGTTCGGGCTCCGGTACGCGCAGATCATGGCCAGTGTGGTGCTCGCCGGGCTGCCGCTGCTGGTGGTCTTCGTCCTCTTCCAGCGCCAGATCATCAGAGGAGTCGCCCACACCGGCCTGGCCGGTCAGTGACTTCCTTCCCCTCCGGGGCAGCTTCTTCCGCTGCCCCGGAGGGGGTATTGGTCAGAGCAGCTTGTCGAGCGTGATGGGCAGGTCGCGGACGCGCTTGCCGGTGGCGTGGTGCACGGCGCTGGCGATGGCCCCGGCGACGCCCGTGATGCTCACCTCGCCGATGCCGATCAGGCCCAGGGGCATGGTCGGGTCCGGCTCGTCCAGGTAGTGGATGTCGATCGGCGGGATGTCGGCGTGCACCGGGATGTGGTAGTCGCCCAGACCCGGGTTCATGACGCGCCCGTTGCGCGGGTCGACGAGCGTCTCCTCCGACAGCGCCATGCCGATCCCCATCACGATGCCGCCCCGGAGCTGGCTGGCCGCCGTCTTCGCGTTGATCACCCGGCCCACGTCGAACACGCCGAGCCAGCGTGACAGCCGTACCTCGCCGGTGTCCGGATCGACGCGTACCTCGCAGAACTGGGCGCCGCTCGCGGCCTTGACCCAGCGCCGCCGGTCGTTGACGAACTTGGCCATGAACCTGACCTGCCCGGCCAGCGCGCCGAGGCCCGATTCGGAGCCGATCGCCGCCTCGACGGACGGCCGCCCCGCCCTGGACAGGATGGCCTCGTAGCTCTCGCCGGCGTCCGGCCGGTCGCGCCGGTAGAGCCCGCCGTCCCTGGCCTCGACCGCGGCGAGCCGCTGCCCGCGCAACGGCGAGTCGCCGGAGCGCCGGGCCAGCGCCAGCACCGACCCCTTCAGCTTCTCGCAGGCCGACAGCAGGCTGGCCGCGACGCTCGCGGTCTGCGCGGAGCCGCCCGCCATGGGCCCGGTCGGCAGGTCGGAGTCGCCGTACTCCACCCGGACCGCCTCGAACGGCACGCCCAGCTCGTCGGCGGCGATCTGCGCCTGCACTGTCGCGCCGCCCATGCCCATCTCGTGGAAGCCGCAGCGCACCACGACCGTGCCATCGGCCGAGAGCCGCACGGTGACATTGGCCGTGAACTGCACCGACGAGTGGTAAGCCGTGGCCACCCCCATGCCGACGAGCCACCTGCCGTCGCGCATCGAGCCGGGCTCCGGCGTGCGCTCGGCCCAGCCGAACCGCTCGGCGCCCAGGGCGTACGCCTCGCGCAGCTTCCGGTGCGCGAAGCGCTTGCCGTCGAGCGGGTTGCGCTCCGGCTCGTTGCGCATCCGCAGCTCGATCGGGTCGACGCCGAGCTCGCCGGCCAGCTCGTCGATCGCCGCCTCCAGCGCGAACGTGCCGATGGACACGCCGGGCGCGCGCATGAACGTGTTGGGGAGCAGGTCCATCTCGACGAGTTTCTGCTGAACGAGGATGTTCTCGGCGTCGTAGAGATGATGGGCCGCCTCGGTCACCGGCTCGGAGTTGCCGCCCACCTTTCCGGTCCTGGTGACGCTGGTCTGGATCAGCGCGGTCAGCCTGCCGTCCTGGCCGGCGCCGAGCGCGACGCGCTGGATCGAGGGCGTGCGCCCGCCGACCGTGCGGTAGACGCCCTCCCGGGTCAGCATCATCCGCACCGCTCTGCCGGTCGCCCGGGCGGCCAGCGCGGTCAGGATCGTGCCCGGCCAGACCGAGCCCTTGCCGCCGAAGCCGCCGCCGACGTAGGGGGAGGTCATGCGTACGTTCCGCTCGGGGATGCCGAACCTGACCGCGAGGTGCTTGCGCATCCAGGAGATGGCCTGGCTGCCCTCGTGCACGGTCAGCCGGTCGCCGTCCCAGACGGCGGTGGTCGCGTGCGGCTCGATCGCGTTGTGGTTGTGGGGCGGGGTGGTGAAGCGCAGGTCCACCGAGACCGGGGCCACCGCCAGGGCCGCCTCCGCGTCGCCCTTCTTGGCGCTGCCCGCCCCCAGCATGCTGCTCGGCTGCGGCTTGGCGTTCGCCTCCTCCGCGGCGAAGTCCACCACGGCCGGGAACTCCTGGTAGGTCACCTCGACCAGGCTCGCGGCGTGCCGCGCCGCCTCCAGGCTCTCCGCGACGACGACCGCCACCGGCTGGCCGTCCCAGTGCACCTCGTCGGTGTTGAGGTAGTTGACCGACGTCGCGGAGACCATCGTGCTCAGGTCGAGCATGCTCCGCGCGGGCGCCGGCTTCAGCACGGGCGCGTTCAGATGGGTGAGCACCGACAGGACGCCTGTCACCGCCTCGGCCGCCTTGACGTCGATGCCGGTGATCCGGCCGCGGGCGACCGTCGCGTGCACCAGGGCGGCGTAGGCGAGGTCCGGGTACGGGAACTCGGCCGCGAACCGGGCCGTGCCCGTCGTCTTCTCCGGGCCGTCGACCCGGTCGATGCCCCGGCCCACGGCCTTCTCGCGCGGTGGGCTCTGCGTCTCGGTGGTGGTGGTCATGCCGTGCTCCTGTCGCTGAGCCGCCGCAAAGTCGCCACGATCGTCCGTTGTGCCAGTTCGATCTTGAACGTGTTGTCCGGCCGGCCGACCGCCGGCTCCAGCTCCGCCTCGGCCGCCCGGCGGAACGACTCCTCGGTGGCCGGGGCGCCGAGCAGGGCCGCCTCGGCCTGGAGGGCACGCCACGGCTTGGCCGCGACGCCGCCGAGCGCCAGCCGTACCTCCGACACGACCCCGTCCGTGACCTTCAGCGCCGCGGCGACCGACACCAGGGCGAACGCGTACGAGGCCCGGTCGCGCACCTTGCGATAGCAGGAGGGCGCCGTCAGCTCCGGCACCTCGATCGCGGTGATCAGCTCGTCGGGCTCCAGCGTCGTCTCCAGGTGCGGCGTGCCGCCGGGCAGCCGGTGGAAGTCGGCCAGCGGCACGCGTCGCAGGCCGCGTACGCTCTCCACCTCCACGGTGGCGTCGAGCGCGGCGAGCGCGACGCACATGTCCGAGGGGTGCGTGGCGATGCAGTCGTCGCTCGTGCCGAGGATCGCGTGGTTGCGGTTGAAGCCGCCGATCGCGTCGCAACCGCTGCCGGGCACGCGCTTGTTGCAGGCCGACGCGCCGTCGTAGAAGTAGGGGCACCGGGTGCGCTGCAGCAGGTTGCCGCCCACCGTGGCCATGTTGCGCAGCTGCGCCGACGCGCCCATGAGCAGCGCCTGCGACAGCAGCGGATAGCGGGTCCTGATCAGCCGGTGGGCGGCCAGGTGGCTGTTGCGCACCAGCGCTCCGACGCGCACGCCGCCGCCGGGCAGCTCCTCGATCTCGGTCAGCGGCAGCCGGGTGATGTCGACCACCGTGTCGGGCCGCTCGATGTCCTCGCGCATCAGGTCGACGAGGTTCGTCCCGCCGCCGAGGAACTTCGCGTTGGGCTCCGTCGCGATCGCGCGGACGGCCGTCGCCACGTCGGGCGCGCTGACGTACGCGAACGGCTTCATCGCGCGACCTCCTTGATGGCATCGACGATCCCGTTGTACGCGCCGCAGCGGCACAGGTTGCCGCTCATGCGCTCCCTGATCTCGGCCTCCGACAGCCCGGAGGCGCCGGGCTCGGTGACCGCGCTGGGCATTCCCGCCCCGTGCTCGGCCAGCATGCCGATCGCCGAGCAGATCTGGCCGGAGGTGCAGTAACCGCACTGGAAGCCGTCGTGCTCGATGAACGCCCGCTGGATCGGGTGCGTGATCCCCTCGATGGTGGTGATGTCGCGGTCCTCGTACTGCACCGCGAGGGCCAGGCAGGAGTTGATCCGCTCGCCGTCGACCAGCACCGTGCAGGCACCGCAGGCGCCCTGGTCGCAGCCCTTCTTCGTGCCGGTCAGGCCCAGGCGCTCGCGTAGCGCGTCGAGCAGGCTGACCCATGGTTCGAGTTCGAGCGAACGGGTTACGCCGTTCACCCGCATACGCAGCGTGACCACATTGCCCTCCGGATGACGCGGTTCAGTTGAGGGCGACGTTAACAGGACGGTGTAATCTTAACAAGAGGACGGTGTTTCCTTATCTTGCTCGTATGCTTGGCTCAACCATGACGAGATCGGCGTTTCTCCGGGCCAGACGCCCGGAGCACAAGCAGCAGCGGCGCGAGGAGATCCTTGCCGCCGCTCGTCGGCTTGCCGCCGAATCAGGGGTCCGCAACGTCAGCTTGGGCGGGGTCGCGGCGGCGGTCGGACTGGCGAAGTCCAACGTAGTGCGATATTTCGGGACCCGGGAGGAGATCTACCTCGAGCTCACCGTCGAGGAGTGGACCGACTGGTCGGACGAGGTCGTCTCCCGGCTCGCCACGGCCGCCGGTCCGGACGACGTGATCGCCGCGCTGACCGACACCTTGCTCGAACGGCCGCTCTTCTGCGACCTGCTGGGCCACGTCTCGATCACGCTGGAGCACAACATCTCCGTCTCGGCGGCCCGTGCCTTCAAGCGCGCCGTGCACAGCGCGATCGACGACCTGGGAGCGCGCGTCGCCCTGGCCTACCCCGGCCTGACCACCGGTGAGGGGGTCGAGCTGGCCGGGGCGGCCGCCGCGCTGGCGGGCACGCTCTTCCCGATGTCGAACCCGCCGCCCGCCCTGCGGGAGCTCTACGCCCAGGACCCCGACATCGCCGCCCGCTGCCTGCCGTTCCAGCCGACGATGAGGCGCATGCTCGCCGCCCTCGCCGCCGGACTGCCCACACAGCGCTGACCCGCGCTGGGTTGACCCACACAGCGCTGACCCGCGCCGGGTTGACCGCGCCGGGCGGGCCGCCGTCGGGTTGGCGGTGCTGGGCGGGTCAGGGTGGCGCGGATCAGGGTGGGCGGGTCAGGGTGTGGCGAGTGCCTCGGTCGGGGAGAGGCGGGAGGCGCGGATCGCCGGGTACAGTCCGGCGACGGCGCCGATGGCCAGGGTGGCCGCGAGCCCGCCGGCCGTCGCCCACGCGGGGATCACCGCGGGCCACCCCTGGTACAGCGCGTACCCCATGGTGACGCCGGTGCCGAGGAGCACCCCGCCCGCCCCGCCGAGCGCCGAGAGCAGCAGCGACTCGGCGAGGAACTGCGTACGGATCTGCCCGCGCGTCGCGCCGAGCGAGCGGCGCAGGCCGATCTCCGAGCGCCGTTCGAGCACCGAGATGACCATGGTGTTGGCCACCCCGACCCCGCCGACCAGCAGCGCGACCGCGCCGACGCCCAGCAGCAGCCCGGTGAACGCCTGGCTGGTCGCCTGCTTGGCGGCCAGCGCGTCGGACGGCCGCGAGACGTCGACCTCGTTGGGTGCCGCCGGGTTGGCCGTGCCCGCCAGCACCGAGCGGACGTTCTCCAGCTTCGACTCCTCCGCGCGGGTGTAGAGGGTCGTCGGGTAGCCGTCGAAGTCCAGCTCCGCCTCCGCGACGGGCCAGCCGACCAGCACCGCGCTGTCCAGCTCGTCGGCGAGCGGCACCGGGTCGAGTACGCCGACCACCGTGAACCGCTTGCCGCCCACGACGACCTGCGTGTCCGGCCCCGCCGCCCCCACCCCGAGCCGCTGGGCCGCGCTCGACCCGAGCACCGCGGCCGGGTAGCGCTGGGTGGCCGCGTTGAGCCAGGTCCCGCTGCGCAGCGTCGCGCCCACCGTGGCCGGCAGGTCGAGCCGGGCGGCGTAGGTGTTGATGCCGTTGGTCTGCGCCTTGGGCACCTCCTCCGACCGGTAGACCTTGGCCGCGCTGACCTTCCCGGCCGCCGAGACGGCCTGGACCGGCCCGATCCGCTCGATCATCGCCTCCGCCTCGACCGGCATCTTGGCCGGCTCGCCCATCAGCGTCTGCCCGGAGGAGACGGTGAGCAGGTTGGTGCCGAGAGCCGAGAGCGTACGGTCGAGCTCGGCTCCCGAGGAGGACGAGATGCCGACCACGCCGATCATGGCCGCGATGCCGATGGCGATGCCGAGCGCGGACAGGAAGGCCCGCAGCGGGCGGGTTCGCAGGCCGACGGCGCCGACCCGCAGCACATCGCCCGACCGCATCCTGGCCGGGGTGAGCTTCGGCAGTCCCGCGTGCTCGGCGACGGCCGCCATCAGGCCACTCTCTCTTCAGCCGCGGAGTCGGCGACGATCTGGCCGTCGCGCATCCGTACCTGCCGGGGCAGGCTCGCGGCGATCTCCCGGTCGTGCGTGATGATCACGATGGTGGTGCCGGCCGCGTTCAGGTCGTGCAGCAGGTCCATCACCCCGGCGCCCGAGACGGAGTCCAGGGCGCCGGTCGGCTCGTCGGCCAGGAGGAGCGGGGGATCACCCGCCACGGCCCTGGCGATGGCCACGCGCTGCCGCTCGCCGCCGGACAGCTCGTGCGGCTCGTGGTCGAGGCGGTGACCGAGCCCGACCCGCTCCAGCGCGGTCGCGGCCCGCCGCCGCCGCTCGGCGCGCCCGATGCCGGTGTAGACGAGGCCGTCGGCCACGTTGTCGATCGCCGGGACCTTGGCGGCGAGGTGGAAGTGCTGGAAGACGAAGCCGATGCGGGTGGCCCGCAGCGCGGAGAGCCGGCCGTCCGACAGTTTCGCCACGTCGTAGCCGTCGATGCGGACGGTTCCCGAGGACGGGCGGTCGAGCGTGCCGACGACGTTGAGCATCGTCGACTTGCCCGAGCCTGATGGGCCGACGATCGCGACGAGCTCGCCGCGCTCGATCTCCAGGGACACCTTGTCCAGCGCGGTGACTCCGCCGGGGTAGGAGCGGGTGACATCCGTGAGGGAGATCATCGGAAATGAGGTCGGCGAAAAGGCCATCATCGGGGCATCCCGACGCTCATGCCCTCGGTGAGGCCGTCGCCGGAGATCTCGACCCGGCCGCCGGAGAACAGACCTGTCTTCACGCCGACATATCGGGACTTGCCGCCTTCGATGACCTCCACGCCGTACCCGCCTTCCTGGAGCGCCACGAGCGCGGCGATCGGCACGGTCAGCACGTTCTTGCGCTTGGACGCCGTGAAGGTCACGTCGACCGCGGCCTGGTCGAGCCCCTTGGCGGCCCGCTGCTTACCCAGAGAGACCAGCGCCTCGACCCGCGTCTCGGGCTCCGCGCCCTGCCCCTCGCCCGGTTCGATGATGGTGGCGACCTCGGTGACCTTGCCGGACACGGTCTTGCCGTCGGGCAGCTTGACCGACACCTTGGCGCCCTTCTTCGCCACCCGCTGGTCCTCCGTCTCCAGCTTGACGGTGATCACCTTGTCGGTGCCGGTGTAGGAGAGCACCTTCTGGCCCGGCGCGGTGGGCTGGCCGGCCTCGGCCTCCAGGCTGTCCACGCGTACCTTGCCGGCGGCGAAGACGACCCGGCCCAGCTCGACGACGCCGGTCTCGTCGAGGTTGCGGTCCTCCTGCCACTCTCTGACCGCGTCGGCGGTGGAGTCGGTGTACTCGTCGTCCACGGTGAAGCCGTCGTAGCCGAGGGCCTTGAGGTTGCGTTCGAGCTGCTCGACGTCCTTGCCCTCGGTGCCTATCCGCAGGTCGCGGTAGGCGGGCGTGGTGCCGTACATCAGCACCACCGGCTTGGCGTCGAGCCGGTACAGGGACTTGCCCCTGCCGACCGTGTCACCGCTGTCCGGCAGCCAGGTGACCGTGCCCGGCTTCCTGCTCACCGCCGTGGTGGTCGGCCCGTAGCCGAGGTCGCCGTCGGCCTCCCGCGTGTCGAGCAGCGTCTGCCTGGTCACCGTGGTGGTGGCGGGGGGCAGGGCGCTGGCCGTCTTGCCCGCCGCCCGGTCGCCGCCCAGGAGGCCCATGCCGTTCACGGCCGCGCCGGCCGTACCGATGACGGCGAGCGCGAGGAGCAAGCCCGCGACCCGCCTGCCGCGCCCGCGGCGGGGGGGGGGGGGGGGCCCCCCCCCCCCCCCCCGGGGGTGCGCGGGGGGCGGGGTCAGCAGGGCGCCCCCCGGGCCCCCCTGGGGGCGGTACACCGGCGAGCACAAGAAAG